>JAZUFX010000075.1:0-18822 GCA_045640885.1 Bacteroidaceae bacterium | reverse complement strand
GGTCAACGACAGCCTGGACGATGCAAGACTGCTGGTACGTGCCCTGCAGGGCCTGTCATGCCGAGTGAACCTGATACGCTTCCATGCAATTCCCGACAGCCCGCTGAAAACCGTTCCGGAGCAGGGGATGCTGGAATTCCGTGACTATCTTACTGCCCATGGGGTGTTTGCCACCATCAGGGCATCGCGCGGAGAGGATATATGGGCCGCCTGCGGAATGTTGAGCACTGCAAACGAAAGTGGAAATCAAAACTAAAACTAACCTGATATGACTATGAAAACAATGGCAAAAACGCTGGCTCTTCTGCTTGTCACAGTTTTGACGACGGCTTGCGGAAATGGCGGCAATGGCGGCGGAGCCGGGGAAACGGGCAACGCCGGCAGCAAGGCCGACAGTACCGTATCGGTCATAAAAGCCGTGAAGGCAAGAAAACCGGGCAGGAAGGCAAAGAAAAAGTCCGTGCTGACTCCAGGTGCAACCGGCTCGCCGTACGAGATTCTTGTAGTGGCTCATCCCGAAGATTTCCAGACCGGTGCATACGATTCGCTTTTCGCTGTACTGAACGACGAAATTCCGGGACTTCCGCAGGCAGAACCGCAGTTCCGCGTTTCAAAGGTCACGACTTCAAACTATACCAGGACACTGAAATACTGCCGTAACATCATTGAGGTCAAGATTGACCGCGATGTATATACCAAATGCAAGATCAAGTATTCGCAGGACGTATATTCCGTTCCGCAGTTCATCATGACAATACAGGCGCCCGATGCCCGGAGCTTCTGCAGCTTTGTGTCCGACAATCACGATGTTATCATTGATTTCTTCAACAGGGCCGAACTGCAGCGCGAGGCCACAAAACTTATGGGCGACTGCAACCCGAACATCAGGAAACTGGTCATGAAGAAATTCGGATGCGAGGTGAGCGTTCCCTGTGAACTGGGTAAAATCAAAAATGGCAAGGACTTCCTGTGGGCGGCTACCGACAAGGGCGAAAACGACATGAACTTCGTCATCTATTCATATCCGTATACCGACCCGGAAACATTTACCGAAGAATACTGCCTGAAAATGCGCGACAGCGTCATGAAGGCAAATATTCCCGGACCGCTGGACGGAATGTACATGCAGACAAGCAGACCTTTTGTCAAAGTGTACGATTCGTCGGTACATGGAGAATACGCACAGTTTGCCCGCGGACTCTGGGATATATCCAACTACGATATGGGCGGACCGTTCGTGTCGATATCGAGAGTCGACGAAAAGAACGGGCGTGTCGTTGTGGCCGAGGGTTTCGTCTTTGCTCCGAACGGCATAAAGAGAAAGCTGATACGCCGTATGGAGGCTGCCCTTTACACTCTGTTCCTGCCCGATGAACTTGATTTAAGGAACAATCAGTTTGAAATTGAAGAAATTACCATCAAACCGGAATAAAAATGGACGAAAGACTTAGAGTCGGCATCACCCAGGGTGATGTGAACGGAATTGGATACGAGACCATCCTCAAGACTTTTGATGACCCTATGATGTACGAGTTCTGCATACCCGTACTGTATGGCTCTCCCAAGATAGCGGCATATCACCGCAATGCGCTCGACCTGCATACCCAGTTCAACCCGGTGGCATCGGGACGCGATGCGGAACCGAACCGTCTGAATGTGGTTGACTGCAATCCCGCCGAGGTTCATATAGAGTTCGGCTCTGCTACGGAAGAAAGCGGCAAGGCTGCATTTCAGGCACTTGAACGCGCCGTTCAGGAATACCGTGACGGACTGATTGACGTTATTGTGACAGCACCTATAAACAAGAACAGCATCCATAGCGACGCATTCCATTTCCCCGGTCATACCGAGTACCTTGAGGACCGTCTCGGTCAGGGAAACAAGGCTCTCATGATTCTTATGAACAGCTCCATGCGGGTGGCGCTGGCTACGGTCCATGATCCTATTTCGGAAGTGGCCGGCAAACTGTCGGTGCAGCTCATAAAGGACAGACTGACGGTGCTGCACAAGACACTGAAGCAGGATTTCTGCATTGAAAAGCCGCGCATTGCAGTGCTGGGCCTGAATCCGCATGCGGGTGACGGCGGACTGCTTGGCAAGGAGGAAGAGGAGATAATCAAGCCTGCCATTGATGAAATGGTGCAGGAAAAGATACAGGCTTTCGGTCCGTTCCCGGCCGACGGTTTCTTTGGCAGCGGCGATTACCGCAAGTTCGATGCCATTCTGGCCATGTACCATGACCAGGGACTTATTCCATTGAAGGCTCTCGATATGGATGGCGGCGTGAATTTCACCGCAGGTCTGCCTGTGGTACGCACATCGCCCGACCATGGCACGGCATACGACATTGCCGGCAAGGGTCTGGCAAACGAGGACTCGATGCGTCAGGCAATCTTTACGGCCATTGATATAGAGCGGAACCGCCGCAACGAGAAGGCAATTCATACCAACCCTTTGAAAAAACTGTATTTTGACCGTCGTGATGACAGCGACAGGCTGCGTTTCGATACGCCGAAGGATTAATGTTCCGGCCTTACCGATATGCATTTTGCCATTATAGCGGCCGGTAAAGGCGAACGCCTCGCTGCCGGAGGAGCAACGCTTCCAAAGCCTTTGGTCAATCTTGGAGGAATGCCGATGATTGAGCGGCTGGTGCGTGTATTCATGGATTGCGGCGCACAGGGCGTGTCGGTCATCATCAATCCGTTACAGGCAGAAACAGTCAGTTTCATGCGCGGCCTGCAAAGACAGCTGCCGATGAATCTTGTAATCAGGGAGACTCCCAGCCCTATGCACAGTCTGCTTGAACTTGCACCGTACATTGACGGTGAACCTTTCTGCGCCACCACAGTCGATACGGTTTTCAGCCGTGAAAGTCTGTCCTGTGTGATACGCATGATGCAGGAAGGCAAGGCCGACGGCATTATGGGGGTGACCCCGTATGTCAGTGATGAAAAGCCTCTGTTTGTCGATGTCGATGCCGACATGCACATCCGTGGCTTTCTGGACAGTTCCGATGAGTGCAGGTATGTGTCGGCCGGGGTGTATTGCCTGCCGCCGTCTGCCATCGGCGTGCTGGCCAGGGCTGTTCAAAGCGGGGAGAAACGTATGCGCCATTTCCAGCGCATGCTTCTGGAATCGGGCATGAGACTTGATGCCTGCGACATGGGCCGCGTAATTGACGTGGACTGTATGGGTGACCTTGAAGAAGCACAGCTTTTTGTGAACTCCGGGATATGAAGATTCTGCTGGTAAGACGTGATCCGATATTCTCTCCTTCGAAAGTGGGAGCCGATGCCGCCATTCTGGAAACTGTAGCGCGGCGGTTGGAAGAGTGCGGCTATGAAGCGGTAATGGCCGATGAGGCGGCGATTGCTGACCGTGGGATACCGGACCATGTCGGTGCGGTCCTTCAGATGACACGCAGCGAGTGCGCTCTGGCAGCTTTGGATAAAGCTGCCGTGCCGGTGCTGAACACTCCCCATTCAGTCAGGAAGTGCAGAAGGGGACTTCTTGCCGATGCCATGCGCGGACTGGACGTTATGCCTGAAAGTATGATATGCCCCACTGCGGCAGGGGTGCCTGACGCATGGAACATATGGCCCTGCTGGATAAAGAGGGCCGACAGCCAGGCCGCAATGGAGAAGGACGATGTACGTATGGTGCAGAGCGCCCCCCAATGCGCTGACGTTATGGAAAGGATGGCCGCCCGCGGTATAGCGGAGTGCGTGCTGCAGGAGAATGCCATAGGGAAGACGGTAAAGTTCTATGCGGTTGCCGGATGCGGAATTGTCGGAACGGCCCCCTTGACGGAAGACACGGTACGGCTATGGGAAAAAGCGGAAAAGGCTGCTCAGGCTACGGGACTTGAAATATATGGAGGCGATGCGGTTATTGGAGCCGACGGCAGTGTGACTTTGGTTGATTTGAATGACTGGCCCAGCTTTGGCTGCTGCCGCGAAACTGCGGCACGGGCAATAGTCAGGCTGCTTATTGACATATATGGAAAAAGATAATGGGAAGATAAATGCTACCTTCAAGTCAAAAGACACTGAGGAATGGCTTGATGTGGTATTTACACGAAAGGTAGGGTATGTCATTGCCCTTCTGTGTGAAAAGCTGCGTGTCCATCCGAACACGGTAACGATAATATCGATTTTTCTGGGCGTATCGGCCGGTCTCTGCCTGCTGGAAGACAACATGACGCGTACGCTATGCGGCATAGGTCTGCTTATGACTGCCAATTTCCTTGACAGTGCCGACGGACAGCTTGCGCGCATGACGGGCCAGCAGTCCAGACTGGGACGTCTGCTTGACGGGCTGTCGGGCGATGCCTGGTTCATAGCGATATATCTTTGCATCTGTTTCAGGCTTGCGGGGACTCCCATGCCATTCTGTGACGGCAGACTGTGGAATTTTTCCTGCATCTTTGCATTGGCTGCCGTGTCGGGCCTGCTGTTCCATGTGCGTCAGGCGGCACTGGCCGATTATTACCGCAACGCATATCTGCTGTTCCACGGTGACGCATCGGAACTGTGCGTCGGGCGGGAACTGGCCATGGAACGCAGACAGCTGACGTGGAAGAAGGACTGGCCGTGGAAGATAGGGCTTTTCTTCTACGGAAACTATACCCGCGTACAGGAACTTATGACCCCATGCTTCCAGAAACTGCGCAGTGTCCTGAAGGAAAAGTATGCCGATGAAATTCCGGCCGGGACAGGACAGCGTTTCTGCTCCAGCACATTCCACCTGCTCAAATGGACCAACATTCTGACTTTCAATACCAGGGCCATTGTCCTTTACATTACCCTGCTTGCAGGAATGCCATGGCTCTATTTCATTTTTGAAATGACGGTCATGGAACTGATATTCATATATATGAGGCGGTCGCATGAAAAAGCGTGCCGCAGTATCGCCGAAGAGATATGAGCAGGCGCTGGCGTAACATATTCTTCATCGCAGGACTTGCATCGGTGGTGATAATGATTCTGGCCATGCAGTCCGACTGGCAGAGCGCCATGGACGTTCTTTCAAAGGCCGGAATATGGTTCCCGGTAATTGTGCTGATGTGGGCTGTGGTATATCTTATGAATGCAGTGTCATACGGACTCATCATCAGGGATAAGGACTGGCGCGGGGTTCCGTTTGCAAGAATAATCCAGCTTACGGTTTCCGGCTATGCCCTGAATTATGTCACGCCTTTCGGACTGCTGGGGGGCGAACCTTACCGCATAATGGAATTGAGCGGCTACGTTGGGAAAAAGAAAGCTGCGTCAAGCACAATCCTGTACTCCATGATGCATGTATGTTCACATTTCTGTCTGTGGATGACCGGTATTGCCGTATATCTGGCTCTTCATTTTTTTGTCGATGCCGTCAAATATCCGTTGGGCACAGGCATGGTCTGCTTGCTGTCGGCAATGGCCTGTGTCTTTTGCTGTGTGCTTTATCTGTTCTCTCTCGGATACCGGAAGGGATTTGTGGTAAAGGTTTTCGGCCTGTTGTGCCGTATGCCTCTGGTCAGACGCTGGGCTGTGGGGTATAAGGAGTCGCACATCGGCCAGCTGACCGTAATTGACGGACAGATTGCGTCGCTGCACTCGCAGCGCCGTGCTCCCTTCTGGGGGTCTCTGCTTATGGAGTATGCGGCCAGGGTGTTTTCCAGCATGGAATACTGGCTGCTGATAGGCCTGTTCGTGCCCGGTTTCACTTTCCTTGACGGTTTGCTGGCACTTGCCTTCTCATCGCTTTTCAGCAATCTGTTGTTCTTTTCGCCAATGCAGCTTGGCGGTCATGAGGGCGGACTGGCAATCGCGGCGGGAGGACTTCAGGTTCCAGGCATATATGGCGTTTATGTGGCGCTGATAACAAGAGTCAGGGAACTTGTGTGGACTGTAACGGGCATTCTGCTCATGAAACTGACTGTTAAGGGAAAAAACAGATGACTGACGGACTTCTGATAGATTTTGGCGGTACCATCGATACCGACGGCGTGCACTGGTTCCGCGTCTTCCAGCAGGCGTATTCGTCGGCCGGCAATGACATTGCGGAAGATATGCTCCGCAAAGCCTATGTCCATGCCGAGCGTTCACTGGAACATACACCTTTGATTGAACCTTCGTTCACACTGAGCCGCACCCTTGAAACCAAACTTGCCTTGCAGGCCGGCTGTCTTGAAACCGAAGGCGTTGCTGTAAAGAATGCGAAAGGCATATTGGACAGCTGTATGGACCTGGTAAGAAAGAATGTGTCCGAGGTGTCGGCTCCGGTTCTTGAAAGGCTGTCGGCGAGAATGCCTGTAGTGCTTGTCACAAATTTCTACGGCAATATGGCAAGCGTCCTTGACGAACTTGGCATATCGGACTGTTTCAGGGGTATTGTCGAGTCGGCTGTGGCCGGGGTGCGCAAGCCGGACATCCGCATCATGGAAAAAGGCTGCGAACTCCTTGCCGTCAGTCCGCATGAAACGCTTATGGTCGGTGACAGCATAGGCAACGATATGGTTCCGGCACATGCAATAGGATGCCGTACCTGTCTGCTTGACTGTGGCATGTCATTTGCAGGTACTGCCGATGCAGGATTCCAGGCTGATATGACCATACATACTCTATCGGAACTGCGTGTGGATTGATGGTACGTTTTGAACTGATTAAAAAGCTTGTCGCCTATGCCGGGCAGCTGTCCGATACCGGACAGTGGAACAGACTGAAGGCCTTGCTGCGGCAGGGAATAAGGGAAGGATCGTACGGAACGGCGGCTTCATACGGATTGCCTGTTCTGGAGCTCACACTGAGGGTCGCGTCGGTCGTTGCGGAAAAGACAGGACTGGGCCGTCAGGCGTTGCTGACGGTGCTGCTTGACCCTATGGTCGAGTCGGGGACACTTGACCCTGGGGCGTGTGACCTTCTTGATGCCGATACGGCCGCACTGATGGAGAGGCTTCGCGGCGTAAGGCTGCTGCGCAGCCGGCACGATTCCGTATTGGACGAGAATTTCAGGAAACTGCTTGTCTCAAAGGCCGGCGACGTGCGCGTAATCATTTGCATGATTGCCGAAAGCTATGTCATAATGAAGATGGCCGGCGAGGCGGAATTTGCAGTCAGTCAGGACGACCGTCTGAAGATTACCCGCCAGACAAGCCTGCTGTTCACCCCTATGGCACACCGGCTTGGACTTTATGCAATAAAGAGCGAACTTGAAGACATGGCGGTGAAATATGAACACCCCGATGTCTATCATGACATTGCGCGGCAGCTGGCGCAGACAAAGGCTTCGCGTGAGGCATATATCGCATCGTTCATCGGCCCTGTCAGGGAAAGGCTTGAAGCTGCCGGCCTGAAATTCACCATCAAGGGCCGCACGAAGTCAATTTCAAGTATCTGGGCGAAGATGAAGGCTCAGAACACCGGTCTGGAACATATATATGACCTGTTTGCAATACGCGTCATTCTTGACGTGGAGCCTTCCATGGAAAAGGCGCAGTGCTGGCATGTGTACAGCATCGTGACCGATATGTACCAGCCCAACCCGAAGCGGCTCCGTGACTGGCTGAGCATACCGAAGAGCAATGGCTATGAATCGCTTCACATTACCGTGAACGGACCCGAGAACCGGTGGGTCGAGGTGCAGATACGTTCCAGACGTATGGACGACGTTGCGGAACGCGGTCTTGCCGCCCATTGGGCATACAAGGGCATAAAGAGCGAGGGCGCGGCCGATGCGGCCCTTGCCGGCATACGTGAGATACTTGAGAGCGGAGGCTCGGTCCAGGAAATGAGCCGCAGTTTCTCCATGGATCTGTATCAGGAGGAGATATTCGTGTTCACTCCTACGGGCGAGGTGCGCCAGTTGCCAAAAGGCGCTACCGTGCTTGATTTCGCTTTCTCCATACATACAAAGCTGGGACTTACATGTGTGGGTGCCAGAGTCGGCGGACGCAATGTGCGCATCAGCCACAGGCTTGAAAGCGGCGATACGGTGCAGATACTTACCCAGGCCAGCCAGACTCCAAAGCAGGACTGGCTGAACATTGCGGTGACATCGAGGGCCAGGATGCGCATACGCCAGGGGTTGAACGAAATACGCAACAAGGAGGCGCAGGTGGGCAGGGAACTGCTTGAAAGGCGTTTCAAGAACCGGAAGATCGAGATATCGGAAAGTGAACTGTCGCACCTTATCCTGCGTATGGGATACAAGGCCCAGACGCCTTTCTATCATGCACTGGTGGAACATGAGATTACGGTTGACGACGTTCTGCGACAGTATGATGAAATGACTCAGGCGCCTGCCTCGGCCGATGCCCACAGTGCCGAGGATTTCTCGCTTGAACAGGCGCTTCAGACCAGGGAAAGGGCTGGCGAGGGCGATGAGCTGGTCATCGATTCCGGACTGACCGGCATCCAGTTCAAGATGGCGGGCTGCTGCAATCCCATATACGGAGACAGCGTTGCCGGCTTTGTGAGCGTGAATGCCGGCATACGCATACACCGCAGCGACTGCCCCAACCTGAAACGTATGCGTGAACGATACCCGTACCGTATAGTCAGGGCGCGCTGGTCGGCGAAAAGCGGAAGCCGCTACTGCATTACGCTCAAGGTGGTGGGGCAGGACGATATCGGAATCGTGTCGAACATCACATCGGTCATCAACAAGGAGCCGGACACGCTGCTGCGCTCGATAAACATAGAATCGGATGACGGACTGTTCCAGGGCCAGCTTTCGGTTATGGTGGACGATTTGAACCAGCTGAACCAGCTGATACGGAAAATCCAGCAGGTCAAAGGCGTAAAGCAGGTCAGCCGAAATAATTGATATTTCTGCCAAAAATTCCGATTGTTGCGATATTTGTGTATTTTTGTCAGTCTTATTTAAAGGAGCGGATTCATGAATGTTGAAGAGATACAGAGAATGAAGCAGCGTTTCCGCATTGTAGGTAACGATGCGGCGCTGAACAGGGCCATAGATGTAGCCATGCAGGTAGCCTCGACCGATCTGGCCGTCCTCATCAATGGCGAAAGCGGTTCGGGCAAGGATGTGTTCCCGCGGATAATACACGAGAACAGTCTGCGCAAGACAAGGAAATTCCTTGCCGTGAATTGCGGTGCCATTCCGGAGGGTACTATCGATTCGGAGCTCTTCGGTCATGTGAAAGGCGCATTCACCAACGCCATAAATGACCGTGACGGATATTTTGCCGAAGCCAATGGAGGAACCATCTTCCTTGACGAGGTTGCGGAGCTGCCGCTGTCCACACAGGCCCGTCTGCTGCGTGTGCTCGAGTCGGGCGAGTTCATACGCGTTGGTTCGTCGAAGGTTGAAAAGACCGATGTCCGCATTGTGGCCGCAACAAACGTGAATCTGGCTCAGGCCATTGAATCGCACCGCTTCCGTGAAGACCTGTTCTACCGTCTGAGCACGATTCCTATCAAGGTTCCGCCATTGAGGGAACGCGGCGACGACATTCCGCTTCTTCTCAGAAAATTTGCGGCCGACTGTGCCGAGAAATACCGCATGCCCGCCATCCAGCTGACCGACGATGCCCGTCAGATGCTCAAGACATACCACTGGCCGGGCAACATACGACAGCTCAAGAATGTGACCGAGCAGATTTCCATAATGGCACAGCAGAGAGTCATTACCGCCGATATGCTTCAGTATTATCTGCCTGACCGCATGCCGCAGACTCTTCCGGCGCTTGCACGTCAGCCGCAGGCCGAAAACAGTTTTGAGAACGAGCGCGAAATACTGTACAAGGTTCTGTTCGACCTGCGTCGCGACATTACCGACCTTAAAGCGCAGGTAAACAGCATGTCGCAGGGACAGGCGCCGGTGCAGCAG
This sequence comes from Bacteroidaceae bacterium, assembly GCA_045640885.1. Taxonomy (GTDB): domain Bacteria; phylum Bacteroidota; class Bacteroidia; order Bacteroidales; family Bacteroidaceae; genus Colenecus. The sequence goes on along the minus strand of JAZUFX010000075.1, from coordinate 8,985 downwards.
CCGGTAGCCATATTCCAGTCGGCCCAGCAGGAGAATGCCGGTCCGGACGATGACATTCAGGATACCGAAGTGTACGTCGAGGAGACTTTGTCGCTTGATGAGGTGGAAAAGGATCTTATCAGAAAGGCTCTTGCCAAGCATGGAGGCAAACGCCGCGGTGCCGCACTTGATTTGAACATTTCCGAGAGGACCCTCTATCGGAAAATTAAAGAGTACAACCTGGAATGAAGAGCAGACGAATTTCCCGCCTGGCGGCAGCTGTGCTCGCCGGCATCATGCTTGTGGGCTGTGCCGTATCGTACAAGCTCAATGATACGTACATAGACTACAATGTCATCAAGACCATCACTCTCGAGACTTTTGCCAACAGGGCATCGTACCAGTGGAGTCCTATGGCCCCTATGTTCAACAATACCTTGAGCGATGTCTATAACCGCCAGACAAAGTTGAAGCAGGTCAGGAAGGATGGCGATCTGGTCATTGCCGGCGAGATTACATCGTATGACCAGACCAACAAGTCGGTATCGGCCGACGGATATTCGTCGATGGTACAGTTGAGGATGACCGTCAACGTGAAGTACACCAACAATACGAACCATGAGGACGATTTTGAAAAGACCTTCTCTTCATCGCGCGATTATGACTCGTCGCAGCAGCTCTCGGCTGTTCAGGAGGAACTGGTACAGCAGATGATAGACGATATCGTGGATCAGATTTTTAACGAAACGGTAGCAAAGTGGTGATGAACGCAAAGAAAGACGGCCGTCTGCTGGAAATTCTGAACTCGTATCTTGAAAAACAACCTGCACCCGGTGGCAACACCGATGAACTTGATGTGCAGGTGTCGGACGATTATATGGCACGGTGTATCGACACCCTTCCCGACATTCCGGAAACTGCGGCCGAAAGCGAGATACATTCAAGGACCGAGGCCCTTTTGAATTCGTTCATCGGGAATGCCGGTTCCATATCGTTTCATGCCGATGTAGCCGATGGGGAATCCATACCGGAAGCGCCTGCCGAAAATGACAATATGATGTGTTCTGAGATATTGGCGAACATTTTCCTGAGGCAGCATCGCTATGACAGGGCATTGGAAATTATTAAGTCCCTTTATTTGAATTTTCCGAATAAAAGCGTTTACTTTGCAGACCAAATCCGGTATTTGGAGAAACTGGTAAGAATAAATCAAATAAACTGAAAATAAAATGTTCAAGGTACTGCTTATCATTATTGTGATTCTTTCAATATTCCTTTGCGCAGTTGTGACAATCCAGAACTCGAAAGGCGGCGGTCTGGCTGCAGGTTTTGCATCGTCAAACCAGATTATGGGCGTCCGCAAGACAACCGATATCCTGGAAAAGGCCACATGGACTCTGGTTGTCGCAATCGTCGTTCTGAGCATCATTTCCGCTTATGTCGGCAAGTCTTCGCCGGTTACTTCGGATTCTGTAATGAAGGATGCTGCCATTGAGTCACTGCAGGTGAATCCTGAAACACCGGCTGTCGGATTTGACGCTCCCGTTGAGATTGAAGAGCCGTCGGAGGAATGATCCGGTCTGCCATGACTGTCACTCCAGAGGCTTTCAGCATATGTCCATCTGTCCTGCACAGGACAGATGGACTTTCTGTTATAAACTGACCTTCTGAACCGATGCTTTCACTTGTCATATGTTCCAAATTTCCGGAAACATCGCCCGCTTTGCTGAAAAACATTGCCGCAACGGTCGGGTGTGAATATGAGGTTGTACATATTGACAATTCACAGGGCCGTTACAGCATTTTCCAGGCATACAACGAGGGTGTGCGTCTGAGCAGGGGCGAAAATCTGTGTTTCATGCACGAGGATCTTCACTTCCATTCGGACAACTGGGGATGCAAGGTTGAAAATTACCTGAAGAACCCGCAGGTGGGACTTTTGGGGGTGGCCGGAGTAAGTGCCGTTCCTGTAGCCGGTGATGCCAGAATGGGAGGCTATTTCCGGGGCTGCAACTGGGACAGGTACTACACGTTGGAAAAGCATCCGAGGTTTGCCACCGACAGAAAGAAAATCACCCCGTCGGGCATACTGTGCGAAGTGGCTGTCGTTGACGGCCTGTGGTTCTGCATGCCGAAACGGATATTCGACCGGGTCAGGTTTGACGAGGACACTTACGGGGGCTTTCATCTGTACGACTTTGATATCAGCATGCAGGTGCAGATGACTGGAAAGAAGGTGATGCTTTGCGACGATATCATAGTGGAACATGATTCGGTCGGTATTTTCAGCCGTTCATTTGCTGACAATCTGGGCATTTTCAGTGAAAAGTGGAAATCGCAGCTGCCGCTGGTACGTAATATTGAACTTACTGCAAGGGAACTGAAGAGATTCACCGGAAGGGCAGTGGAGAATCTTGATGCGAGAATACGGAAGGACGAGATTCTTGTAGGCATCATGGAAAAGTTCAGGAATGAGGATAACCCGTCTTTCAGCATCCGTGAAAAAAAAGTGATCAACCGTTCCAAACAGGTGTATTGGAGAGCCCGTTTCCAGAATGCACGTTCATTCAGTGAATCGGCCGGCATTATCCGCGAGTATCTTAAGGAAAAGGGAAATCCTGCTGGCCTTACATGGAACATTATCGGCAAGTATATCTATTACGGGCTGATGCGCAAAAGCAGTCGGGTATGAGCAGCGTCATCATTGTCATTCCGATATACCGTCCCTTTACCGATACTGAGAAGATAAGTTTCGAACAGGGGCTGAAGGTTCTTGGCAAGTACGGGATAAGCCTGCTGCACCCGAAAAAGTTCGATGTCAGTTCCATTCTCGAACAATATGGCGGCATGGCCAGCCTCTCCGAGATGGCCATAGACGACTGTCATTTTACCGGTGTGGCTTCATACAGCGATCTGCTGCTTACCCCTTATTTCTATGACCTGTACTCGCAGTACGATTATATGCTCATATATCAGCTTGATGCGTATGTTTTCCGCGATGAACTGGACAAATGGCTTGAAAAGGGATATGATTATGTCGGCGCCCCTTGGGTCCCGTCGGAATACTATTGGAAACGCATTGTCGGAATGCCATGGCAGGCAATAAGGAAACTGTTTCCGGTCAGGCTGACCGATATCCCGCATTGCATGAAATACTTTGCCGTGGGGAACGGAGGGTTTTCATTGAGGAAAATCAGCACCATACGTCAGATTACCGTCGATGACAGTGCCATTATCGGGCAGTGCCGCTATTATGAGGACTGGTATATAAGTCAGGTGGCAAGCCGTACCCATAAGCTGAATATCCCCGATTATCATGAGGCGCTCAAGTTCTCGTTCGAGCAGTCGCTTTCACATTGCTATTCGCTGAATCATCGGGAGCTTCCGTTCGGTTGCCATTACTGGAGCAATCCGAAATATTACAGCAGGTTCTGGTACCGCTTCATTCCGCTGCAGTCACCAGACCAGCGATGATGCCCCCAGAATGGCGGCGTTTGATTCTTTCAGGGACGAATACAATATCTGAATCTTTCCCTTCCATATTTCCATGAGGTTGTCGTTCATTTCACGGACCATCTCATTGTGGAAGAATTCCTTTGCCTTGGTCAATCCACCAAAGAGGACTATTGCCTGCGGGGCACTGAATTTCACGAAATCGGCAAACGCCCGGCCAAGAATGATTCCGGTATTGGCAAAAATGTCTTTTGCAAGACTGTCGCCGTTTGCCGCCGCATTAAATATGTCTTTCGATGTCAGCGTGCCGGGGTCAAACTGGCGCAGCAGACTTTGACGCGGGTCGTCATGCAGCATCTGGCGTGCGGTGCGTGCTACCCCGACGGCGCTGGCGTATGTTTCCAGACAGCCTCTCAGGCCGCAGTTGCACTGGCGTCCTCCGCGTTCCACACAAACATGGCCAAGTTCACCGGCAAATCCGTCATGGCCGTAAACCAGCTTGCCGTCAATGATGATTCCACTGCCGACTCCGGTGCCGAGGGTTATCATTATGAAGTTGTCAATGCCGCGCGCGGCGCCGTACGTGTGTTCGCCCAAGGCTGCGGCATTGGCGTCGTTTGTCATGGTGACTTTAATGCCTGTAGCCTTTTCAAGCAATGACTGCAGCGGAATTATCGCCGGCTTTCCGTCGGCATCGCGTCCCCATTTGAGATTGGGGGCGAATTCAATGCAGCCTGTAAGGTAATTGGCGTTGGGGGCATCGGCACCGATGCCGATTATGGTGCCTGTGCCGGCGGTGCCGGCACACAGTGACCTGACGGCCTCGGCAAGTTCTGCAATGAATTCGCTGACGGTGGGCTGCATTGATGTTATGGTGCATGTCCCGATGACGTTGCCGTCACGGTCAACCACGCCCAGCTTGGCACTTTGCCCGCCTATGTCGATTCCTATTGCAAGATCCTTCATCGGCCGGAACCGTTTGATGAAGTGAGTTCGTCCTTGATGCGGACCCAGTCTGAAAGCACTTTGCGGTAGTATGGTTCAACCTTTGACCATTCGTAGAAGTAAGGGTATTCGTTGCCTTTCGAATCCTTGTAGCAGTCAAAGGGCAGTGTGGCTTCCTTCTCGTTCAGCAGGGCACGCACCAGAATGGTTCCGCGCCAGTTCTTGTAGAACACAAGCTGCAGGTTGCTTCCCATGTGGACAATGTCGTAGGCAACCCATTTGTCGGCTACACGTTCAAGGTCGGCCGGGTCCCAGCCACAGTCGTTGACCTTCATGAGGCAGAGCAGCGGGAACAGGGCGGTATCGTGTCCGTAGCGCAGGTTGGCGCTCGGAGTCTTGGCGGCTATGGCGGCATCGGCCTTGTCAAGAATGTCCTGCAGCAGTGTGGCATGACCGTAAGGCACTACCGAATTGGTTATCGGGTTGAAGGCCGACTGCGTGTACCAGTACATGTTGTTCTGCAGGAAACAGTCGTACCATTCCTCGTATGTGAACACGTCGTTCAAGTCAAAGCCAAGGTTGTGGCTTCCCATGTTGGCGGCAACCTCGTATATCTGGTTGTACAGGCTGGCCGAGTTGTTTCTTGGTGCAGAACTGGAGTTTGGCTTTACATACTGTGTAATGAACGTGGTGTCGGTGAACAGCGCTGCCATGAGACGCTCCGGATGGGTGTGGCGGGCATTGAATTCGCTTACAGCGGCATTCTTCTCGCGGTTGTTCTTGGCTGAATTCACGGCGCGGTCTTCAAAATTCATGTAGCCTTTGTCAAAGTCGCTGTCGTTGTAGTCGATGTCCATCTTGGGCTGCTGTATGGAAAACTCCATAAGTGCAGCCGTCATGCTGGCCATGACGCGGTGCGAAGTGGTAGAACGGGCAACGATGGTATTCTTCTTGTTGAATATCTGCGGAAAGTTCTCCACCATGCGGCGTGCAATGCCCCGGTGCTGCATCTGTCCCTTCTTTGTCAGGTCTCCAAGATGGCCGCTGGCATCGTTCTTCATTATTTCAAGACGGTCCATTACGCTTTTGCCGAATTCTGTCAGCACTCCCTTGTCATATGCTTCCTTCAGCGTGTTGTAGGGACCGGTATATTGCGGGTCATTGAGCAGGTAACGCGAACCGTGGCGGCCGTAGTGACTCAGGTAGAATGGCTTGAAACCTTTCGGCGCCTTGCTGTATGTCACGCCCGGATCAAGGTATTCGGCCATGCTGCCTCCAAAGTTGAACAGGTTGCTGTCGTTGATTTCGTCTTTTCCTATTACCTGGGCGCTGGCGGCAATTGCAGCCAATATGAACAGGCCGGTCAGTAAATGTCTTTTCATCTTATTTAAGTGTGGTAATTGAGTTTTTTAATGTGGTCTGGCAAAAATAGGAATAAATATCTTAACTTTGTGAATTATTACGGAAACAACAATTCAAACATCTATAAAATGAACAGTAAAGAACTGATGAACAAGGCAGCCGACAACATTAGAATTCTGGCTGCATCAATGGTTGAAAAGGCCAAGTCAGGTCACCCGGGCGGTGCAATGGGCGGTGCCGATTTCATTAACGTGCTTTTCAGCGAATTCCTTGAATATGATCCCCGCAACATGAAGTTTGAAGGCCGTGACCGTTTCTTCCTTGATCCCGGACACATGGCTCCGATGCTTTATTCACAGCTTGCTCTCATAGGCAAATTCTCAATGGAGGAACTGGCAACACTGCGTCAGTGGGGCTCGCCTGTAACCGGTCATCCGGAACTGGAAGTGGCACGCGGCATTGAAAACACATCAGGTCCTCTCGGTCAGGGTCATGTGTTCGCTGTAGGTGCAGCCATTGCCGAAAAGCATCTGGCAGCAGTTCTGGGCGAAGAAGTCATGAACCACAAGATTTACGCCTACATTTCGGACGGCGGTATCCAGGAGGAAATCTCACAGGGCGCAGGCCGTATTGCAGGCACTCTGGGTCTTGACAACCTGATCATGTTCTATGATTCCAATGACATACAGCTTTCAACCGAATGCGCAGTCGTTACAGCAGAAAACACTGCAGCCAAGTACCGCGCATGGGGCTGGAACGTATACGAGATATGCGGTAACGACGTTGACCAGATTCGCGGCGCCCTGACAATGGCGCAGAACGGCAACGGCAAACCGACCATCATCATAGGCAAGACCATCATGGGCAAGGGCGCATTGAAGGCCGACGGCACCAGCTACGAGCGTAACTGCAAGACTCACGGTGCCCCTCTTGGCGGCGACGCCTACATCAATACCGTCAAGGCTCTTGGCGGTGATCCCGAGAATCCTTTCCAGATTTTCCCGGAAGTCAAGAAGCTCTACGCAGACCGCGCAAAGCAACTCCGCAAGATCATGGACGCCAAGTACGCAAGGAAGGCTGCCTGGGCAGCTGCAAACCCCGACAAGGCAAAGCTGCTTGAGGAATGGTTCAGCGGCAAGGCTCCCAAGATTGACTGGTCAAAGGTTGAACAGAAGGCCGATGACGCCACACGTTCAGCATCGGCCGCAGTCCTGAGCCAGCTGGCACAGCAGGTTCCCAACATGATTTGCGCAAGCGCTGACCTGAGCAACTCGGACAAGACCGACGGCTTCCTGAAATATACCACCAACATGGTCAAGGGCGATTTCAGCGGCGCATTCTTCCAGGCAGGCGTTGCCGAGCTCACCATGGCATGCTGCTGCATAGGTATGGCCCTGCACGGCGGTGTCATTCCGGCTTGCGGCACATTCTTCGTATTCTCGGATTATATGAAACCTGCAGTACGTATGGCAGCACTTATGGAACTCCCCGTCAAGTTCATCTGGACACACGACGCATTCCGCGTAGGCGAGGACGGTCCTACACATGAGCCTGTCGAGCAGGAAGCTCAGATCCGTCTCATGGAGAAGCTCAAAACCCACAAGGGCAAGAACTCGATGCTGGTTGTACGTCCTGCCGACAGTGACGAGACCACAGCATGCTGGAAGCTTGCAATGGAGAACACCACAAGTCCTACAGGTCTTATCCTGAGCCGTCAGAACATCAAGACCCTGCCCGCAGGTACTGACTACAGCCAGTCTGCAAAGGGTGCTTACGTTGTAGCCGGCAGCGATGCCGAATACGATGTCATCCTGCTTGCATCGGGTTCTGAAGTATCAACGCTTGTTGCAGGTGCAGAACTGCTCCGTGCCGATGGCATCAAGTGCCGTATTGTAAGCGTTCCGTCAGAAGGCCTGTTCCGCAGCCAGTCAAAGGCTTACCAGCGTTCTATCCTTCCGGGCAACAAGCGCAAGTTCGGTATGACTGCCGGTCTGCCTGTAAACCTTGAAGGTCTGGTTGGCGGCAACGGCAAGGTATGGGGCCTGAACTCATTCGGATTCTCTGCTCCTTACAAGGTGCTGGACGAAAAGCTGGGCTTCACCGCTCAGAACGTCTATGACCAGGTCAAGAAGATGCTCAAGAAATGATAGGAATTGCAAGTGACCACGCTGCTTTTCCTTTAAAGCAGTTTGTAAAACAATATCTGGAAGAGAAGGGGCTGGAGTACAAGGACTTCGGCACCTTCACTCCGGACAGTTGCAACTATGCTGAGTTCGGCCATGCTCTGGGCTATGCCATTGAAAACGGTGAAGTGGAAAAGGGCATTGCCATGTGCGGCAGCGGTGAGGGTATTTCAATGACTCTGAACAAGCACCAGGGCGTTCGTGCCGGACTGTGCTGGATTCCTGAAATTGCACATCTCATACGCCAGCACAACGATTCCAACTGTCTTGTAATGCCGGGCCGTTTCATTGACAACGACATGGCGCGCAAGATTATGGACGAATATCTGAACACGGAATTCGAGGGCGGCCGTCACCAGCTTAGGGTTGACAGCATCCCTGTCTGCAAGTAAAGGCAGAAATGCATATAACATCAAGCCCGGCTCACGTACAATCGTTGAGCCGGGCTTTGTTGCTGTATGATCCACCGTTTGTCAAAAAGTAGCTTGGCCGATATTTGTGGGGAAAGGTACAGATACAAGCGAGTGAACATATTTCCGGGACACTACGGACGGGGAACCTGTCCTACAATACGGGCAACAGAATCAGGCCCCACAAGTAAGATAACGGTAACTCATCCGGGTCAGTATTTTCCGGAATAACAGGCATCATTTGAATCTGGCTTGCAGCACCGTCTTCTGAAGACATTGAAATCGCTCTGAATTCTATCGTCTCCTTCTTAAGACTAAGTTCAATCTGTTTGCTATCTTCATCTTCAATATTTTTCGCTTTCTGACGGTACTTTCCGTCTTTAAGATGACCTGTTGTATCGCCCTTTACAGTGATGCTCCCGTCCGCATTGACAATGAACTTCTCAAGCTCAACCGATCTCAGGCCACGCACTTCACCGTCTGTCTCTTCATAAGTCCGCATGTAGGCTTTGTATTCTCCCGGTTCCAATCTGTCAAGTTCTTCAACTTTATCCTTTTTACGTGCTTGCAACGGAATTGAGACAGGCTCGTGGCAGACATTTCCGGTCAACATTACTGCGCTGTCAGCTTCGGTGAAGAGAGTGGTCTCAAGT
>JAZUFX010000074.1:0-5953 GCA_045640885.1 Bacteroidaceae bacterium | reverse complement strand
GAGACCGGAGTCACAGACGAGCAGCTGGAATCCGGTCAGGTGGCATACTGGCTCAATGGCGGTTCCGTATCGGCCGATGCCCCCTGGCGTCAGACAATAGGCGCCGACAAGTATCCGAAGCCGGACACCATGAGCGATATTATAACGCCCGACAGCTTTGGCAACCGTGTTATCATAAACAGTGCAAATGACCTGAAGGCTCTTGCCGATTCGGTCAATAATGCAAGGAACCAGTCTTCATATATAGTGTACTTCAATAATGACATCAATTTGGAGGAATATGACAACTGGACTCCGATAGGCACCCCCGAGAGGAAATTCATAGGACTGGTTTACGGTAACGGGCACACTGTCAGCAATCTGAAATGCGACGTCACGACCAAAGGAGCCGGACTGTTCGGCAACATAGGCAACAATACCGGAATTCATGACATAATTCTTGATGCGAGCTGCCACATAAAGAGCACAAGCGTCGGCGTCGGTGGAATTGTGGGTTGTGCCGAAGATGCCTCCGGTCATGAAGGGACAATTGTCATTTCAGGCTGCGGCAACATGGCCGACATTGTTGGCAACTACGACGTGGGCGGCATAATAGGTGCAATATATACCGACAAGAAAATGGCCTTGAAGATAACGAACTGTTTCAATGCCTCGCCAGGTATCACAAGCACCAATCAGGAGTCCCCCCGTGCAGCAGCCATATGCGGTGCGGCAAAAGACAGCGCCGAGATAAGCAGTTGCTGGAACTACGGTCAGGTAAGCGGATACCAGAAAGACAAGGCGTTTGCACGATACGACAACAGTATCAGAATATACAATTGCTATCAGTACGATGAACTGGCAGACAGCATGAAGCAGACCGGCGTCAATTCCTTCAATTCCCAGGACCTTGCGGACGGAACATTGTGCTACAAACTGAACGGTCAGTCCAACATAACAGGTGACATGAGCGTACTTCTGCCATGGGAACAGGACCTGGGCATGACAGGCAGCTACCCTGTTCCGACAGCATACGGCAGCAAGCGCAATCAGGCGGTATATTATTCACGCAATATTGCCGCCGGTGCCGACACGGCACGCACAATAGGTACAATCGTGCTGCCGTTTGACGTTTCTTCAAACGACAGCGTACAGTACTATGTGCTGGACAGCATTGCCAATGACAACAGTTCCCTGCACTTCACGGCAGTACAGACAGTCAGTGCCGGCACGCCCGCGCTGTTCCAGACAAAGGTGGCAGGCAATCTTGAATTCACCAGTTCAGGCTATGACTTCGAGTACAAGGATTTGAGTTCGACCAGGATACAGCCTGACGACAGTGACTGGACAATGCAGGGTACTTACGAAGGTCGGGAAATCACCGACAGCGATTCGCTGCGCTCAATCTATTACATAAGCGGCAATAGAATCAAGAACGCCACAAACAGTCTTGCCATAGGTTCTTTCAGAGCCTATCTGGTGTATGATTCATTCGCATCGAAATTACCGGCCAAGGTGATGAGCATCATATTCAACGGTGACGGCGATGGTGATGTCATAACCGGCATTACCCTGATTCCGGCCGATAATGCATCGGGTTATGAAAGCAACGCCGGTGGAAACGCCATTTACAATGCCGGTGGCCAGCAACTGACAATACAGGCAAGCGGCATCGTCATCATTGGCGGACAGAAATTCTATATTGAGTAAAAAAAGGCTATTGTCATGAAGATATATATCAGTCCAAAGACAACCGAGGTACAACTTTTCAGCAGTCGCAGCATACTCAGCGGAAGCCAGGGCTTTTCCGACTCTCTGTGGGTGCAATTCGACGAGGATCCTGAAACGGACGGGACGGTAGACTGACAGCCGGCAGTTACCGTCTTGACTCGATTTCGCCGTTTATACTGTCCATGCATTCATCGGTCAGCTCATAACGGTTTATGACTATCAGACCGGCAAACATCAGGACCGCCGGAATGACGGTTACAAGCCACAGGATACCCTGCTGGGCAAGCGCAGTCTGGGCCGATGCCTGTGAATTGAACCCCACCCACGCCAGGACATAGCCCGGAATGACTCCGCCGAGCGCCATGCCGGCCTTCAGGAAAATGCAGGTCAGGGCATTGGCTATTCCGGCCATACGACGGCCGGTTTTGTATTCGCCGTAAGTCACAACCTCAGGAACAAGCGCCCACATATACCCGGTAACTATAAGTACACCGGCATTCTTTATGAACTGGGCAATGCACAGAAGCAGGAAATGCTCCTTTATTGCCGGAATTGAAACGAACACGTACAGGAGCACCATACCCAATATGGCAAAAGCGGTGAATACCTTGAACATGCCGCCCTTGCCCAAGCGTCTCTTGAAAGCGGGAACCAGCGGGAGCAGTATGAAAGCAGGAATGGTGCCAAGCCACATGAAAACCGTAGTCATGAACGGAGTGGCACCTATGTTGTAGGCCATGAAATATGAATCGGTAGCATTGCTGATGCTCATCATGGTAAAGGCTATCAGGAAGAAGAATGAAAGGATTCTGAGAGGACGGTTGCGCACCAGTTCCATCCACAGGTCGCGCGCCTTCACGCTGCCTGACTGCTGCTTGTCCATTACGAATTTCTCATGGGTGTTGAAGAAACAGAAGAACAGCAGCGCAAGACCAGCCAGCGAGAAGATGCCCATTGTGATGAACCATGCCGTACCCGCCTGGGGAATGTTGTACACTGCCACCTCCCTGCCAAGTTCCGGATTATAGACCTTGGGGGCAAATATGGCAATGACCATCGGCAGCGTCTTGATGATCAGTCCGCCAAGATTGGCAAATATCATACGCACGCTGGTCAGTATGGTAATCTCATCGGTATTGCGGGTCAGTGATGAATTCAGGGCACCGTACGGTACACCCACCAGCGTATAGAACATTGACATTCCCACGTACGTTATGTATGCATACAGCAGTGAACCGCTGAATCCGTTCCAGAAGCAGAGCATTGCAAAACCGGCCATGGGAATTCCGCCAAGGACAAGCCACGAGCGGTACTTGCCCCATCGCGGATTGGCACGGTCAACGAAAGCGCCCACGACAGGGTCCCAGACGATGTCTATGATTCTTACGACAAGAAACATTGTGGCAACGACGTCGGGCTTCAGGCCGAACACGTTGTTGTAATAGAACAGCAGCCATATGCTGATGGTCTGATAAATGAGATTCTGGGCCAGATCGCCCGAACTGAAGCTGATTCGCTGGAACCACGTCAGCCTGTCATTACCGTTCTGCCCCATTAGAAGTTCCTATAATGAATTACCGACGGTTCCATATCCGACAGTGATGCAACACCCGTACGGGCCATGACGCCTGCAAGTTCGGCAGTCATCTGCCCTATGCGCCCTGCCACCGCATCAGCGCCTCCCTTAAGCAGCGGCATGAGATGGCGGCCCACCGAAACAGCGGCTGCGCCCAATGCCAGACACTTGTAGGCATCCATTCCGCTCTCTATCCCGCAATCCACAAATACCGGGATGTCGGTACCGACAGCCTTGAGTATATCGGGAAGAGCCATGAGCGGAGGCAGGCTGTACTGCATCATACCGTGGTGATGCGACACCACAATACCGGCACAGCCGGCAGCCGCACATTTTTCGGCATCGCGGGGGCTCAGAACGCCCTTTACGACAAACGGAACTCCGGCAGCCTGAACAAAATCCCTGAGTTCGGCACTTGACTTGGGCGCCATTTGCAGACCGAACACATTGTCGGGTGTACCATCGGCCTTGAAAGCGTGGTCAATATCCATGCCCACGGCTATGCAGCCTGCCTTGGCAGCATGTTCCATCTTGTTGAACACCACCCTGTTGTCAGCATGAGGCTTGATTATCTTTATGGTTTTCGCACCTGTTTTCAGTATATCTTCCAGTTCCTGCTCACTGCCCATGCCAACCCAATGCAGGGTATTGGCCCTGTTTGCGCCATCGGCATAGATGACCATACCGTCAGGTGCGGTGTTATGCAGATGCGAAAGTGCCGCCGTCATTATGGGAGTGGCAAAACTGTGTCCGAAAAGGCTTATTTCAGTAGTAGGCGTAACGGAATCCAGATAACGTGTCTCCAGAAGCAGAGAATCAAAATAGTCACGGGTAATCTGGTCCGGATTGGATGAATATCCCATAGCATTCAAAGTTGTTGGTCTCCGCAAATATAACGAATTATCGTAACCGCAATGCGCTATGATTTTAATTTCAAATGACTTGCCTCAGCAAGATGCCGGGTCAGCTCTTCCTGGGTAATCTTGTAGATTTTGGCTGTAATGCTGCGCGGGAAGCGGTTGAAGAAAGGATCTGTGCTAAGATACCATGACATTTTGTGCAGCCGATAGTATCTTGGCAATACCCTATGCAGATACAGCACTTTGGTTCTGGCTGCTACAGTCACGCCCCAGCTGCCGTTCTCCATTTGCGAGACGCACACATAGTTCTCACGAATTCTTTCGGGCTGCGGCTCCAACTCGCCCGACTTGCAGCGGTGGCTTACACTGATATGGCGGCCATACCTGGCATTTATATCGGCCATAATCTTACGGAACTCCGTCCCATGGACCGATGTGTCCTTTATCCCGCTCCAGGCGATATAATAATGTATAAGTTCATGGATTATGACATCCTCCCACTCAGCTACCGACAGATCAAAAGCCGTGCTGATTCTTATTGCAAACGAATCATGCCCCGTCACTCTGCCGAAAAAGCCTCTTCTTGTGCAGAAAGTCAGCTTTCCAAGATATGTACGGGCCTTGGTCATCACAATCCGGACCTCAGGCAGCGCTCCTTCAAAGCACAGTTCATTGAACCGCGCCACTGCCTCCAGCACAAACTCCCTGCTTGCCTTCATACTTCCAAAGATAGACAAAAGCGGTGACCCCGCAAAGGGCCACCGCTTTATCATAGTGCGTCAGTCAGACGTTTCAGGCGTTTTCTGTCCAGTCCTCTGCCTGCTTGCGCAGATAGGTCTTGTAACGGATCTGGGCCATCTTCTGAGCCTCGGCAAACAGTTCCTCGGCCTCGTTCGGATATGCCTTCTTGACACTCAGGTAGCGGACTTCACCAAGCAGGAAGTCATGGAACTTGGTCCAGTCAGGTTCCTTTGAATCAAGGCTGAACGGGTTCTTGCCTTCCTCGGCCAGAGCCGGGTTGAAGCGCCACAGGTGCCAGTAACCGCACTCGACTGCCTTGGCTTCTTCGGCCTGGCTCTTGCCCATGCCGCCCTTGGCCTTAAGACCGTGGTTGATACATGGAGCGTATGCGATTACTATTGAAGGACCGTGCCATGCTTCGGCCTCACGGATAGCCTTGAGGCACTGTGCGTGGTCGGCACCCATTGCAATCTGAGCGACATAGACGTAGCCGTAAGTGGTGGCAATCATGCCGAGATCCTTCTTGCGGATGCGCTTGCCCTGGGCAGCGAACTGTGCGATGGCACCCAGAGGAGTAGCCTTTGAAGCCTGACCGCCGGTATTCGAATATACCTCAGTGTCAAGAACCAGAATGTTGACATCTTCACCGCTGGCAATTACGTGGTCAAGACCGCCGTAACCTATATCGTATGAAGCACCGTCACCGCCGATTATCCACTGTGAACGCTTTACCAGATAGTGGTCAAGTGTCTGCAGTTCCTTGCAGGTAGGACAGCCGGCATTTGCACCTCCGGCAATGTATTCCTTCAGTTTCGGGGCGATTTCCTTGGTCTTGTCAGCATCGTTGCAGTTTGCAATCCATTCTTCTGCCAGAGCCTTGAATTCAGCCGGGCACTGCTCGTGCGATGTGGCATCGGCCAGCAGAACTGAGATGCGTTCCTTCATCTTCTTGTTACCAAGAGCCATACCCAGACCGAATTCGCAGAAGTCCTCGAACAGTGAGTTGTTGAATACAGGACCCTGACCCTTTTCGTTCTTTGTATAAGGTGTCGAAGGAATTGAAGCC
>JAZUFX010000073.1:0-18219 GCA_045640885.1 Bacteroidaceae bacterium | reverse complement strand
GACACCTTTCTGTCTTTCATGTTGCCAATCTTGAAACGATCCCTGTAGTCGGTAAGGGTGAACGTAACATGATGCCCGTCGGTGCACTGCCCGTCAACGCGCGGCATGTAGCCCTGGTCGCACTGGTACCCTTCGACGTGCACCCTGATGAGCGCATTTACAAGGTAGCCCTCGGGAACGCAGGGCAGGGCAGTGCACTCAAAGACCAATGTGTCGTGGTCCGATTCGCGTATGCTGCACAGTTCCAGCAATATGGAAGGCACCTTGAGCGGCCTTTCGGGCGATGGAATGCCTTCCAATCCGGCCGCCGCCAGCCCCAGATAACACTCAATGAACAGTTGGAAGCCTGAAAGCCCGCCGTCCCCGTAGCGGCTTGAGGTATGCGCCTTGACCTTTCTGCCAAGACTGTTCCACAACAGGCGCATCTCGTCGCCTATTTCCAGCCACGCCGCATGCGCGCGTGCCATCGCATTCTGGCACCTGACCTGCGGCGCCGTACCCGGACACACACACTTGCTCTTGCGGCGCATAAGCTGACTTCCGTCCCTGCCGTTGTAAGCCGTAATGTTACCCATTGATCCGTTAAGCCTGTCAAACGCATCGCGTGACTGAACAAGCTGAGGCAACTCGTTGATAAGAGCCGTCTGCACATCGGTCTTCCCGATGACTTCAATTTTAGGTTTCATGGTGAAAAATTATGTTTATGGTTAAGAACCTGTTTTGAAATGATTAACTTCAATTCTTATGCTTCTTTTCCGCATCTTTTCTACCGCTTTTCGGTTACAATGGAGCCACATTGCTCCCTCAAATCAGCAGAAAATCTGCTGGAAAATAACCTATAATAATTTTCGTCAACCATTTCAAAACAGGTTCTAATATCTGTGTTTTTCAATCAAAATATTACTTGTAATATCGGCCGGTATCCCTCAAACATACCTCTGAGGTCCGGAGTATCAGGTGATACTCCGCATGTCGGAGGTATGTCGGCCGTACATGGACCGTATTTCTGCCGTATATTCACAGTATCACTCCGCCAAATTACAGAATATTCCGGAAGTGCCAAAAGAAAATTGCACACATTTTAATTTTGTGTGAAATTTCATGGCCTCTCTCATTCAAGGTTCAACCCAAACCCTGCTGCACAATACTGCAATGGCGGAGCGTTTTATTTCCATGCCCTGAAAACATGCGGACATGCAATTTAATGTTACTTTTGTGTGTTTAGGTTTTGGTTTCATTATTTCAAGATTGAAAACGGTTGTTTTTGTTTTACAATATTACTCACATTAAACAAGGACAAAGGTATGACTCAACAAGGATTTGAAGATTTTATCTATACCGCTTATAGTAACAAATCAGGTGCTGCAAAGAGTTATATTTTTGTGAAGTTCAAACCTAATCAAAAGTTACTGGCAAGACATAGAGAACTGTTGGTGGAATAAAAACATAAACGATTACACGATGAAACTGGTAGAAGGTACATACGAAAATCTGATTACCGATGGTTTGATGCAGGATATGCAGGTTGCTTCGACCAATGGATTAGTGTGCAGGCAGGAGGATATTGATGGTGCCGAGTCACCCAATATGCTGACTGAACACCTCAGTCGCATTATCCGTAACCGTCTGTCCGATGAGAATCTTACGGCAGAAGAGCGCGCTTTGTTTGTCAATAGGCTGATAGATTACCTTGGTGAAGGCAAAGAAGAGAAGGTCATGGACGACAAGCAGATGCTGGCAGCAGTTGTCTCCAGACAGGAGGACGCACGGATGAAAGCGACTGGCAGCACGCCTGTTCGTCCTCTGACAGGTTTCCGTACCAGCAACCTCTTTACGGGCGGTCAGAGCCGTGTGTCGCTGAGCAGCGAAATTGAGCGCGACATTGAGAGTGCAGACAGTATCTGTATGATTGTGTCGTTCCTGAAACTGTCGGGCGTTAACCTTATCTATGACCATCTGAAACGTTTCTGTAGCAACCCCCAGCACAGGCTTCGCATCATTACCACAACTTATTGTGGTGTGACAGATGCAAAAGCTGTTGAGCGTCTGGCCAGTCTTCCGAACACAGAAATTCGAATCTCATACAATACTGAGATTGAACGTCTTCACGCAAAGTCCTATATTTTTGAACGCAATTCGGGATTCAGCACGGCTTATATCGGTTCAAGCAACCTTTCCAAATCGGCACAGACGGACGGTTTGGAATGGAATATCCGTGTTACCAATATTGAGAACCCTCATATCATCAATGCGGCCCTTGCCACATTCGACATTTATTGGAACAGCCACAATTTTGAGGACTTTCACGAAGGCGGCATCGAGAAACTCTACAGAGAACTTCAGAAGATTCGTGAGCCGGAACTTGCAACAGACGTACTGAGCAAATACACCATTCTGCCACATCAGAAGCAGATACTTGACAAGCTATCCGTTATCCGCGAAGGTGGCGTAAAGCGTAATCTCATTGTTGCGGCAACTGGTACAGGCAAGACTGTCATTTCGGCCTTTGACTACAAGGTGTTCGCTGAACAGACAGAAGGGACACACCGGTTGCTGTTCGTGGCACATCGTGAGGAAATCCTGAAGCAATCAAGGCGCACTTACCGAAGTGTATTGCAGGATGCCAACTTCGGTGATTTGTGGGTTGGCGATTCGCGACCTGTAAATGGCATTGAACATTTGTTTGTATCGGTAGCAACCTTCAACTCGAAGTTCGACAACATCTTCCGCGACCTGCCAGCCAATTATTATGACTACATAGTTATCGACGAGGCCCACCACCTTGTAGCGGACAGCTACCGTAAGATTCTCAGCAAGTTCTCACCGCGTCTGCTTGTTGGTCTTACGGCCACTCCAGAACGCATGGACGGCGTGAGTCTCCTGCCTGACTTTGACAATCAGATAAGCGCTGAGATTCGTTTGCCGAAAGCCCTCGATGAAGGATTGCTGACTCCGTTCCAGTACCTTTGCATCAGCGATGATACCGACCTCACCGATGAGGAACTGATGCAAGGTGACCGCTATGTTGCCACAAAACTTACAGAAAAGTTGTGCAATAGAGAACGTGTCAGACTTGTCATCGAGCGTTTGCAGTATTATCTGCCAGACGAGCGCAAGTGTCGCGCCCTAGGATTTTGTGCGACAAAGAAACATGCTCAATACATGGCCGAGGAGTTTCTTCGTGTAGGATTGAAAGCGGCTTACCTTACATCGGACAATGACGAAGAACGCCTTGCGCTCAACAGGAAATTGGCGAACGGAGGAATCAACTATCTCTTTGTGGTTGATATCTTTAACGAAGGTGTGGATATCCCCGAGGTCGATACGGTATTGTTCCTGCGCCCAACGGAATCTTTGACCATTTTCCTCCAGCAACTAGGCCGTGGACTTCGTCTCTATCCCGGCAAGCAGCAACTGACAGTCTTTGATTTCGTAGCTCAGCTCAATCAGAAGTACGATTTTGCCAGCCGTTTCCGGAGTCTGTTGACACGAACGGACAAGAGTGTTGAAGATCAGGTGAAAAACGGATTCACACTTCTTCCCCACGGATGCACCATTCACATGGAGGAGAAGGCGCAGGAATACGTTCTGCAGAACATTAAAGCAGCCATTTACAACAAGGGCCGTCTTGTCAAGGAACTACGCACCTATACCCATACGCCAACTCTTGCTGAGTTCATTGAGAATAACGGACAGGATATCCGTCTGATTTACAAGGGTGGCAACTGCTGGTCAAGTCTTAAGCAGGAGGCCGGTCTGTGCCAATATACCGAAGATGAAAATACCAGACGTTTCACAAAAGGCATAGGTAATCTGGTGCATGTCAACAGCGTATCCTATCTTAATTTCATTCGTAAAGCGATGAAGGCCTATGGTAATCTGACTTGGAATGATGAACGCGAGGAGACGTATGCCGTGATGCTCTACTATAGTCTATTTGGAGATAAGATAAGCAAAATTGGCGTTAGGAGCATCCATGAGGCATTAGGACGTTTGGCAAACTATCCTGTGTTTGTTTCAGAGATACTTGAGCTTACAGAATACCTGCTTTCACGCCTTGAAACAAGAACTTATTCAGTAGGTGAAGGCATGCCGGTAAGCCTTGAACAGTACGGTTGCTACACCCGTGAGGAAGTCTTTGCCATTTTCAAGCGACAGACAGCCGACAAGAGAATGCAGGGTTCAGTGGCTGGAGTATTCAATATTGAAGAACTCAACACTGAATTGTTCTTTGTCACACTCAATAAATCCGACAAGGATTTTTCAGCCGAAACTATGTACAACGATTATGTTGTGAGCGATAATGAATTCCGTTGGGAATCACAGAATACAGATTCGCATCAAGGCAAAGGCAGACGTTTCGTTGAGCAGAAATCCAACGGAAAGAAGTTCCTGCTATTTGTGCGTGAAAACAAAAAAGACGGTTATGGCAACACCTGTCCATTCATCTGTTTCGGCCTTGTTGACTATATCAGTTCAAAGGAAGACAAACCCATGAAAATCAATTGGCAAACACATCAGCCCATTTTACCTCAATTCTTAAATGCCGTTTAAACCAAAATGTGCAAAGTCTATTATCATATACGTAAGTTTAAATGAACAAGCTATGACAAAGAAGCAGGAAATACAGCTCTTCGAGGACAAGAAGGTCCGCTCCGTATGGGACAGCGAGCAAGAGAAATGGTATTTTTCCATAGTTGATATTGTGGAAATACTTACCGAAAGCGCAGACCCGCAAGCTTATTGGCGCAAGCTCAAGCAAAGGTTGAAGGCAGAAGGAAATGAAACCGTGACAAGTTGTCACGCTTTGAAAATGGTTGCAGCCGATGGCAAAATGCGCCTTACTGACGTAGCAGACCAGGAACAGATGTTCCGCCTAATCCAATCCATTCCATCGCCAAAAGCAGAGCCGTTCAAAGTTTGGATGGCCCAGGTAGCATCCCAACGCCTTGACCAGATGCAGGACCCTGAACTCAGTATCGACCAAGCCATTGCAGACTACAAGCGTCTCGGTTATACCGACAAATGGATAAACAGCCGCATAAAGGGCATCGAGGTAAGGAAGGAACTGACCGACGAATGGGATCGTGCCGGTGTGAAGCAGGGCACGCAGTATGCATCGCTCACTGACATCATCACCAAGGAATGGAGCGGAATGACCACACGTCAGTACAAGCAGCACAAGGGACTGAAGAAAGAAAGCCTGCGTGATAACATGACAAATGTTGAACTTGCTCTCAACATGCTGGCCGAAGCATCGACAGCCGAAATATCAAAAGAAAAGAACCCCAAAGGTTTTGTGCAGAGCGCCAAAATTGCAAAGGAAGGCGGCAGTGTAGCCAAAGCAGCACGCAAGCAATTGGAAAGCAAGACAGGCAAATCCGCCATTTCCTCGGCAAAGGCAAGCGATTATCTGCTTCCGTCAGACAAAGAATCATAAACCTGCGCATAGTCTTTGAGGAACACAAATACCCTACGGCACTGGTCAAGCCTGTACTATAAGGGCTACCGGTCCTGACCGCGTTACCTTACAGATAGCAGGCCAGGACTTCGTTCAGGCGGTCAGGGTCGATAGGCTTGGCAAGATGGTCATCCATGCCGGCCTCGCGGCTCTTGCGACGGTCCTCTTCGAACGAGTTGGCTGACAGGGCTACAATGGGAATGTGAATCTGGGCCGATTCGCATATACGGCGAATGGCGCGGGTAGCATCGTAACCGTTCAGCGTGGGCATCTGGATGTCCATGACAATAAGGTCATAGTGACGGTAGTCGCCATTGGAGAAAGTGCTGCCCACCATGCTGACAGCATAGTTGCCGTCAATGGCCTCCTCGACGGCAATGCCCTTGTCTTCCAGAATGTATCGGGCAATCTCGCGGTTCATCTTGTTGTCGTCGACCAGCAGGATGCGTTTTCCGTCATACCGTGCCTTCGAGCCTGTACTGCCGCCATGTGCGGAATCGTCAATCTTCAGGTCGATGGTAATGTCAAAGCGCGTGCCCTTGCCGGGCTGTGACTTGACTTCTATGCCGCCTCCGACAAGGTCAAGAATACGTTTGACGATAGACATTCCGAGACCGGTTCCGTGAATGCGGCTCTCGGTCGAGTTCTTTTCACGGGTGAACGGCTCGAACAGCACCTTCTGGAAATCCTCGCTCATGCCTATGCCGTTGTCTGCAACCGAAAAGACATAAGTCGCATATCCCGCTTTGCGCGATTCCGTTTCACGGAGGGTGAAATCTATCTGTCCGCCCTTCTGGGTGAACTTGATGGCATTGCCGGCTATGTGCAGGACAATCTGGCCCATGCGGGCGTCATCGGCCCAGACGTCGTAGTGGACCATGTCGCCTATATTGTGCCTGAAGCTCACCCCCTGGCTCAGGGCCTGTTCGGAGAGCACTGCCACGAACGAATCGAACTGTTTCTTAAGGTTTACCTGCTTTCTGTCGAACTCCATGTTGCCTGAATCCAGACGGACCATTTCGAGTGACTGGTTAATGAGGACAAGCAGCTGGTGTCCGGCCATTTCAATCTTCTCGAGCAGGTCGTTTGTCTTGTCCGGGTCGGCAATCTCCTTTTTGGCCATCGACGTGAATCCCATGATGGCGTTCATGGGCGTGCGCAGGTCATGGCTCATGTTGAACAGGAAAGTGGTCTTGGCACGGCTGGCTGCATCGGCCCTGCGCTTCGTTATGACGAGACGGACGGTCGTGACGGCAAGGGCTATCAGTACCGCGAGCAGCAGGATGAGCTGGACTGTGATGGCCTTGTGCGAGGCAAGGAATTCCTTGACGCTGATTGGCATGCGGCCTGAGAACTGAGCCGACAGTGCCGATATTTCGGCCTGCGGTATGAACAGAAGACCGCGGTTGAGTATTCTGATAATGGGATAGTCTTCAAGACGTGCTGCGAAACAGGTGCTGCAGCCGTTCGGAAGGACCATGGATGTCAGGTTGCTGTATTCTTCCAGAAGCCTGTCAGTTATGATGGTCTGGGCAAGCGCTCCTGTGGCTTCACCGTTTGCCACCATGTCAACGGCCCCGTGAATGGACTGGGTGCCTGCAGCCTGACTGTTCGGGAAATTGTCTTCAAGATAGAACTGCCCGAGCTTGGTGTCCTGGACTGCAATCTTCTCAATGGCCTGGCGGTAATTGCTGTTCTTGGGAAATATCAGGTCCATTGTAGTTGTGCTGATTACATTGGAGCTGACAAGATTGTGCTTCTGGGCTATGTGATGGCTGGGGTAGAAGGGGACAATCACGTCAATGAGGCCGGAATCGAGTGCGGCTTCAATTTCATCCATTGACGCGAAGCACTGGTAATCGGCCGTAATGTCAAGGTCAAGCCTGTCTATTATGGAGTTGACAATGGTCGGGGTCAGACCCTGCGCGGTACGTTTCTCGTTGTCGTAGAGCAGTATGTAGGGTGCGTCGTTGGTGAAGCAGCCTATATGCAGGACCGGGTGGGCCGATATCCATTCCTGTTCTTCCTGTGACAGGTTCTTGCGTACCGGATTGCTGTGGAAGTACTTGAGTATGAGGCTCTCCTTGAATGCCGGACTCTCCTTGTCTATGAGGTCGGACGCCTCGTCTATGCGTTCCTTGAGGTCCGTCCTGGACTTTGAAATGCCTATGTATGTGGGCTTCTTGCCGAAATAGCCCAGTATGTTCCAGTCATCGTCGCTGTACGATACGTTTGTCCATATTGTGGCATCGGCACGTCCTGCGCGCACATCCCTCCATATGTCGTTCACATACTGGCGGTACACTGTTCGGGCGTTTATGCCGTTGTCGCGCAGATATTCTTCAAGCAGCGTGTTGTAGTCGGCATCGGCTATCGTGGATATCACAGCCCCGTCGGCAAGAACGCTGCCGCTGTCGGCGCTGACAGAGTCCGAAGGGCCTGCAATGTAGTATTCCTCCTGTGTGAGCGGGAGCGCCGAGAACAGCACTTCGCCGGAACGCCGGGGATTGAGGTTGATGTAGGGCAGTATGTCTATCTGTCCGTTTTTGAGCATTGCGTACAGCTGCGTGAACGGAGCGTACACGAATTCGTAGTCCCAGCCGGTGTAGTTGGAAATCTGCATCATGTACTCGTAGCAGAAACCGCCGGACACTTCGCCGTCGGCTGACAGTTCGTACATTCCTTTTGATTCGAAGACGCCAAGACGTATTCTGGAACTGTTCTGACCGTTATTCGAGGCCGGGACTGCCGCCCTTGCCGGAACCGGCAGGGAAACGGTTATCGCCAATACTGCAAACAGTATGGCAGATGTGATATTCCGCATTTGTCGGGTTGCCATTGTTGCCTGTATTTTGATGTATATTATTGGCAAATTTACTGATTATTTGTCAATAATACAAAAACGGCGGCAAAATGTCAGCAGGTCAGAGCAGGAACTCGGACAGGGTGGCCTTGAGCTGCCCGACGTCAATGGGCTTTGCTATGTGGCCGTCCATGCCGGCTTCGAGGGCGGCTTTGCGGTCTTCTTCAAAGGCGTTGGCGGTCATTGCTATGATTGGAATGCGGGAGATGCCATTGCCAAGTCCGCGAATCTGTCTGGTGGCTTCGAAACCGTCCATGACGGGCATCTGTATGTCCATGAGGACAAGGTCGAAGGCGTTGGCGGCCGATGTCTTCATTATCTCGACGGCTATGCTTCCGTCATCGGCCGCAGTGACTTCAATGCCCATGTCTTCGAGTATGGCTGCCGCTATTTCAAGGTTCAGCTCGTTGTCCTCGACAAGCAGGACGCGCATGCCTTTCAGGTTGGTTTCCTTTTTGTCTTCCTGTAGCTTTGGCTGGATGAATTCGGCGCCTTCCTGCAGTCCGAACGGCAGAATGACGGTGAATATGGAGCCCTGGTCCTTTACGCTGCTGCACGAGATGCTTCCGCCCATGAGCTCGACAAGTTCCTTGCACATGGCCAGACCCAGACCGGTGCCCTGAATCTTGCTTACGGTCGATGTGTTCTCGCGCGAGAAGCGCTGGAACAGGGTTTTCTGGAACTCTTCGCTCATGCCTATGCCGTTGTCCTTGAAGGTGTAGCGGTACAGTCCGTGCCTGCTGTCGCTGCGTCCCAGCTGGTCGCACTTGACGATTACCCAGCCGCCTTTCTTGGAATATTTGATGGCGTTGCTTATAATGTTCGTGAATATGCGCGTGACATGCGCAATGTCGCATATCACGAATTTGTCCTGTATGTGTCCGAACGAGAACTGCAGGTCGATGCCCGCACTGCGTGCCAGTTCATGCATCATAGGTTCGATGTTGACGAAGGACAGCGTGATGTCGCCCTTGTCTTCGGCAAGGCTGACCTTGCCCGATTCTATGCGGCTTATTTCAAGGATGTCGTTTATGATTGTCAGCAGCGTAGCGCTTGAACGCTCCACCTTTTCCAGGCAGTCACGCACCTTGTCATTGTCGTGCCCGAGTTCCTTGAGTGCCATTTTGTTAAAGCCCAGGATGGCGTTGAGCGGGGTGCGTATGTCGTGGCTCATGTTGTTCATGAAGGTGGTCTTGGCACGGCTGGCTGCCTGTGCCGAATACAGGGCTTCCTGGAGCTGTTCCTGCTGTTTTTCCAGCAGGACTTTCTGCTTTTCGACCTGGTTCTGCAATTCCAGTCTGGCAGCATTGACATCGTCGATTGTGATGAATGTCATTATAAAGGTGGCCGGAATTCCGTCCTCGTAGTCCAGAACCTGGGCCACATTGCGCCGCCATCGCTTTTCTATACCTTCCAGGGGGTATGTGTATTCCATACGGCTGTTGCGGGTCAGAAACTCGCGCGCAGTGTCGATATCGGCCATCATCAGCCACGCTTCACGGAATTCGGGATGGACGCGCGATGCGTACTCCCTGATGGTCTCGGAATAACAGCCTCCGGGCACATCCCTGAAACCCGATTCCGGACTGCGGTATATGAAACGGTAGGTGTCGGTCTTCAGGTCGACCAGGAAGATGGAGGCATATTCCTTGTACAGCTTTTCATCGACCCGGCGGCGCGTGATGTAGGAATCGTATGGAAGCGCGGCAAACAGTACCTTGGACTTGGATATGCTGCGGAACAGCAGCTGGCACCATACGCGCGAACCGTCTTTCATCCGGACACGGAATTCCACCTTGTAGGCTTTTTCCTTTCCGGCCCGTTCCATGATACGGCCGATTTCGCATTCCCTGAGAAAAAGTTCACGGTCAGGCCCGTATGCCGCGGTCAATGCAAACTGACGTACCATGTCGGCGAAACGGTTGCCTTCGGGCACATCGGGCATGTCGTCCTGGCTCTTGAGAATGGTGTAGGTGCCGTCGGCATCCAGTATGCACAGTATGGTACTGTCTCCTGAAAATGACTCGAAAAGATTGTGTATTCCTGTGTTGGCAATAAACTGCAGATAAATGTTGGAATTGATTTCAGAGTACATGTCCTCTGTGAGTTCTTTGTCGGAAGCCATTTTCGGTGTATTCGGTAAAACAGGTTAGTGTCGGGTTTGAGTTGCCAAGATACATATAATTCCATTGCGTATTCCGCATTATTTGCTTTTTTTGCGTGCCGATGCATTTTTTTGTTTTTAAGATTTGTTTTATTTATGCAATAGTATTATGTTTGCTTATTAAAACGTTTGAAGTTTGGTTTATTGACAACATGTCTAAAAGATAAAAAAAAGATTATGAAAAAGTTAGTTCTGCTCACAGCGGCATTGGCCATGGGGATGACGGCCGGTGCGACGGATGATATCGACACTATCCAGGTTGATCATATTTATTCCGGAAGTCATGTGGGCGCATATGCCGGAGCGGGCATACATTCGTTCATGGCAGACCCGCGCGGCGGCGAGTTCGAACACGGGTGGGGCAATATGGCCGGAGTGCAGTACCAATACATTTTCAAGAACAGTTTCGGATTCGGAATAGGTGCCCAGATTTCAAGATTCGCTTCAAGCGCTTCGTACCAGCGTCCGGCCGAAGTGGCAAACGGCATCATTGTAAATAAATCAAGAGTTACTGAGTTCACTGAATATACGGCATGGGAAGAGAACCAGACCATGTATATGATAGAGGTTCCGGTGCAGTTCCTGTTCGACGGCAGGCTTGGCAAGGGTAACTGGAACTTCCAGGCCGGTCTGGGCGCTACCCTGCAGTTCCCGCTGTCGGGAGAATTCAGCTCGGACGGTTTCAGCAAGACACTGTCGGGCTATACCCCGGACAGAAAGCCTGTGTCTGACCGCAAGTACACCACGACCGATTATCCGGGAGTGAGCGGTGACTTGTCGGACATTGCCGGTTTCGGTATCGGTCTCCAGGCCGATCTTGGCTTCCGCTACGATTTCTGCAAGGCTATGGGCCTGTATGCGGGCATTTACTCCAATTGCGGAGTGATGGATGTCATGGGTGCCAATGACAAGACTTATTTTTCATACACCGATGTCGATTACAACGATGTGTTCAGCACCACCGAGGTTGACAAGGTCATTCCCGTTGAACTGGGTCTGAAGGTGGCCATGCGTTTCAATTTCCGCAACAGGAAGGCAGAACGTGCGGCAAAGGAGATGATTGCTCTTGAACGGTCGGAAAAAGCCCGTGCCGCAGCTGAAAAGGCTGCCGATGAGGCTGCAGGACGTGAACGTCTTGCAAAGGACGAGGCCGCACGCAACCGTGCCGAGGCCGACCGTCTTATTCGTGAGGCTGCCGAGCGCGAACGTCTTGCCCGTGAGGCCAGATATGAGAGCCTGCGCAGCATTGACCGTGCTGCCGGCTTCGGTGTCAACAGCGCCAAAGTCAATGAGATTGACAACAATGCCGTCAATTTCAGGGAACTTGGGCAGTGCATGGCCGATTTCCCGGAAATGAAGGTAGTGGTGACGGGACATACCGATTCTACCGGTTCGGACGAGAGAAACATGGAACTCGGCCAGAAACGTGCCGAACTGTACCGTGACCTTCTTGTAGAGAACGGCATCGATGCCGGACGCATTGAATGCAAGAGCGCCGGCAAGAATATGCCTGTTGCCGACAACGCTACCGCCGAAGGCAGAAGGCTGAACCGCAGGGTTTCAATTGAACTTGTAAAATAACGTATTTGCAGATAACTTTTAAATACAATCACTATGAGAAAAATGTCATCGTTGTTAGTTGCTGTTTTTGCAACAATGAGTGCCTTTGCGGCTGCTCCGGAACCAACACCATCTTCTCCGGCCACCTTGTACATTACCAAGAATGCTACAGTGGTTACCTCGAAAGTGTATGACGGCACGACAGAGGCTGCAGTTACCGATGCCGGCACACTTTTCGGCATGAAAATGGATGCCAAGGTCACTTTGAATGCAAAGGCTGAATACGCTGATGCTTCAACAGGCGTTTACAAGAGAATCAAGGTTACCTATTCACTGTCAGGTGAAGATGCCGCATCGTATGTTATTGCCGACCGCGACGCTTCGTTCTATATCATGAACGGTGAAATTGAAAGGAAGGTTCTTACCGTATCGGGAACTGAAGTTGCCGACAAGGAATATGACGGTACGACGAATGCCACTGTCAAGGAGGCCGGCACACTGGACGGCGTCGTTGAAGGTGATGATGTACAGCTGAGTGCCGTGGCCGCTTTCGTTGACGATTTCCATGCAGGTCAGGACAAGAGGGTTCTGGTAAGATATTCTCTGTCAGGTGCAAAGAGTGCCAATTACACCGTTGCAAAGACCGCCAACTTCACAGCATCGATCCTTCCGTGCCAGATTAGCGCCGAAGGCATTGAGGTTTCACTTCTCAGAATGGAGGGCGAGGGTGACGACGCTGTAATTCTGGTTCAGCCTGTCATCAACGGCATTGCCGGCAATGACGATGTCACCATCACTGCCATTGCAAAGTATGACAACAATGAACCGGGTGAAAACAAGACAATCACCGTGTCTTACATCATTACCGGTGAAGACGCTGCCAATTACACCGTTCCCGAGAGTTTCGTTTATTCGACTGAAGGCAAGATCATTGAAGAGACCGTCATCACTCCTGGCGGTGACAACAATGACAAGTTCTTTGACGTGAACGAAGACGGATATGTTCCGGGCGACATTGTCGAGCTTACCTTCGACCTTGAAAAGGGTACTCCTGTCGAATATGAGATAATCGCCTCGGACAAGGCAAAGCAGCAGGGCTTCGAGGACATTGACTGGACCGAGATACCGGAAGACGGCACTCTGACATTGCCTATTCCTGACAACTGCGAACCGGGCAAGTATTCATTCGACGTTGTAATGAAGAATGAACTTGGCGTCGAGACCGACAAGATGAATGTCGAAATCATAGTTGATCTCACTGAAACATGGGTTGACGATATGTTCGTGGATTTGATTACTCTTGTAGATCCTGAAGGCAAGTATGCCGGCATGACCTATCAGTGGTACAAGAACGACGAGCCGATCAAGGATGCTACCATGCCTTACTATTATGAAGAAGGTGGCCTGAACGGTTACTACTACCTTCTGATCAATCCGGGTACTGATGATGAAATCCGCACGGTTGAAGTTACTTACAATTCAACTCCGAAATCGGCCGTAAAGGGTACTAAGGTCGTTTATGACGGTGAGGGCATTGTCATCATCGATGAGAACGGCAACAGAATAAACACCAACGGTGTGGCAATCTTCTGATTTTGAGATTATGAAGTTAAATCCAAAAGCAAAAATGAACATTATGAAAAAGTCTGTCATATTATCAGCCGCAGTTGCCCTTTGCCTCAGCGCAAGCGCAATGGATGACATCGATACCATCCAGATAGATCCCATATACACCAACAGCCACTTCGGTTTCTACGGTGGCGGCGGCATGCATTCGTTCATATCGAATCCCGAGAACGGCAGTTCGTCAATGGGTGCCGGTTTCCTTGGCGGGTTGCAGTACCAGTATTTCTTCAATGACAATTGGGGTATTGGCGTGGCTGCCCAGATTTCAAGGTACAATTCTAAAGTGACATACAGCAGCAACGAGTATTATGAGAATATTATTCACCCGAACAACGGTGAGGAATATATTCTGCATACCAAGATTTCCGACTGGAAGGAGAAGCAGGGCATGTATGCCGTCGAAGTTCCCATCCAGGCCTTGTATGAAACATCTCTTTCAGGCAACTGGAATTTCCAGGCCGGTCTTGGCGCTACACTGATTTTCCCGATTTCAAGCGATTTCGAAGCTGAAAATGGATACAAGGAGGCATCGGCTTATTCACCGAGAACTGGCATTACCTATACATCACCTGAAAAGTACGGTTGGGGCAAGTTCGAAAACGCATATTCCGACGCCAACGGCGAAATAGGCAATTTGAAGTCGTTCGGTCTGGGACTCCAGGCTGACCTTGGCTTCCGCTATGATTTCAACCAGAAGCTTGGTCTTTATACCGGTCTTTACTTTGACTACGGTGTAATGAACGCCATTGAGGCTTCCGAGCAGGAATACAGCTCATGGGGCGAGGAAGGCGCAATTTACAACAGCGCATTTGACAGCAAGGAAATAAGTCAGGTCAATCCTTTCGAATTCGGTCTGAAGCTTGGTCTGCGTTTCAACTTCCGTGACAAGAAGGCTGAGCGTGCTGCCAAGGAGCAGATTGCTGCCGACAGGGCCGAAGCTGCACGTCTGGCTGCCGAGAAGGCTGCCCGCGAGGCTGAAGCTGCACGTCTGGCTGCCGAGAAGGCTGCACGTGAGAAGGCTGAGGCTGAACGTCTGGCACGTGAGGCTGAAGAGAAGGCCAAGGCTGACAGATTCGAGGCTATCCGCTACACTGAACGCGCTGCAGGTTACAGGGTTAACAAGTATGTCCTTGATGAACAGGACGGCAACGTGGTTGACTTTGGAGCTGTAAAGCACAGCATGGAAGACTATCCTGAATCAAGGGTTCTGCTTACTGGTCACACAGACAGCACCGGCGATGCCGACAAGAACATGGAACTGGGTCTGAAGCGCGCCGAGAACTACCGTGACATGATGATTGAGAGCGATATCGATGCTGACCGCATTGACATTGAGAGCGCAGGCGAGACCAAGCCTATCGCTGACAACAACACCAAGGAAGGCAGAAAGCTGAACCGTCGCGTATCGGTTGAACTGAAAAAGTAATAGGGTTACACCCTGTACATAAAAAGAGGGGATGGCAGTTATGCCATCCTCTCTTTTGTTTGTATATTTGCATTACAGGAGTCAATTCAGAGGGTCACATGAAAAGATTGTCAATATTGCTCGTGGCTTTTCTGGCATTTGCCGTTCAGTCAAATGCACAGAAACGCAGTCTTGAACAGATGCAGGACATTGCAGCGCAGGCTTTGTCTGCAATGGAAGGTAATGGGAATATTGTGACGCGTTCCATAGACGCAGGGATGGAGCTTGCCATGAACAGTCCGGAACTGGCTGTATTCAACGGGTCCGACGGCGGCTGGGTAATGGTGTCGGCCGATGAAAGGACTGCAGGCAGTGTGCTTGCATACAGCACTGACGGTTCGTTCCAGTGGACATCGGCCCCTGATAATGTGAAGTCGTGGGTTGAGGATTATCAGCTTCAGATTGACGGCCTTGATGCTGCAGGCGGAGATTATGCACCGGCACAGGTTTTCGCTCCGTCGGACAGTCCCGATGTCGCACCGCTGATCAAGACAAAATGGGGGCAGAACGGTCCGTACAACAAGATGTGCCCGACGGACAGCCGCGGGCTGCGTTCGGTTACCGGCTGCCTGGCTACTGCGATGGCGCAGATTGTGAATTACTGGCAGTATGATACTGATTGCGAACGCGGAATACATACCAATGTGTATTACCCCGAATGTACCGTTGACTATTCGGAGTCCGAGTATGACTGGAGCAATATGCGCGACACTTATTCAAGGGTTTCATACAGTACGCAGGAGGCCAATGCCGTTGCAAAGCTTATGTATGACTGCGGAGTGGCGGTTGACATGTCATATTCTTCAAGCAGCAGCGGTGCATACAATGAATCGGTACCGCAGGCTTTGTCGGCGTTTTTCGGGTTCAGTTCCAGGATGCAGTGCTGCAGCAGGAACTCGTATTCCACTAGCAAGTGGGTTTCACTGCTGAAGAATGAGCTTGATTCCAAGAGGCCGGTATTGTATTCTGGCCACAGTGAGAGCTCGGGTCATGCTTTTGTGTGTGACGGATACGATATAAGGTATGGAGGACGTGAACCGGAATACTTTTTCCATTTCAACTGGGGGTGGGACGGCAAGGATGACGGCTTTTTCCTTCTTGCGGCGTTGAGACCTGAAGAAGGACGCGATTATTCGGGCAGTCAGAGTGCGGTCATCAATATCAGACCTGCCTTTGACAATGACGAAAGGCCCGTCTGGCAGGACGGATTCTGCTTCGGCCGCAATGAGGACAATACATTCAGGCTTATGGCATACGACAACAACGGCAGTGTGTCGAAGCTGGTTACCCCACAGTGTGTGGAAGCTGACGGCACGAGGCAATCATATACCATTCCGACGCTGTTTGTCGCTTTCAGCGATTTTCTGACCGAGGTTGAGATAAACGGAGCGACCGATATAGATGCCAACGCTTTCTGGAACAACAAGTCGCTTGTCACACTGTCTGTGGGTGATTCGACAAAAAGAATTTCTTCATACGCCTTCAGTGACAATAAGAATCTTGAAACGGTGTATTTAGGCAGGAATGTGGTCCAGATAAGGGACTATGCCTTTGAGAACTGCAGCGGACTGAAAGACGTATATTGTCTGTCAAAGAATCCTCCGGCTGCAACGTCAAACACTTTTGCCGGCGCTGCAAATCCAAGCGACATGACGCTTTATGTGCCCGCAGCCTATTATTACTATTACCGGACCAATGTGTTCTGGCGCAGGTTCGGCAATATCAGGAAGATTGACACGACCGGTGTGGAGGTTATCGGTGCCGATGCTCCCGAAGGACCGGTGTTCAATTTGCTGGGCATGCCGGCAAACGGAACGGCCACCCCGAACATTTACATCCAAGGTGGCCGGAAATATATTGAATAACCCTATTATTTCAGATATCTGGCGAGAACGGCGTTGAGCTGGTCTATGTCAATGGGCTTGGCTATGTGGTCGTCCATGCCTGCCTCAATGGCGGCCTTGTGGTCTTCTTCAAAGGCGTTGGCTGTCATGGCAATAATAGGTATATGATAATCCAAATCATGATACAGATTTCTTATCTCACCGGTAGCCTTATATCCATCCATTATCGGCATTTGTATATCCATCAATATACATTCAAAATGTCTCTCATCTCCGGCATTTACATATGCCGCACATTTCTCCAAAGCAGTGGTTCCGTCATCGGCTTCTTCCACCACGACACCGTAATCCTGCAAAATATCACACGCAATCTCTCTGTTAATCTCGTTGTCTTCTACGAGAAGTACTCTCATTCCTTCAATTGCAGAAGCATCTGTATCTAAATCATCGGCTGTTTTGTCTTCGACAGCATCCGCAACTCTGAATTCAAAATTCAAGGTTACCGTTGTACCTACTCCAAGCTTGCTCTGTATACTGATTGTTCCGCCCATCATCTCAACCAATTGCTTGGTTATGGCCAAGCCCAGACCTGTTCCTGTTATTCCGCTTACAGTAGAATTCTGTTCTCTTGAAAATGCCTCAAACAGATGATTCTGGAACTCCTCACTCATACCGATACCGTTATCACTGATAGTATACTGATACGAAGCATAACCCTCTCTTGCACACGGTAATTCCTTGGCACTAAATATCAGCCTGCCTCCGGTATTACTGTACTTGATGGAATTATTCATCAAATTAACCATTACTCTGTGCATTCTCATTACATCAACATATACCTGTCTGTGCACAGTGTCAGGCGAAGTCTCAAAAATCAGTTCAATATTCTTCTTGGAAGCCTCTGTCTCAACCATGTTCTTAAGTTCCTGACGACAATCATCTAGATTAGCCGGCTTCTCTTCAATAATAAACTTACCCGATTCTATTCTGGCCATATCCAAAACATCGTTAATCAATGACAACAGATGCTCTCCGGAATTCTGCGCCTTGTCAAGACAATCCTTCACCTTATCCTTATCATCAATATGCTTTATTGCCATTTGCGTGAAGCCCAATATGGCATTCATCGGTGTACGAATATCATGACTCATATTAAACAGAAAGCTTGTCTTGGATTTGTTTGCTTCAGCCTCAGCCTTAAGCGCCTTTTCAATAAGCTCTTTCTGCTCATATTCC
>JAZUFX010000072.1:0-16619 GCA_045640885.1 Bacteroidaceae bacterium | reverse complement strand
TCTCGGCTTGGCGTCAATTGCCGCAACTGTGGATATGTGAAGAGAATGAGACTCGAACTCACACGACATAATTGTCACTACCCCCTCAAAGTAGCGCGTCTACCAATTCCGCCATCTCTCCATAAGAAGTGCCCAGCACAGGACTCGAACCTGCACACCTCTCGGCACACGCACCTGAAACGTGCGCGTCTACCAATTCCGCCAGCTGGGCAATTCATTTCATCCATTCAAAGAACGTGAGAGCGGCAAACGAGACTCGAACTCGCGACCCCGACCTTGGCAAGGTCGTGCTCTACCAACTGAGCTATTGCCGCAAAAATTTAACTTTTGTATCGTGCCTTCCGTTGAAAGCGGTGCAAAGGTAAGGCTTTTCTTACATTCTCAAAACTTTTGGCTTATTTTTTTTGAGGAAAACATTAATTTTGTGGGCACATTATTGCGCTACAGATATCTATGAACGAATTCCTATTCTTCGCAACCATTCTGGTGTCATTCCTGGGAGTGACTCTTGCATTCAAGTTGTGGGACAAGCGCGGTCTGTTCGTGTGGGTTGGTTTTGCCACAATAATAGCCAACATCGAGGTTTCCAAATGCGTTGACATTTTCGGAATGTCAATGACGCTCGGCAACGTTGTCTATGGAAGCACTTTTCTGTGCACGGACATAATAAGCGAATTGTACGGAGGAAAGGAAAGCCGCAAAGCGATTAGAATGGGATTCTTTGCACTGATTTCATTTGCCGTGCTGTCGCAGTTTTCACTGGCATTCCAGCCAAACGAATACGATGAAGTGTCGGGTGCCATGCACACGCTGCTTTCATGCACGCCCAGAATCTGTCTGGCCAGCCTTGCCGCGTACATAGTATCCAATACAATGGACACATACCTTTACGATTGGATAGGAAGGCACACCAGGCGCATTTGGATAAAGAACAATGCCAGCACATTCACCAGCCAGCTGGTTGACTCCATACTGTTCACAGAACTGGCTTTTGCCGGAACATTTCCGCAGGACACTGTAATTGAACTGATCATAACCACATACGCAGCCAAAGGCATTGTAGCAGTCTGTGACACGCCATTTGTCTATTGGGCTACCCGAATCCATGCCAAGGCGGCAAACGGAGACAATCGTCCAACGCAAGGCTGACACGCCAGATCTGTTTTCAGTCTTTCAGCGAGAAGGACAGTCCGAGCTGACGCAGTTCGTCAAGAAACAGGTTCAAGACCGCGTCGCCTTTGAACTTCTGCATCCACGTCAGATAGAAATGGCCCGATGCCACGTTGATTTCCACCTGAAGCATAGCCCAGACAGTTGCCAGACGTACCCGTATCATCTCAAAGTGGGAGTTGATGTCATTGCCGAAAGGATACACGCCAACGTAGCTTACCAGCGCGGTTGAACGGCTGTGCGTGAGTTCATGCTGGCGGCGGTAGAACTCATCCTTTTCCTCTAAAGCCGGAAGTTTGCCTGCCTGTGCAATGGTCTGGCCTATTCTTGATGCCTGGATACGCAGAGTGTCTGCATCGGATTCCAGGAACAGTTTGCCGCGCATTATGGTGCACTGCGAAGTGAAATCCCTGCTTTCCATACGTTCGTCAAAAGACAGGTGAAGGTCTGCAATGGTATTCCAGTGGGTGCTGACGTTTCCCAGACAGGAACGCAGGTCGGCCGACATGTTTATGACAGGATTCTTTCCGGCTGTACCTGTCTGCTGCTGGAAGCGTTTTATGGCACGGCACAGCAGCACCGTCATTGCGACGTTCGGAGTGCCGTCACTGCTCTTGCAGCGGCCCATGAATTCCTTTTCATCAAGTTCTATGCAGCGGTACTGGAAATCCTCGGTTTCCTCAAGTCCTCCGTCACGGGTCAGTGAATATGCATCGGCCACGCACGGAAGATAAAAGGCGCCCTCTTCATTGCGTACAGGGTTCAGTTCTGGATTTGCAAGCACGTCATCCTGGCCAAGCCGTTTTTCCTGCTCACTGCGTGCAATGCTGAAGTAGCGCGAAAAAACGGAGTGGAAAAAGGGACTGCTGCCGCGTCCGTCCATCAGGGCGTGCGAGAACTTGAATGTCACATTGTTGTCATGCCACATTATGACCAGCTGATGGTCATTGGTCTGCTCTGACGGGACCGTAATGTCAGCACAGGTATGCAGTACCGCAACCGGAACGTCATTAGGCATCCAGTACAGGCCGTCGGCACGGCGTTCAATCTTAAGTTTCAGGAAACTGTACTCTTCCAACGCGCCTGAGACCGCATTTTTCAAGGCTTCTTCATTGACGGGACTGCCCAAAGTGAAAAGCACTCTGGCGCAACCCTGGTCGCCGAAAGTTCTTCCGTAAAGGAATTCGCCGCCTGACTGTACCGGAAGCCCTCTGTTGCAATTGGTCATGTCAAACAATATTTTACTTAAGCGGGGTCAGACGTATGACGCCCACTGAATTCTCGGGCATTGTCATTGTGAATGATTTCTTCACCGTGCCAAGAACGGCGGTATGAGGAACGACCTTTTCGGTGTAACTGAACTGGCGTGCGCCGCCCATGCCGCCAAAGCCGCCACGTCCGCCGGCCGTTGCTGCAGGCTGTGCGCTGGAATAACTGTTCTGGTCACCCTGATTCTTGACCTTGGTATCGGGCGATGTCATGAATTCGACAGTAGCGCTGTATTTCCTGCGGTTCTGGCCCTTGCCCATGTTGACCGTCAGGTTCTTGTTCACGGCCTCGGAATTCACGAACTTGATGAAGATTTCACCGGTTTCCGTATCGACTGTGGGCGATGTATAGACAGACCCGTCAACTTCGGAACCGTTCATCACATCGGTCATTTCAAATGCACGGTTTCCTGCAACCGAGAACAGCTGCTGATAGTAATAGTTGCAGGTGCGCCACATGCCGCGGTTGTCAAACCATATCAGGTTGGAGTTCCACTTGTTGAAACCCTTCTTGCAGAAAAGCGGAGCGTATGCCGCCATTACCACCATATCGGAATTGCGTTCCAGGCTGGTCCAGTATGCAGCCTCGGCCATTGCGCTGGCATAGTCGTTGTTGCTGTTGTTGTTGGCAAATTCGCCTACAAAGACACGCGTTGCACGGTTGCGGTCATACGTCAGGCTGTCCGCTCCGCGAACCTTGCCGGCATTGTAGCGGTCACCGTTGCTGTAGAACCACTTGTTATTGCGATAGTAATGTTCGTCAACGACGGTATTCTGATACTTTGTATCGATTTCGTGCATATTGTCATTGAATTCGCGTCCGTCTGCAGCGGAACCGGCAGTCGATACAATTACAATTTCCGGATACTTTGCCGTAACCTCCTTGTAGATTATGTCAAAGCGCTCCCAGAATTCAGGGCCCTTGTTCTCGTTGCCAATTCCAAGATACTTCAGGTTGAACGGTTCAGGATGACCCATTTCAGCACGCAGGGCGCCCCACTCCGTATCGGTGCTTCCGTTGCAGAACTCAATGAAATCAAGCGCATCGTCAACGAAAATGTCATGGAAGCGCTGGCGGTCAGCCTCTGTTTCCAGCGGTGCAATGTACTGGTGTCCTGCAAACTGACAGGTTACGCCGTTGTTAAGGACGGGCAGCGGAGTCGCTCCGAGCGATTCTGCCATGAGCAGATACTCGTAGAAGCCCACATACTGCGATGTCCAGTAGCCCCAGTGATTGCGGAATCCTATGCGCTGTTCTTCGGGGCCGATGGAGTTCTTCCAAAAAGGCTGTCCGAAATAGTTGGTGCCTTCACTGGCACATCCTCCGGGGAAACGCATGAACGTGGGATGCAAATCGGCCAAAGCCTGCATCAGGTCCTTGCGGAACGGGCCGTCCTTGCCTTCGTTCCACAGTTGTGAAGCTTCAGGCAGCAGTGTCACATAGTCAAGATAGAATGTACCGGCTGCATCGGCCATTATGGCCAGACGGCTGTCAACGCTGCGTTCGGCCTTAAGGCTGCCGGTGTATTTCTGCCAGTCATTGCCAAGCCCCGATATTGTAATGACATTCGAATTGGACTTTCCGCTGGCATCCTCAAGGCAAACGGTAATGTTGCCCGGGTACTGCTGCCCCTGAAGATACAATGTCAAATCATAGCTGATGCCCTTTTCTACAGGAATCGATGCCACCTGGGTGTTGTTCGAATAGTAGTTGCCCTGGCGTTCGTTTCCATATTTGGCAATACCGTAGCCGTTGGCGGCAATACCGTAGCCGTCGCCCGGGTTCTCTATGTCAAAGCGTACGCAATACTGTGCATAGCGCAGTTCATCATCATACTTGTCATTCGGGTCGAAGTCATAGTAGCGTTTCAGGTCCTTGACCAGCGGATGGTCGCTTACGGCATGTGCCGTTCCTCTGGCATCGCCACGGCCAAGTACGGTCCACCCGAAAAACACCGTATCTGATTTTGAGAATTCCTTTGCGTTGGGCGCATCGGGAACATTGTATGCCTGGAATGAATGGTTCTGGATAAGCTGTGCGCAGATGCCGCCGTCAAGCGACTGGTTGATGTCCTCGAAGAAGATGCCGGAAAGTGTGGGGCTGACTTCAATGCCAAGCTTCTTGACATTAAGCGTAAGTGTGCGATTTTCAGGCTGCTTAAACCCATGCAGTTCAAGCATTTTGTCGGCCATGCGGTAGCCCATCAGACGCATGCCTTCGGTTGAAAAATGGAACTGGTCGCCAGTGCTTTCGCAGCCTATTGACGATATCACGTAGCCGTTCTTCATTGTCTTTGGGAGGTTGGCAAGAACCACCTGATTGAATGCGGCACAGACGCCGCCCTCTTCGGCCTGCTTCAGTTCTCCCGCAAGCAGAGGAACATCGTCCGGATTGATGCCAAGGTCATGGCACAGATCATCGTGTATCTTCTTCAAACGCCAGCACCACAGGGAATCGTCGGGATTGGATTCACCCTGATGAACCAGCATACCCTTGATCACACCTGACTTCTGGGCGATCTTCGCCATATCGAGCAGTCTCTGATACGGATTCATGTCATATTCCTTAGCCATGTTGACCAGCCATGAACGGCTTGGGTCGGCAGCCTCCATTGCCAGATAATCGGCGCAGGCATCCTTATCCCAAAGTTCCAGTTTGGCACCGGCAACCGAGACATTGATTACGCCTACCCTGTACTGTTCCGGCAGTACCTCTATCATCTTGCGGCCAAAGAAATCGACAGGTCCCATATTGTTGCTCGGACGGCATATCGGAGGCACAGCGGTGTACCATTCACCCATCTTGCGGTTCATTCTCGGGTTGTCAACGGCGGCTACAAACTGGAAACGGGAGTCGTTCCAGTCCTTGTCCTGATCGGCCGGACGCGCACCGGCCTCCATGTTGGACTGTCCGAAACACAGATAAATGAAGAAATTGGGGTCTGGCTGCTGCGCCCTTACAGGCAACGCAAGCAGTACAGCTGCCAGAATCACGAAATAATGTCGTTTCATTTGCTATTCTTGTTTTTTGTCTTTTCTGGAATCGTGAAACAGGAATGACGAGAACAGTATTCCCGTAACTGCAAGAGTGGCTACAGCCGCCGTCAGATACATGCCGACACCGACGGCAATGCCTATGGCAGCCGTCACGAATATGCCGGTTGCAGTTGTCAGACCCGATATGTCGTTGTTGTTCTTGATTATTAGTCCGGCTCCTATGAAACCTATACCGGTAAGTACTTGGGCGGCAATTCGTCCCGGATCACCGTTCAGCAGATTGGTATTGTTCTCGCATATCCAGACCGATGCCAATGTAGCCAGAGTGGAGCCAAGACTGGTCAGCATGAATGTACGTACGCCGGCTGGATGTTTATGCAGATATCTTTCAATGCCGATTATTCCACCAAGAAGCAGACTTACTCCCACTCTGACAATTGCAACGGTTTCTGTAATCATTTGTAATCAGTTGTTTACTGCAAATCTACTTCAATACCTTAAAACGGGCAAATTTCAGGAGCAGAGTTTTCTCGCCTACATTCAGGAATCTGATTCTGGCCTTTGCACTGTCTCCGCTGCCCTCAATCGAAAGCACGCTGCCTATGCCGAAACGCTCATGCTCTATTACATTCCCTTCGTGCAGACTGGCCGATGCCGACGTTGCCGTATGACTGGCAAGCATCTCCGGAGTGACGACCTGCATACGCCCTTTCTGCCACGGTTTCTTTTCCGTCATGTTATTTACAGCAGGTTTCCGGTCAAATACCGGCGAAGTCTTGCGCTGGAATTCCTGACCGCCATAAAAAGGTTGCTTCCGCGGATTCCAGGCTTGCCGCATTTCAACCTGCGGCTGCTGAAAATATTTGCTGTCTATGTCCTTCAGAAACCGGCTCGGTTCACAGAATTCCATGTTTCCGTATTTGAAACGGCTGACAGCATATGAAAGCATCAGATGCTTTCTGGCGCGTGTCATCGCTACATAGAACAACCGCCGTTCCTCCTCTATCTGACGTTCATCATCGCCTGACATATTGCTTGGAAAAAGATTCTCCTCAAGTCCCGCAATGCAGACAGAATCAAATTCCAGACCTTTGGCGGCATGAACGGTCATAAGAGTGACCTTTTCCATCTTATCCTCATCGCCATCATCCTGATCGGACATCAAGGCTACATCGTTCAAATAGTCAACCATTCGGACCTTGTCATTGCCCTCTTCGGTGCGTTCCCTTATGAAACCGTCAATACCGGCAAGAAGTTCCTCGACATTCTGCCTGCGGCTTTCACCTTCAGGCGTATGGTCGGCATCAAGGTCTTTCATGATGCCCGATACGTCAATAATGGAAGTAGCCAACTGCTGGGCATTATCGGTCGATACTCTTGACATGAATGAACCGACAAGTTGCGCAAAGGCATCAAGTTTGGCCCTGACACCGGAATTCACATCAATTGGATAGATATCCGGATGTGACACCACATCCCATAAGCTGCAGCCGGCTGCACCGGCTGCCTGTTCAATCTTTCCCAAAGTTGTCTGACCTATGCCACGGGCAGGATAATTTATAATACGCTTGAACGCTTCACCATCACTCGGATTGACACATAGACGAAAATAGGAAATCACATCCTTAACCTCCTTACGCTGGTAAAAAGACAGTGATCCATATATCCTATAAGGCAGCCCACGCCTACGAAGAGCCTCCTCAATAGGCCTCGATTGCGCATTCGTACGGTACAGAACCGCCATTCCGTTCCACGAAACATCGTTAAAAGTATGCAAATCAA
Source organism: Bacteroidaceae bacterium (assembly GCA_045640885.1). Taxonomy (GTDB): domain Bacteria; phylum Bacteroidota; class Bacteroidia; order Bacteroidales; family Bacteroidaceae; genus Colenecus. The sequence goes on along the minus strand of JAZUFX010000072.1, from coordinate 9,402 downwards.
GCAGTCTGTTCACTACAGTTTCGCTCTCCTCTATATCCGAATGGGTACACACGACTTTTATCTTACTACCCTCTTCGTTGGTTGAAAACACGTTTTTACGTATCTGAGAACGGTTTTTCTCAATCAAGCTGCCTGCAGCCCCAACTATGGTTTGTGTAGAGCGGTAGTTCTGCTCCAACTTGAACATTCTGGAGTCCGGGTACAGTTTCTGGAACTTGAGCATGTTGTCAATGTTGGCACCTCGGAATGAATAGATGCTTTGAGCGTCATCGCCTACGACACAAAGCTGTGCGCCGTGCCTTGTAAGCTGCCATACTATGCTATGTTGGGCATAATTGGTATCCTGATACTCGTCAACCAGAATGTGGCGGTACTGCGATGCATACCTTTCCAAAATATCGGGGTGATCACGGAAAAGGATATATGTCTGCATAAGCAGATCGTCAAAGTCCATGGCATTGGACTGATGCAATCTCTGCTCATATTTCTCAAAGACCTTTCCAGCCATGGGAATACGTCTGTACTGGTCATTCTTGTAGATGTCCGCATTATTCAGATAACTCCCGGCATCCATAAGCCGGTTCTTGGCATTTGATATACGGCTCTGTACGACATTGGGCTTGTATGCCTTTTCATCCAGCTGCATATCACGCACAATTGCCTTGATAAGATTCTGGCTGTCAGACTGGTCATATATGGTAAAATCACGCGTGTAGCCAATATTCTCAGCCTCGTTCCTCAAGATACGGCTGAATATGCTGTGGAAAGTGCCCATCCATAAATGTCTGGCACTTTTCTCCCCCACTTTAGCCGCTATGCGCTGTTTCATTTCCTGCGCAGCCTTGTTGGTAAAAGTCAATGCAAGAATGGACCACGGTTCAATTCCAGTTTCAAGCAGATGCGCTATTCTGTACGTCAGAACACGTGTTTTTCCAGACCCGGCACCGGCAATGACCATACAGTCCCCATCAGTGTAAAGCACCGCATCACGCTGGCTGCCGTTCAATTCTTCATCGTAGTCTATCATGTCTTAATTTCGAGTATGCGAATATACTAAATAAGGAATTATGACTATCTTCACAGCACAATTTTGTCCGTATGACTTTTCAACAGTTTTTTCCATTGACTGATGATATCTGGGCTACCGTTCTGGTGCTGGCCCTCATACTGTTTATCCCGTCATTATGCCGAAAACTGCGTTTTCCGCAGATTGCCGGTCTTATCATTGCAGGTGTGATTGTCGGCCCTGGACTCCTCGACATAATCGAAACCGATGCCATACTCGGATACGCAGGGCGTGTAGGGTTGCTGTTTATCATGTTCTTTGCAGGTATCCAGATTGACCTGGAGGAAATGAAACGGAACAGGACATGGGGCGTCGCCTTTGGTGTGCTGACGTTTCTGATACCATTTGCGACATGCTTATGGGCAGGACAGTCAGTTCTGGGACTTGACGCTGATGCAGCTGGAGTGATAGGCTGTATTATGGGCTCGCACACCTTGGTTTCCTTCCCTATAATAAACCGCTTTGGATTGGACAGACAGAAAAGCGTAACCATTTCTCTTACAGGCGCTTTAGTAGCAATACTTATAGCTCTTGTGCTATACTCTGCGATAGTTTCCAATAACGGAAACGAATCATCGCCACTGTTCCTGTTATTGAAACTGGCATTTTATGTAACCGCCGTCGTTTTCATATATCCCAGAATAACCCGTCGTTTTTTCAGGCAGGTCAGCAGCAATTTCTCGCATTTCCTGTTCGTAATGCTACTGCTGGCCGTCACTTGTGGCCTGGCATGTCTAATTGGAGTCGATGCCATACTTGGAGCATTCCTTACAGGTTTGATGATGAACAGGTATGTGCCTAATACATCGCCGCTTATGCATCGGATGGACTTTATAGGAAATGCTTTGTTCGTGCCCATTTTCCTGCTGACAACCGGCATGATTATTGACATTCGAGGTGTATGCAGCGACTGGAATGCACTATGGGTATTCACCGTCATATTCATTACAGGGACACTGGCTAAATGGATTCCTGCATTTGCCATTCAAAAAATGTCGCATTTTGACCGTGATGACCGCCTGATACTGTTCGGATTGAGCGAATCACACGCTGCAGGCGCCCTTGCCATTACTACTGGCGCCTACTCCGCCGGCATTATCGGCTTGCCCGTATTGAGCAGCACAGTACTCATTGTTCTATTCTCATGCATAATAAGCAACATTGTGACAGAACGCGCGGCAAACCGCATATTCAAAAAAGGACGCAACAATGAAATAGCGTCGTATGAACGGCTTATGGTCACACTTACAGGCTCAAACACACTTAAGGCACTTATGGATACTGCAGTGACCATCCGTCCCAGGAAAGGTCCGGAAATGGTTGGGCTTTATGTTACCGTAGGTGGAGAGCACGCTCCAAAATACATGCAGGACGGCAAAGGAAGACTTCAGGAAGCCGCCGCCATCGCTGCCAGTGCCGATGTCCCGTTCGTAGTGCATAACCGACTTGGCAACAACATTATAGAGAGCATTGTACACGCCACAAAAGAATTTGATATCACTTCGCTTATAATGGGCATGCCGCTTAGACGCAGCATTACCACATATTACTACGAAAACATTGTAAATCCATTGCTGGAAAGCGTTCCTGGAGAGATTTTACTGCAACGAATGAACGCACCGCTCAACACGATAAGGCGTATTGTCGTATTGGTACCTGGGCCGGTAATTCAGGACGAAGCCTTTGCAAAATCGATTGGAACAATTTTTAAAATATGCATGATAACAAATTGCGAAACAATATTTTATGGCAAGAGTCAGGCTGTCGATGCTGTTCGCGGAACAATAAAAAATTCAGAGGGAGGCAGAGTGTCCTTCTGTGAAGTCAGCGAAACGGCCGATATGGACTGGGCCATCAGCGAACTGCACGATGATCATTTGCTGGTAATTATAGGCACGAGGGATAAGGAAAGCCATGCGGCACGTTCCTTCCACCATTTGTACGAACACATACACCTGAAGGACAACGAATTCAGCACCATGCTCCTGTTTCCATCGGCCCAAATACAGAATGAAACAGGCCGCGAAACCGGTGCCCGCACCAGCCGCGACCTGCTCAAGCTATTGAGAGGATGACCTATGCCATAAGGCGGTTGATATCCTGCTGTGCCTGCTTGCACACCTCATTTTCGTCCATTGTCAGACACTTGCGGCCTTCAATGACAAGTTTTCCGTTAACTATCACGGTATCAACATCGTTGGCATTTGAGCTATAAACCAGTTCCGATACTATATTGGTATGCGGGTACAGGTGGGGTTTCTCTATGTCTATCATGATTACATCGGCCATTGCACCTTCCTTGAGCACACCAAGTTCACCCTCACGGCCTATTGCCTTAGCGCCGTTGACGGTAGCCATTTTCAGTGCAGTGTATGCCGGAATGGCACAGGTATCCATCGTGGCAACCTTCTGAAGCAGCGATGCCGTACGCATTTCCTCCCACATGTCAAGGTCGTTGTTTGACGATGCCCCGTCGGTACCTATTGCAACGTTGATGCCGGCATCCATCATTTTCTTAACTGGAGCTATGCCCGATGCCAGTTTCATGTTGCTTTGTGGATTATGGGCTACCGATACACCGTACTTTGCAAGTATCTCAATATCGTGATCGGACATTACCACGCAATGCGCAGCCAATACCGGACGCTTGAAGAGTCCCTGCTCTTCCAGATATTCAACAGGACTCTTGCCGTTTGCCCGAATTGAATCATTTACCTCAGTTTGGGTTTCAGAAAGGTGAATATGATACATGCAGTCAAGCTCGTTGGCAATGTCAATAGTACGCTGCAGATTCTCCTTCGACAACGTATATATGGCATGAGGGCCCATTATCATCGATACAGTGCGGCTGTCCTTGAACCGGCGCTGTATATTGCGCCAGTCACCTTCGAAATGCTCCATGCGGAAATCCATGGAACAGGGACTCACAACGGCACGGATACCTGCATTTTCAGCAGCTTCGGCCACAGCCTCATTGTACGGATACATATCAACAATCGTGGTGGTACCGCCCATAAGCATTTCAAGCATGCCAAGACGCGAACCGTCATACACCTCCTTGTAACCCATCTTTCCTTCAATGGGCCAGATATGCTCGTTCAGCCATTCCATGAGAGGCATGTCATCGGCAATGCCGCGCAGCAGCGCCATGGCTACATGCGTATGCGCATTTATCAGTCCCGGCATGACAACCTTGCCGGATGCGTCAATTACCTTACAGTCCTTGTGACTGGCAATAAAAGCGTCAGCCTGAGCCTTTTCTGCAGTTACCAGAACTATGCGTTCGCCCTCGATACCCACGCTACCGACAAAAGTAGCGTCATTGCCGTCTTCGCGGTCCATCGGCAGCACTATGCCGTCCTTAATCAGAATGCTCATAAGAAGTATTATTTGTTAAGATATCCAATACCAAAACTTGATTATACGCCTTATATCAAAGACTTGGCTATTCCCTTTATGGCATATGACACGAAATAGCGCAACGAACGCAGAACACTGATATGCTCGACATTGCGATAAATGTTCCATTGCCACACAATATTCCGGAGTTTATGTGACGAGATAGAATTGTTATGTTCCCGATATAGGGCCGTAATCGTTCCCGTTGAACAGGCTACATATCCATTTTTGAGGGCAGAAAGCCAAAAAGCATAATCTTCGTGATGAATGTTCAGGAAATAGTTTTTGCCTATTTTGCCGACATCAAACATACCTGTCAGATTACCGATAATATTGCCGCGCAGCAGACTGCGGTAGTCTGCATGCAACGGTGCAGTTACAACACGCGCAGACCGATTACCCTTTTCATCAATTTTTTCATAGTCCGAATACGCCACAGCAGTACAATTATCTTCAAATAATGGCAATTGCTGTTTCAACTTATCCTTCAGCCAAATATCATCGCTGTCCAGAAAAGCTATAAACTGACCATTAGCATACTCAATACCCATATTCCGCGGTGCCGACGGCATATCGACATGATTATCATTGAACAGAAGTCTGATTCGGCTGTCATGCGCAGCATACTTCCGGACTATCTCAACCGAATTGTCATTACTGTCGTCATCTATGACAAGAAGTTCCCAATTGCAATATGTCTGATTCAGGACAGACTCTATCGCTTCGCCAACAAACCTCTCTGAGTTATGCATTGGCATTATGACTGACACTAACGGCTGAGGCATATGAATAATTTGTCCGGCTATAAAGTTACAAACATTCTCTCAATATACCTACAATCCTTTCGCACGCCTTACCATCGCCATATGGATTTACAGCTTTACTCATGCGTTCGTATGCTGCAGTATCATCAAGAAGCATACTGACTTTATCCATTATTCTGTCATAATCCGACCCCACAAGTTCAACTGTACCGGAAGAAAGGGCTTCAGGACGTTCAGTAGTATCACGCATGACAAGTACAGGCTTGCCCAGACTTGGAGCCTCCTCCTGTATTCCACCCGAATCTGTCAATACAATATATGCCTTTGACATGAGATGTACGAACTCCAGATATTGAAGCGGCTCAATAAAGAAGAAATTGGCAGACTTTCCCCAACCTTTCCCAAATGAAATTTTGTCCATACCTGAAAAAATCTCATGTATTGGCCGGCGTACGTTCGGATTAAGATGCATTGGATATACAAAGTCAACATCCGGATACTTTTCTGACAGATCACGCATTGCCGATAACATCCGCACAAATCCGTCTCCAAAATTTTCCCGTCTGTGTCCAGTAATGACTATCAGTCTCCTTCCACCGCCAATGCGTTTAACATCATAACCGGAGTCCAGCAACACTCTGTCCTGTTTTTCGCGTAGTACAATATCCGCATTCAACTTATCCAGAACCATAAACAGAGCATCAATCACAGTGTTACCGGTCACAAAAATACGGCCATTAGGGGTCTCTTCCTTGAGATTGTTCTCAGATAGAGACGTCGGAGAAAAATTATATGCGGCAATTCTGCCTGTCAGCTGCCGGTTCATCTCTTCCGGCCACGGTGAGCATATGTTACGTGTCCGCAACCCAGCCTCAACGTGACCGACGGGAATATGCGCATAGAAAGCAGCAAGCGCCGCCGCTGTAGAAGTGGTGGTATCACCGTGAACAAGGACGACATCCGGAATATACTTGGCAAACACATCACGCATTCCAACAAGTACAGCAGTTGTTATATCAGTCAGATCCTGACCTTGTTTCATGATGTTTAAGTCAAAATCGGCCGTCACATCAAAGATTTCCAGCACTTGATCCAACATTTCGCGATGCTGGCCGGTAACGCAAACAACGGTTTCGAATGTATCAGGATATTTTTGAAATTCCTTAACCAAAGGACACATCTTTATAGCCTCTGGCCTTGTGCCAAAAACGAGCATTACTTTTTTCATGACATCACCCCTTCAGAATTTTAAAAAAAGCATCATTATTCTCAACGGCATATTCACAGGGTATAGCGGATATATCCCTTTTTGTATTGGCAATCTTTTCATTTGTCAGACTCCCTATGAATGACTTCACATCTTCCTCGCTCATAGCATCAACGGCAAAGCCTATTTTAAGACTTTCAACCTTTTCTGCAAGAAATGTGCCCTTTGATACTATTATTGGAGTACGGAAGAACACAGCCTCATATATTTTATTCGGTTCGGCATAAAGAACATTCTCATAACGTGTATCATATGTTGCGAGAGTAAAATCAATTTCGGAATATATTGCAGGGAAATCGTCCGGGCTTTTGAAACTGCCGTGAAAATGGCAGTTGGGATATTTTTCCAACTCAATCATCTGCTTATGCACACACTCCTGCACATTACCGAAAAAATGGAAATCGTGCTGAGGGAAATTACGGACAGCTATTGATGCGAAACTGGTAATTGTTTCATATCTGACACTTCCCGCAAAGCCAAATGACAAATGACTGACGTCAGTAATACGCGGTTTGAAGTAATTGTATTTGCCTGCGCTCGCCGGAAGTTTATTGGGAATAACCGTAACATTTCCTGTATCACGCAATTTGTGATATGACAAAAAGCCTTCCGACGTGAATATGGTACGTAGAGATTTCCGTATGATACGTCGGTCAACCTTTTCAAACGCCTTGCGAAGCAATGCACTGCCTATGTATGTATGATTCAAATCGCATTCCTCATATATGTATGGATGCCTTATCAATACGCCGGCTATCATCGCTATGTCTAGTCCAAGATAATAGAAGCCAATGCCAGACTGGTCTTTGTATCTACGTTTTACAGACATTACTCCACGATACAATATCGGCAGGCGTTTGACATATGGCATGGAATTCGGAAAATCGCCAATGGTATCAATAGGCCATGGGGCCTCATTGCTCTGGCATTCATTACTCCTAATGAAAGCATATACATGGACATCAAAACCATGCGCCACAAAATCATCAACCCTATGGCGGGCATGCGCATCAAGAGTGGTCAGTATGAAAACTATCCTGTCCATTTATACTACTTTATGGTATCTGCCAATACGTCAAGGAAGCCATGGCCATAATATATATCCGGCTCCACATAATTGCCCTCGCCCCATTCATTCCACGATTTCAATAAGAGAATCCTATGTTCATCATCCTTATTCTTCACAATTTCAAGGGCATGAAGAATGTGCTTTTTGAAATTATCGGGCGTAGCATCAACATAAACGCCGTCAGACAATCCAACTCTGGGACTGCGGTCCCACTGTGGCAATATGGTCGGAATCACATTCTCCCAACTGTCTTCCGGTGCGAAATAACCTTTCACTGTTTTCAAATAGTCATATTTTTTACTCAGTGGAATTCCGCATTTCTGGAAAGCGACGCGAAAAATATTCCATGTAAGTCCCTCCGCAAGCATTTCTCCTCTGCGCTTACCAAAAGAATTTACCGCATCAAATCCCATTTCAAGAACCGACTTATACACATCTGCACTGCTTTTAAGATTGGGCATTGAAACAGCACGTTTGCCATCTTCTTTCTTGCGGAACGTGAACGTAGATTGAGTTCCTCCAACGAAATAAATGCCTTTCAGTCCATTATCTGCAGCCAGTTTCTGCCAAAGTTCTATAAATTCCTTTACACGAGGAAATATTCCGGCATTGTAAATCATGAACAGAGGTTTGCCATCAACTGTTATGTAACGTTTATCCTTAAAGGCCGGTAACAACGAATAAAAATGATTTACGTGGTCCGTCATGGAATACTCGACCTTTATCATCATTGCATCTCTATTCAGATTTCCATTATTTGTCCATGTACTGTTGGTCCAATCATGATTGGCCCAACAGAGACAAAACGGGAAATCCGGTTTACCACTCTCCAATACCTCATTAAAAGGACGTTCCAACAGTTGTTTCCCGTTTCCGAACCAATAGTGATAATAACAGAATCCTTCAATCCCCGCAGCTTGAGCCATTTCAGCTTGTCGTTCACGGACCTCTGGCAGTCGCAGGTCATAAAAGCCCAGATCTGCAGGTATTCTAGGTTGTATATGACCACGGAATAACGGTTTGGCTTTTGCTACGTTTGTCCATTCCGTAAAACCGGGGCCCCACCACATATCATTCTCCGGAATTGGATGGAACTGCGGCAGATATAATGCAATAACTCTTGCTTTCATATTTTCAATTTCTTAATACCTGACTGGTTTTAGGCTTCGAACACCCGTTCTTCTTAATAATTATCATTCTCTTTCCTGATGATGCATCGGCCCTATGTCTGACAAATATGATTTTCCGCGGATATTTTGACAGAACCATATCATACACAGCCAAATACACATACAGCAGGGCAAAACATATCATCTTTAAGTTAGCAGTATCTGAAAAAGAAAACAGCGTCATTCCTCCCTGCATACAGACACACATGGTAAAATATAAGAGCAAAAGCTGATGTGTTTTTAAACTTTGCCTTCTAACTCTTGTCGCATATAGGACCCATGCATTGAAAACGACAAACAGCAGGAATGCGACAATCGGCCCGAAATCGATGGCAAAATCGCCCACAAACGTTGTAAACACATCATCATTGACATAAAGATTGCTGAACGTATCACGTCTGTCAACATAATTGCGAGATGCTTTGGGGCTGACAAGACGCTTCACAAAGTTAAACGTACGGTCGCCATAACGTATGCCATTGTCATCCAATGCATAATTATTGAAATAAAGGTTACCTTGTCCGATATACCAGTTAACATAGTCTGTCACCGTTGACTTCTGATTGGAAAAACGGCTGATTGTAATTGTACAAACCGGCACAAGCACCAATCCAATCACAACAACTCCTATCCATCTGACAACCTTACGGATTTTATCTGACAGATAC
>JAZUFX010000071.1:0-14848 GCA_045640885.1 Bacteroidaceae bacterium | reverse complement strand
CAGGTGGTCACTGGCAATAATGTGGCTTATGGCCTTCAGTTCCGCCACGCATGACATTTCAATTGACGGTTTCTACATGCTGGGGCTTGAGGAAGGCGAGCAGTCCTTCTTTGTGGGAATAAGGAACACGGCATACCGCATTGCCACCATTGCCGGCCAGGGCGGGCTGCTGGTTCTGGTCGGCCTTTTCGAGAAGAGAATGAGCGTGCCAAGTGCATGGAGCATAGGTTTTCTCATTGCCGGAGGTGTGCTGGTACTGCTGTGGCTGTACCATTCATCGGTACTTCCACATCCCATTGCCGACAGCGCGACCATAGTTTCGGGCAGGAACATCCTGATAGGGTTCGGGCAGACTTTCGTGTCATTTTTCAAAAAGCCGCACATAGTGACAGCTGTGCTGTTCATTCTGCTGTTCCGTTTCCCGGAGGCACAGATAACCAAGATGGCGCAGCTGTTCCTGCTTGACGACCCCGAAAACGGAGGGCTGGGACTGACGACCGTCCAGGTTGGAATAGCCCAGGGGACGATGGGCACCATAGGTCTGCTGCTCGGCGGCATACTTGGCGGCATAACCATTTCAAGACACGGCTTGAAAAGATGCCTTTGGTGGATGGTGGCGGCCATTTCAATTCCGGATCTGGTATATGTGTACCTGAGCTGGATACCCACACAGAACATGTACGTTGTATGCAGCTGTCTGTTCGTGGAGCAGTTGGGATACGGATTCGGATTCACGGCATTCACTATGTTCCTGCTTTATCTGGCCAAGGGGGACCATCAGACTTCACATTACTCAATTGCATCGGGACTCATGGCGCTCGGCATGATGATTCCGGGAAGTTTTTCGGGCAGGCTGCAGGAAATGATGGGTTACCGCACATTCTTCATCTGGATTATGTGCTGCTGCCTTGTCACCTGTGCAGTATCGGCTCTGATCAAGTTCGAGCCTGATTTCGGAAAGAAAAAATAATACACTTATGATACTTGTTGCAGACAGCGGATCGACAAAAACCGACTGGGTTTTCTTCGACACCAGAGACAATCTCAAATCATTCCGCACCGTCGGAATCAATCCCTATCATCAGAGAATGGATGAAATACGGAGAATTGTCGAAGAGGAACTTCTGCCCCAGACAACCGGCATAGACATAAGCACCGTAACCGAGGTTCATTTCTATGGAGCCGGACTTGCCACAGAGCAGATTTGCAGCCGTATGGAGGATTTCCTTCACGGCATATTCGCCGCAGCGACGGTCAGTGCCGACAGTGACATGCTGGGTGCCGCCAGAGCTCTGTGCGGCAGGGCCGAAGGGGTTACCTGCGTGCTTGGAACAGGTTCCAATTCCTGTCTGTTCAACGGCAAGGAAATTGTCGACCAGATTCCGTCTCTTGGATACATTCTCGGAGACGAAGGCAGCGCTGCAGCGTTGGGCAAGCGCCTGTTGGGCGACTGCATGAAGCACCAGCTGCCCGAACACATCTGCACAGCTTTCCTGAAACGGTTTGACCTGAACAAGGAGAAGGTTCTGGACAGTGTCTACAAGCAGCCGCTGCCGAATGTGTTTCTTGCAAGCCTTGCGCCTTTCCTTTCAGAGAACAGGGAACTTCCCGAAATACATGCCATGCTGATAAACTGTTTCACTGAATTCTTCACCCGCAATGTGATTACCTACCACCATCCGTGGCTGCCGGTTCATTTTGCAGGTACACTGGCAAATGTATTTTCACCGGAACTGAAAGAGACGGCCGATATGCTGGGCATGAAGATCGGCAATATCATGACATCGCCGATAGAAGGTCTGATTGACTACCACCTCCGCTCGTAGAGCCTTCTTCAGCCTTTTTTCACAGGATCGAAGCTGAGTCCTATTCCCAGTTTCCTGAGAATCTTACGGTCCACCTCGCTCAGCATTACCGTGCAATGGACCTGGCATCCGTCAAGTTCGGGAAGCATTTCCAGAGCCTTGCGGCAGTTGCTGTCATGTATGCTGAGCATGGAAAGTGCCACAAGAACCTCGTCGGTATGGAGTCTGGGGTTCTTGCCGTGCAGATATGTCAGTTTCGTGGTCTGGATGGGCTCGATCATTTCCTGCGGAATGAGCTTCACTTCATGGTCAATGCCTGCAAGATGCTTCGTGGCATTCAGAAGCAGTGATGCGCATGGTCCGAGAAGGTCTGTGGTCTTTGAAGTGATGATGGTACCGTCGGCCAGTTCGATGGCGGCGGCGTGTACTCCGGTTTCTTCCCTGACCTGCCTGGCGGCAACGGTGGTACGTCTTGTCGCCGTTGTAATGCCCGCCTTGTTCATGAGCATGGCTATCTTGTTCACTTCGGCATCGTTGCATGCGCCTTCGGCCATCTGCCTGAGTGCATTGTAATAACGGCGGATGACCTCGTCCAGGGCAGCCTTGCGGCAGACGTCGTCGTCACTTATGCAGAAGCCGGACATATTGACACCCATATCGGTAGGCGACTTGTACGGGTTGCTTCCGTAAATGCCTTTGAACAGGGCGTCCAGCACAGGAAAAATTTCAATGTCACGGTTGTAGTTGACCGCCGTCTTTCCGTATGCCTCAAGATGGAACGGGTCAATCATGTTGACATCGTCCAAATCGGCGGTAGCAGCCTCGTACGCTATATTTACGGGGTGGCTCAACGGCAGGTTCCATATGGGAAATGTCTCGAATTTCGCATAGCCGGCCTTTATTCCGTGCTTCTGTTCCTGATACAGCTGGCTGAGACACACCGCCATTTTGCCGCTTCCGGGACCGGGTGCGGTGACAATGACCAGCGGCCGGGTGGTACGGACGTAATCGTTACGTCCGAATCCGTCGTCGGAAGCGATAAGCCCCACATTGTTGGGATAGCCGTCAATGGTGTAGTGTACGTAAGTGGTTATGTTCAGATGTTCGAGCTTCTTGCGGAAAGCATCGGCACTGGACTGTCCGTTATAGTGTGTCACGACAACCGAGCCTACGAACAGGCCGCGGCTCTGGAACTCTTCCCTGAGGCGCAGCACGTCCATATCGTACGTAATGCCAAGGTCTCCGCGCACTTTGTTCTTTTCAATGTCAAGGGCGCTGATGACTATGACTATCTCGGCGCAGTCACTCAACTGCATGAGCATGCGCAGCTTGCTGTCAGGTTGGAAGCCTGGAAGTACGCGACTGGCGTGATGGTCATCGAACAGCTTTCCGCCAAATTCCAGGTAAAGTTTGTCTCCGAACTGGGCTATCCGCTCCTTGATGTGTTCGGACTGTATTCTCAGATACTTGTCGTTGTCAAAACCACATTTCATAACGGATTGCAAATATAGTGTATTTTCGCCAAATATTTATATTTTTGTACCACAATGAAAATGCTTATGAAACTCAGGGCGGTTCTGCCGCTCTTCATATTCCTTTTGTCCTGTCCCTGCAAGGCCGGTACCGGTGCCGCAGACTCACTGATGAGATTTGCCGGCAACATGCACCAGTTCAATGCCGCATTTCCGCAGGAAAAGGTATGGCTCCAGTTCGACAACACATCGTACTACACAGGCGAGACCATCTGGTTCAAGGCTTTCGTTGTCAATGCGTTCAATCTGGGACGCGCGGAAAGCAAAGTCCTGTACGTTGACCTGATTTCGCCCACAGGCGTTCTGCTGCAGCAGGAAAAGCTGAAGATAACAGGAGGGCAGGCCGACGGTTCGCTGCCACTGGTCGACGCCGCCACATCGCAGGCCCGTGAAAAACGCGGCATGATGAATTATCCCAGCGGTTTCTACGAGGTGCGCGCCTACACCAGCTTCATGCAGAACTTTTCCGAAGAGGCCATTTTCTCACGGGTGATAGCCGTATATGAAAAACCGGAACATGACGGGGAGTACTACGAATACGACCCTGTCATAAAGCTGATGAAGCCCGATCTGGCCGAGACTCGCCCGAAGACAGAGAGTCTGAGACGCATAAATGTGAGCTTCCACCCCGAAGGCGGCCATCTGATTATAGGCAAGCCATGCCGTGTGGCATTCAAAGTCACCGGTCCGGACGGCATGGGCATTGACGCGGACGGAACGCTGGAAGGGACGGACCTGGACTTTTCCACCGTCCACGACGGAATGGGAGAATTCACATTCACGCCCACAGGCAGGCAGTACAGTGTTGAGATAAGCGCCGACGGCATTACCCGCAGTTTTTCCCTGCCCCAGGCTGAACTGAGCGGCTGTGCCCTGAATGTCAGTCAGACAGACGGCGACAGTCTGAGAATAAGGATTCTTCCCTCTCCCGACTTTTATGGTGCGGCACTTGGACTTACCATAACCTGCCGCGGCGAAGTGATGGATTTCCAGAAACTGGACATGTCGCCGGACGGCACCGTGCTGGACCTGTCCATGTACGGCATACCCGAAGGGGTGTGCAACCTCTGCGTATTCGACAGGAACGGAACGGTCTATGCCAGCCGCCATTTCTATCACCGCAGCCGGACATCGGATACGCCCGTCCTGACTGTCACCCCGGACAGGAAAAGCTACGCCCCGTTTGAGCGCATAAATCTGCAGCTGGACCTTAAAGACGCCAAAGGCCTGCCGCTGAGGGACCGTTTCTGCCTGTCGGTACGTGACGCCCGCGGTCAGGAATCTGTTCTTGCAGGCGACCTCAGGACAGACTTCCTGCTTTCATCGGACCTCAAGGGATACATAGAAAAACCGTCATGGTATTTTGAATCGGCCGACAGCATCCATGACAATGCACTTGATTTGCTTACTCTGATCCAGGGATGGGAACGTTACGACTGGCGGACGATGACCGGATGCATTGATTTTACCGAGACGCACCGTCTGGAAAAACAGCTTACCCTGAACGGATGGGTCCTGAATCCGGCCGGCAACAAGCCTCTGAAAGACGTTGAAGTGCTTGCAGCCATGATGCCCACCGACAAGTCCCTGTCGGAAACATACACCTACCACACGGACTCCAGCGGCTATTTCGGTTTCGACATAGGCGCCGAGTTCTATGGTAAAGCCAGGTTTTCAATCGACACGCGCGTGAAGAGGGAACGCCGCATAGGCAGCAGCGCAAGACTGAAGCTTGACCGTTCCATGCTGCCGTCAATCAGGCAATACCAGCCGCAGGAACTGGTTTTCACCCCGACAGACGGCACGCCGACGGCCGTCAGGAAAGAGTCGCAGCAGGTTGACGACGGCCTGCCTGAAGTCATAGACAAGGAATCGGGGTACATTCTGCCCGATGTGGATGTTGTGGAGGAACGCATGTACATAGACTATTTCACCTTCAACTCTTTCAATGTGGCGAAAGACGTTGAAGTCGATTTGGACAAGGGCGAATACACTACAGACCTGCTGGGATATCTTCTGGACAAGGGCTATCAGGTTCTGGTCGGCGAGAACGGCTCCATTGAATCGGTCAACGGTTTCGAGCCGTTCTTCTACGTGCACAACACGCAGAAAATCAGGAATACGGGCATAATGGAGGCTCCGGCCTCAATCGACACAAAAGACATAGTCAGCATAATTGTCTTTGACAGGCCCATGTACATGATGAACATACTGGTACAGTGTCCGCTGTATCAGGACTATCTGAACCACACGCTTTCCGTCATAACGGGCGAGGCCCTGTATCAGCGCAAGATTCTGATTGACGTTCTCGTCAAGGAAGAGCACCAGCTCAGCACCCGGAAGGAACTGTACAAGATCAACAAGCGGCTTACCACCGTTGACGGGTATTCCACCCCGTACAGTTTCTATTCGCCGCAGTATCCTGACGGGCCCATAGCCGGCGATGTCGATTACCGCCGTACCCTATATTGGGAACCGAATGTCGTGACCGACAGCCTTGGCCATGCCGAGATAGACTTGTACAACAGTTCCATAACCAGGCATATCAATGTTTCGGCCGCAGGCATCACCTCCAGCGGCAATCCGTATGTATATGACCGGGATTTCTGACTTACCGCAACCAATAAAAATGAAACATTCCAGCATACTTGCCAGACTGCCGCTTATCGGCTCGCTTCTGTTACTTTCGCTTCCGTCATGGGCCGGTGCCAAAGAAAAGCTCATGACATTTGCCGGGAACATAAAGCAGTTCAACAGCATATTTCCACAGGAAAAAGTCTATCTGCAGTTTGACAACACTGCATACTACACCGGCGAGACCATCTGGTTCAAAGCCTTTGTAGTAAGCGCATCGACACTTCACCGCGCAGAAAGCAAGGTTCTGTACGTTGACCTGCTCTCGCCCGACGGCATTATTCTCCAACAGCAGAAGCTCAAAGTGGTAGCGGGTCAGGCCGACGGATATTTTGCGCTGCTTGACGGCTCCACCGCCCAGGCACGCGAGCTTCGCGGCATCACGCCATACCCCAGCGGTTTCTATGAAGTGCGCGCCTACACCGGCTTCATGCAGAACTTCAGCGATGACAACCTGTATTCAAGGGTATTTGCGGTATTTGACAAGCCGAAGGAAAGCGGCAAGTACTACGAATCAAGCCCCACAATCACAATACGCAGCACAGCCAATGAAAAGAGGCGCCCTGAAACGGAAAGCCTGCGTAAAATCAATGCCAGCTTTCACCCTGAAGGCGGGCATCTGATAATCGGGAAGCCATGCCGCGTTGCATTCAGGGTCAGCGGAGAGAACGGTCTTGGCATAAGTGCCGACGGCGTTCTGCAGGATGGCAGCGGACTGTCATTCCAGACTTTCCATGACGGCATGGGCGTTTTCACATTCACGCCGCAGAAAAAGCATACCAGCGTTGAAATCACCGCAGGAAAGGACTCCCGGACTTTCCAGCTGCCCGACGCCGAAGAAGAAGGCTGTGCCATACAGCTCAACTCGGCCGGGGACAGTATGACAGCCGATATTTACGCTACCGGCATGTTCCAGGATTCGATTCTCGGAATAACCGTCACCTGCCGCGGTGAACTGTTTGATTTCCAGACCGTACAGTTCGGGCAGGGACAAGCCACACAGAGCTTTGACACAGGCACCTATCCCGAAGGGGTATGCCGTCTGACACTTTTTGACACAGCCGGAAACATACTTGCAAGCCGCAGTTTCTACCATTCAAGCTCCGTATTTGCAGGACCTACGCTGACTGTTGCCGCAAACGGGAAATCATTTGCCCCGTTCCAGAAAATAGAGCTTCAACTGAGTCTCACGGACGGCAATGGCGCACCCTTCCGGGACCGTTTCTCCATAGCCGTCCGTGACAGCCGTTCACAGGGCAACGCCCTGATTGACGACATACGCTCATCCATGCTGCTTGCATCGGACCTGAAAGGCTGCATTGAACATCCCGACTGGTATTTCGAGTCAAAGGACGACGAGCACATGCAGGCACTTGACATGCTGTGCATGATAAACGGATGGGAACGCTATGACTGGCGCGTCATGTCCGGAATCGAACCTTTCAAGGAGAAGCACCGTCTGGAGAAAAGCCTGACACTGAACGGATGGATACTCAGCCCTCTCGGCAACAATCCCATGAACGGGGTCGAAGTCACCGCCGGTGTAATGCCGAAAGACCGCAGCCAGTCCGAAACGTTCTCGTACATGACCGACGAATCGGGTTATTTCGGGTTTGACATAGGTTGCGAATTCTACGACAAGGCACGTCTGTCAATAAGCGCGAACCCCAAGCATGACCGGCTTATCGGCACCAGCGCACGCATTCTGTTCGAGCGTTCCATAGCCCCGGCAGTCAGAGCCTATATGCCGGCCGAGACCGTATTCCGCGGTGTACAGCGGAAGAAAGCGGACAAGCCGAAGGCGGCAGAGCAGTTGGAAGACACGCTGGCCACGGTAATCAACATTGAGACAGGCTATCTTCTGCCCGACGTCGAAATCAAGGAACACCGCAAATACATTGACTATTACACTTTCTCGGCCTATGATGTCATGACCGACGTTGAAAAGGAGCTGGACAAGGGCGAATACTCGACCGACGTGACCGGCTACCTGATGGAGAAGGGATTCCAGCTGCTGTTCGCATCGGCCGAAAACGGCACCGACTCCATTGAATCGATAAACGGATTCGAGCCTATGTTCTATGTCCATGACAACCGCAAGTTCATCAACACCGGCATTTTTGAAGTTCCATGGAAAATCGACACGAAGGACATCAAGGGCATTATGGTTTATGACCACCCGCTTTTCAAGCAGGAAGCATGGCAGCTGGCTCCTCTGTACGTTGAATTCCTGAACAGGAGGCTTGAGAATCTTGAGGGACGCGATGACAAATTTGACCGTGTGATTCTGGTTGACATACTTGTAAAGGATGAATCGGAACGCAGCACGAGAAAGGATATCTACAAGACCGAAAAACGCCTGACTACCATCAGCGGCTACTCGCAGCCCTACAGTTTCTATGCGCCCGAGTATCCGGACGGGCCCATTTTCGGCGATGTCGACTACCGCCGAACCCTTTACTGGAATCCGAACGTGGTGACCGACAGCCTGGGACAGGCCAGACTGGAATTCTACAACAGTTCCATAACGGGCCACATCAACGTGAACGCAGCCGGAATAACGGCCGGAGGCCAGCCATACTCACTCGACGAAGACTTCTGACAGCAGGGAGAATACGGCATTCATAAAAAAGCAGGCATTTGCCCTTTATTTTCAAGGTATTATTCATATCTTTGCACCCGCTTTGCGCCGGAAGCGCATTGCAGGAGATAAATAACTGATTGTTTAACTTTTTATTTTGTATTTTTCCATAATGGAAGATTTTAAGAACATCGCTCCCCTTCAGGACTTTGACTGGGATGCATTTGAAAACGGAACTGCCGGCACAGGCATGACCAAGGAACAGCTCGAACAGGCTTATGACGGCACACTGAACAAGGTGGCCGACAATGAGGTAGTAATGGGTACCGTTACCGCCATCAACAAGCGTGAAGTCATTGTCAACATCGGCTACAAGTCAGACGGCATCATTCCTGTAAGTGAATTCCGTTACAATCCCGAACTCAAAGTAGGTGACGAAGTTGAAGTTTACATCGAGAACACCGAAAACAAGAAGGGCCAGCTGCTTCTTTCACATAAAAGAGCACGCGAATCACGTTCATGGGATCGCGTAAACGAGGCTTTGGATTCACAGGAAATAGTAAAGGGTTACATCAAGTGCCGCACAAAGGGTGGCATGATTGTCGACGTATTCGGCATCGAGGCTTTCCTTCCGGGTTCACAGATCGATGTAAAGCCTATCCGCGATTACGATGTATTCGTCGGCAAGACCATGGAATTCAAGGTTATCAAGATCAACCAGGAATACCGCAACGTAGTTGTTTCACACAAGGCTCTCATTGAAGAGGAACTGGAGCAGCAGAAGAAGGAAATCATCAGCAAGCTCGAAAAGGGTCAGGTACTTGAAGGTACCGTCAAGAACATCACCTCTTACGGTGTATTCATCGACCTGGGCGGCGTTGACGGTCTCATTCACATTACCGACCTCAGCTGGGGCCGCGTAGGCGATCCTAAGGAAATCGTTGAACTTGACCAGAAGATCAACGTTGTCATCCTTGATTTCGACGACGAGAAGAAGCGCATTGCACTCGGTCTCAAGCAGCTTACCCCGCACCCATGGGATTCTCTCAATGCAGAGCTCAAGGTCGGCGACGTTGTAAAGGGCAAGGTTGTCGTTATGGCCGATTACGGTGCATTCATTGAAATCGCCCCAGGCGTTGAAGGTCTGATCCACGTTTCAGAAATGTCATGGAGCCAGCACCTGCGTTCAGCACAGGATTTCATCAAGGTAGGTGACGAAGTTGAAGCAGTCATCCTGACACTCGACCGCGAAGAGCGCAAGATGTCTCTCGGCATCAAGCAGCTCAAGCAGGATCCGTGGGAAGGCATTGACGAGAAATATCCTGTAGGTTCAAAGCACAGTGCAACAGTCCGCAACTTCACCAACTTCGGTATCTTCGTCGAGATTGAAGAAGGCGTTGACGGTCTGATCCACATCAGCGACCTGAGCTGGACCAAGAAGGTTAAGCATCCTTCAGAATTCACAACCATCGGTGCCGCCATCGATGTTGTAGTTCTTGAAATAGACAAGGAAAACCGTCGTCTCAGCCTCGGCCACAAGCAGCTTGAGGAGAATCCTTGGGACAATTACGAATCAATCTACACCGTTGATTCAATTCACGAAGGCAAGATTACCGAAATGATGGACAAGGGTGCCGTCATCTCGCTTGCCGAAGGCGTTGAAGGCTTTGCCACTCCCAAGCACCTTGTCAAGGAAGACGGTACACAGGCCGCCCAGGGCGAAACCCTGCAGTTCAAGGTAATTGAATTCAACAAGGATTCAAAGCGCATCATCCTGTCACACAGCCGTATCTTCGAAGATATTGCAAAGGCTGAAGCACGCGCCGAGAAGAAGGCTGCCAAGAAGGCAAACACCAAGAAGGAAGAAGAAAAGCCGGCTATCCAGAACCAGGCCGCTTCTACCACCCTCGGTGACATCGACGCTCTTGCAGCTTTGAAGGAACAGCTTTCAAAGTAATTGCATAAAGCATCCATAAAAGGCAAAGGCCGGAGCATTCCTCCGGCCTTTGCTGTTTTATATAGGAGATACCTCCGAGTACCGGATTATATCGATATAATACGGTGTTCCTTCGATATGACTGGTAATCTCCTATATATAACTATCGGTAATCCTCTCTGACCTGCAAAGACTCCAAGCGCAAAGCATATTTGCTGGTTGTTGCAAATTCACTTAACTTTGCATCTGCAAAGCGATTTCCAACCTGGAAATGTTTTTCGGGATGGGAGACTTTGATTGATATGGAGAAGTTCAGCGTTACAATTCTTGGTTGCGGTTCGGCAACGCCGGGTCTGAAACATTTCACATCGTCACAGGTTGTCAATGTCAGGGACAAGCTGTTTATGGTTGACTGCGGTGAAGGGACACAAATCCAGCTGCGGCGGTCACGTGTAGCCTTTGCACGGATAAACCATATTTTCATTTCACATCTTCATGGCGATCACTGTTTTGGATTGCTGGGCATGATTTCATCGTTCGCACTGCTTGGCCGTACGGCTCCGCTTTTTGTCCACGCCCCATGGGAGATGTGGAACATTCTCAGCGCCGAACTTGATTTCTATTGCAAGGACATTGACTTCAAGGTGGAATTCAGAGGCTTCGATGCCGCCAAGGCCGAAGTCATTTACATTGACCATTCCCTGACGGTAACCACCATCCCGCTGAAGCACAGGGTTCCGTGCGCCGGTTTCCTTTTCAGGGAAGAAAAGACTCCGGACCATCTGGACCGCCAGTCGGCCGATTTCTATGGAGTTCCTTCGTGCGACTATGACCGCATACGCAATGGCGGTGACTTTGTACAGCCGGACGGAACGGTAATTGCACATGACAGGTTGACAAAGCCGGCCCCGGCCCCACGCAGTTATGCCTATTGCTGTGATACAGCATACAATCCGGACATGATACCTCAAATACAGGGTGCAGATATGATGTATCACGATTGCACCTATTCCATAGAAGAAGCGCAGAATGCCGAGAAGCATTTCCACAGCACAGCGGCCGATGCTGCAAAGACGGCAAAGGACGCCGGAATAGGCCGGCTGATTCTCGGACATTTTTCGGCCCGGTACAATGACGAGACCGTACTTTTGAACGAGGCGCGCGATATTTTCCCGAATACCGTTCTTGCCAGGGAGAATCTTGAAATAGACATTCTCTGAGAAAGCCGCCATGCTGTTCCCTGAAAGCGAAATAGTCGATATATTCAAAAACGGCAGCGAGGAAGAAAAGCGGAAGGCCTTTGAACTTCTGGTGCATGAGTATTCCCAGAAACTGTACTGGCAGATACGGCATATAGTGATAAGTCATGACGATGCCAACGATGTCCTTCAGAACACGTTTGTCAAGGCATGGCTCAACATCGAATCGTTCATGGGTTACTCAAAACTCTACACATGGCTGTTCAGGATTGCATTGAATGAATCACTTTCGTTCATCAACAGAACCGTACAGAATGTGCCGATAGACGGCGATGTACGCAACAGTCTTGAAGAAAAAATTGAAAGCGACCCGTTCTTTGACGGAAACGAGACTGAAAGACAGTTGCAGACTGCAATTGCCGGATTGCCGGAAAAGCAGCGTATTGTCTTCAATTTGAAGTACTTTGAAGAAATGAAATACGAAGATATGTCCCGTCTTCTGAATACCAGCGTAGGCGCATTGAAAACGTCGTACCATCTCGCCGTCAAAAAAATTGAAAGTTATTTCAAGACAATTGATTAAACTATAACAAAGACCCGGAGTCAAACTTATGATGAAACAGGACAATGACATTTTGACCAAGTGCGGAAACCGCAGGCCGTTTTCGGTGCCTGACAACTATTTTGACGGACTTGACGCCCGGATAATGAATGCACTGCCACAGCGTGCCGGAAGCATGCCGGAGCAGTCTGTCACCACATGGATGAAGTTGAGGCCTTATTTATACATGGCAGCCGCATTTGCAGGACTGTACTTTGGAATCGGACTGTTTGCAGGCCAGAAAGACAAAAGCGGTGTCCCAGACTCAACAACCGATATCACAGTCTATTCAGACGAGTATATTGATTCGTTCCTTGACGAGTCAATGGTTTCTGATTACATGATTTATGACCTTCTGGTAAATAACGACCAATGATTATGAAAAGATTGTTTGTCCTTTCATTTTTTATCTGCACCGTCCTGTTTTGCAATGCTTCGGCCCCGGCAGGCAATGACTGCGGCAACAATGACGGTCAGCCATGTGCCAAGAGCGACAACGCGCAAATGTCACAGAATAACAGCGGTTCATTTTCCGCACAGGAATATTGGAAACGCAAGCATGAGTATCTTGCCGAAAAAGCAGAACTTACCGACAGCGAAAAAGATGCCTTTTTCCCTCTGTACGACGAGCTGAACAAGAAAAAGCGTGAGCTGAACCACAAGGTCCGCCAGCAGAACCAGGCCGTACAGAAAAGCTGCAACAACGAAGAGGAATGCCTCAAAGCCCTGGATCTGGCAGCCGATACAAACATCAGGATAGCAAGGCTTGAAAAGGAATATCTGGAAAAATTCAAGCAGGTGCTTTCCGCATCAAAACTGCTCAAGATACAGAATGCCGATGAGGAATTCAACAGTAGCATTCTGAAGGATATCCAGAAAACGAAATCGGCCCAGCCGCAAGGTACAAAGGCTCAGGTTCAGCAGCAGCCGGCTGCCTGATGCCGTTCACCCCCTTTTACGTTCCTGCGCTTTGGCCTCGTTCCAGAGCGCATCAAGTTCTTCCAAAGTCATGTCCTTCATGGCGTGCCCCTGGCTTAGAACCGATTCCTCAACATAATTGAAACGACCGATGAATTTTCTGTTGGTCTTTTCCAGTGCGTTGTCGGGCTGTATACGGTATTTCCGGGCAACGTTGATTATTGAGAACAGCAAATCACCAAGTTCAGCTTCGGCATTATCGTGATTGCCGGCATCAAGTTCATCCTTCAATTCAATGTATTCCTCACGGATTTTGTCAAGTGCACCTTCGGGAGTATCCCAGTCGAACCCCACATGAGCGGCTTTTTCCTGGATTCTGAAAGCCTTGATAATGGAAGGTAGTGAGTCGGGCACACCGGCCAGCACCCGCTTGTTGCCGCCTTTCTCCTTCAGTTTCAGCTGTTCCCAGTTCTGAAGGACCTGACCGGCGCCATTCACCTCGGTGGAACCGTATATATGCGGATGGCGGTATATGAGTTTCTCACACAGTCTGTTGCAGACATCTGCAATATCGTAGTCGCCGGTTTCACTGCCTATTTTGGCATAGAACACAACGTGAAGAAGGACATCGCCCAATTCCTTGCATATATTGGGTTTGTCATCCTTCATTATGGCATCACACAGTTCGAAAACCTCTTCAATAGTATTCTGTCTGAGCGACTCGTTGGTCTGTACTTTATCCCATGGACATTTCTCGCGGAGCGTGTCCATTACATCAAGCAGGCGCGAAAACGCCTGCAACTGTTCTTCTCTTGTATGCATTACACTATTGTTTTGCGCAAAATTAAGAACCTGTTTTGAAATGTTCGATTAAAAATTTTATGAAAGATTTTCGAGATGAAAATTCGGTTGTTTGAAGGAATTATGGGGTTCCATAATGACTGAAAAGAAACGGATTTTTCAGCCGGAAAGATTTTATAAAAGATTAATTGGAACATTTCAAAACAGGTTCTAAATATCAGTTGATTATATATTTCTTTCCATTAATGATATATATGCCTTGCTTTGTGGGCAGGAACACCTTTGCTCCATCAACAGAATAGATGACCATGTCTCTATCGTCGTCATATATTATGCTTTCAATATTGTCAAACAGTGACTTCCACAAAGCTGTAATAGTCATATTTTCCGCAGGCATGGTTTCGGGAATCTCCATATCCCAGCCTACAAAAGAACAACTGTCTTTTGTAGGGGGGTCTGGAATTGCAATTTCCGTGCCGTAATCTTGAGTGATGGGAGCGACATAACTGCCGCCATCCGTATCAAACGTTATCGTGTATTGGTTGATTGTCCAAAGTGCCTTGATGGTGATATTCTCCGCAGGCATGACACTTGGTATCGCCTTGTCCCAGCCTACAAAAGAGTAACCGCCTTTTGTAGGAGATGCTGGAATTGCAATTACCGCACCGTAATTCTGCGTGATAGGAGCGACATAACTGCCGCCATCAGTGTCAAACGTTATCGTGTACTGGTTGATTGTCCACAGGGCCTTGATGGTTATGTTCTCGGCAGGTATGGTGCCAGGTATCTCCTTGTCCCAGCCTGCAAAGGTATATCCTGTCTTGGTTGGATTCTCTGGAGC
>JAZUFX010000070.1:0-31389 GCA_045640885.1 Bacteroidaceae bacterium | reverse complement strand
TGGCTTGACGAGCCTCTGCCAAAGGAACTTGAAGGCGATGCCGGATTCAATCTGGAGTTTCTTCCGTCCCAGTACTGGAATAAGGTTTACAAAATGGACGGACGCTATAACCGTTTCCCGCGTTATGCAGTGAGTAGGACTGTTGCCCGGCCCAACAGCGAAAAGATAAAGCAGTACAAGGGTTACAGGACATATGACGACCGTGGGACAGACCAGTTTGTAGATCCTGTACCTATGGAGCAGGGCAGATGCATAATAATGGCTCCCGATGATGCCGAGCGTACTATAACCATAAAATCTGATGATGCGGACCTGATGCTTTTTGACGGCCGTATGCTTGCCCAGAACGGATGGTTTGTTCTGCGCAGCCTTCTGCCTGCAGGAAAGACCGGAAAAGTTCTGACATGGAACATAAAACCCGGCACAATCAAAGGATGGATACGTGAACCCAATATAGGTTTCTCCCAGGTGGGTTATCTGCCAGACCAGCCAAAGGTGGCAGTCATAGAACTTGACAAAAATGACAAGCCGCTTAAGAAGGCATCGGTCTGGAGAATCAATGATGACGGAAGTGAAACCAAGTGTTTTGAGGGCAAAACCCAGGTATGGGGGGCCTACTACAAGTACAATTATGTCAAGTTTGACTTCAGTGCAGTGCAGGAACAGGGCGTGCATTATATAAAATACGGCAATACCAGGACGGTCAATTTCCTGATTGACAGCAGTGTGTATGACCAGATTACAGATGCCACAAGCGATGTGTGGATTCCTATCCACATGAATCACATGACGGTGAACGAAGGTTACCGCATATGGCACGGCGAGCCTTTCAAGGAGGGCTACCTTCAGGCTCCTGCTCCGACTGACCATTTTGACCTGCATTCCCAGGGAGCTACTACAGATACCAGGTATCAGGCTCTGGAGCTGATTCCCGGTCTTAACGTAGGCGGTTATTTCGATGCAGGTGACTTTGATATAGAAACAGGTTCCAATATCAGTGTGGTACAGAATATGGTCACTGTCTGGGAACGTTTCAAGCCCATGCGTGACGAGACATTCGTAAGTGAGGAGCAGCGCTACGTTGATCTGCACCGCCCTGACGGAATACCTGACATGCTGCAGTTCATACGCCACGGCGTGCTGAACCTTGTGGCACAGGCAGAGAACATTGGGCACATGGCACAGACCCTGTCCAATTCAGTTCTTGACAATTACCATCATTTGGGCGATGCCGCCGCCATTACGGACGGCCTGCATTACGACCCGTCACTGAAACCGTACGAGATATCGGTCGACGGAAAGTCCAGTGGAACTCCTGACGACATGTGGGCGTTTACAAGCCGAAATGCAAGTCTTGATTTCCGTGCCGCCACAATGTTCGCGGCTGCCAGCCGCGTACTGCGCGGATTTGATGACGGACTTGCAGAGCGTGCTCTGACACAGTCCAAGCGTCTTATGGCAGAGGCTACAGAGATTATGGCTAACTCCAGGCAGAACGGCCGTGCCCGCGGTAACGGCAACAACATGGCAACAAACCTGCAGTTGTACGTGTCAACCGGGGAAAAGAGTTACCTTGATGAGTTCACACGACAGATATGGCCGGCTCTTGAGCGCAGCGCCAACTCGGCCATAGGCACCGCCATGGATGCAATACCGTATATGGACAACGCATACAAGGAAAAACTGAAACCGTATGTGGAGAAGTACAGAGAGTACCTTGAAGGCGTTTCAAAGCAGAACCCGTACGGCGTGCCTATTGGAACCGGCAACTGGGCAGGAAGCGGCAACGTGGTATCGTTCGGTACGACGGCGGCATTCGCTGCAATATATTTCCCTGAAATAATTGACAGGAGTTATGCATATAATGCCATGGCATACATGTTCGGATGTCACCCGTACCACAACTACTCTCTGGTGGCAACGGTTGGCGCAACAAGGCCAAAGGCTGTATTCTATGGCAACAACCGGGCTGACTTCTCGTTCATTCCGGGTAATGTGGCTCCGGGTGTGCTGTTCCGCAAGCCGGACCACTTTGAGAACTTTGACGACTGGCCATTCCTGTGGGGGCAGAACGAAGGGACAATAGCGGGCAACACCAGTTATCTGATTTTCGGCCAGGCCTTCAGGAATCTTGTGGGCAGCAAATGACAGAATACTGCCACAGCATTCAAAACAGATTCTTGAGCGATGTGATGAAAGGTCGCCGAAAATGAGTAACTTTGCAATCTGAAAAACTTGGACAAGGTTTAAAACAAAATATTATGGCAAAGAAAGCATTACTCATGATTCTTGACGGCTGGGGAATCGGCAACAGGTCAAAGGCCGATGTGATTTTCTCAACCCCGACTCCTTACATGGACTATCTGAACGCAAACTATCCTCATTCACAGTTGCTTGCAAGCGGTGAGAACGTTGGTCTGCCCGACGGTCAGATGGGTAATTCCGAGGTCGGTCATCTGAATATCGGTGCCGGTCGTGTGGTTTATCAGGATCTGGTCAAGATCAACCGTGCCATTGCAGACGGCAGCATACGCCAGAACCCCGAGATAGTTGCCGCATACAGCTATGCAAAGCAGAGCGGAAAGAAGCTGCACCTTATGGGACTTGTATCGAACGGAGGTGTCCACAGTTCGCTTGAGCATATTTTCTGCCTTTGTGACATTGCAAGGGAATATGGACTGGAGAATGCATACGTACATTGCTTTATGGATGGCCGTGACACTGACCCGAAGAGCGGCAAGGGTTTCATTGAGCAGCTGGTAAAGCGCGGTGACAAGGTGGCATCAATTATCGGCCGTTACTATACAATGGACCGTGACAAGGGTTGGGAGCGCGTGAAGCTTGGCTACGACGAGCTTGTGAACGGCGAGGGCCGCAAGGTCAGCGATATGGTAAAGGCCGTTGAGGAGTCGTACGCCGAGGGCATTACCGATGAGTTTATGAAACCTATTGTCAATGAGGCATACGACAGCCGCATTGAAGAGGGCGATGTTGTGATATTCTTCAATTTCCGCAACGACCGTGCAAAGGAAATGACAATTGCCCTGACACAGAAGGATATGCCCGAGAACGGCATGCACACCATTCCCGGCCTGCACTACTGCTGCCTGACTCCGTACGATGCATCGTTCACAGGTGTACACATCCTGTTCGACAAGGAGAACGTGAACAATACACTTGGCGAGTATGTATCGGCAAAGGGACTGAATCAGCTGCACATTGCAGAGACCGAAAAATACGCACACGTCACTTTCTTCCTGAACGGCGGCCGCGAGACTCCATTTGAAAATGAAGACCGTATACTGGTTCCGTCGCCTAAGGTTGCTACATACGATCTGCAGCCTGAGATGAGCGCGTTTCTTGTACGCGACAGACTGGTCGAAGCCATCGGCACAGGCAAGTATGACTTTGTCGTAGTGAACTTTGCAAACGGTGACATGGTTGGCCATACCGGTGTGTATGAGGCCATCGAAAAGGCTGTGACCGCAGTCGATACCTGCGTGCACGATGTCATTGAGGCTGCCAAGGCCAACGGTTACGAGGCAATTATAATTGCCGATCACGGCAATGCGGACAACGCTGTCAATGCTGACGGTACGCCAAATACTGCCCACTCGCTGAATCCGGTTCCATGCATTTATGTTACGGAGAACAAGGGCGCAAAGGTTGCCGATGGCATTCTGGCCGATGTCGCTCCAAGTATTCTGACCATTATGGGCCTGCCTGTTCCTGCCGAAATGACCGGCAAGAATCTGCTTGGCTGATGATTTGAGAGAGTGACTCATATTTATGTAGCCCGAACCTTTCCGGTTCGGGCTTATTTTTGTAATTTCGCATACATTTTCAAAAATGAGCAAGCCGAAATGAAACTGATTCCCGTTTACACCTGGAACAAGAACGTGTTGTCATTCAACCGTAAAAGCACGCATCTGTCGCACCAGCCCTGGACTCAGGGCGTACTGCTGCTTATCTGCGTGATTGTTGCAATGATACTGGCCAATCTGCCGGCCACGAGCTATTACTACAGGGCATTTCTTGAAACGGACATTCAGATACACATGGCAAGCCCCAACGGAGTCGTGGACTGGCATTTCCCGCGTGACCTGACCATTGAGAAGCTTATCAACGATGTGCTCATGGTGGTGTTCTTCTTCACCGTGGGTCTGGAAATAAGACGCGAGGTCGCACACGGTGAGCTGTCATCGGTCAAAAAGGCTCTGCTTCCCATTATCGCTGCTTTCGGCGGCGTTGCCATGCCGGCTCTCATATACACTCTTGTCAATCATGGGACACCGGCTGCCGGAGGTTGGGGAATACCTACGGCAACCGACATAGCCTTTGCCGTATGCATACTGTCGGTGCTCGGAGACAGGGTGCCCGTTTCGCTTAAAGTTTTCCTTACAGCCCTTGCCATAGCCGATGACCTGATTGCCATTCTTGTGGTTGCCATTTTCTATGGCGGCCACATCAATCTGATTCTGCTCGGCATTTCGGCCCTGATCATAGCGTTTGCCCTGCTGCTGAACAAGTTCGGGCAGAAGCACATGTGGCCGTATCTGGTTCTGGCGTTCATGGTATGGATACTGTTCTACTATTCAGGCATTCATGCCACAATGTCGGGTGTCGTAATGGCCTTCATCATTCCGTCAAATGCCAGATACAGCCGTCCGTATGTGCTTCACAAGATAAAGTCATATTCGAACAAGCTGATTTCGTATGACCGTATTGACGATGATACCGCTTTCCCAAACGGCCCCCAGCGTCATTTCCTGCGCCGTATTCACAAGACGGCGTACGGCTCGATGGATATGAGCTACCGTGTTGAACATGCGCTGTCGCCATGGGTCAATTTCCTGATTATGCCCATTTTCGCACTGGCAAATGCCGGCGTTGCGATTCCGGATCTGTCCTTCTTCAACATTTTCAACACGGGAACCGCCGCACAGGGCGTGGGGCTTGGCATTTTTCTCGGACTGGTCCTGGGCAAGCCGCTCGGCATTACCCTGCTGAGTTTCATATCCATAAAGACTGGTATCTGCGCAATGCCGGAGAAGTCAAACTGGGCAATGTTCTTTGCGGTTGCATGCCTTGGCGGAATAGGTTTCACAATGTCAATATTCGTCGATACACTGTCGTTCAGCGATGCGGCGGCAGTCGAGGCGATGCGCAATTCGGGGAAGATAGCCATCCTGATGGGATCGGTCACTGCCGGTATTCTGGGCACTGTTCTCATAAAGGCCGTATCTTCAGTACAGTCAAAGAAAGGTTGAAAGAAATAAAGTCTTATCTTTGTGATGCTTATATTCAATCACATGAAAAGACTGATTTTCGATTCGCTCTTTGCCGGCCTCATGATAGGCTTTGGCTGTATTGTATATGTCATTGTTCCGGACAAGGTGATAGGCTCGTTCCTTTTCGGATTCGGACTGCTTACCGTAGTCATCCAGCAGAAGAAACTCTTTACCGGCATGGTAGGCTATGCTGACAGCTGGCTTCAGGTCCGCGATCTGGCCGTTGCCATTCTTGGCAATCTGTTCGCCATAGGTCTCATGTGTTGGGCTTTTGCGCGCTTTTCGGGTATCTCGCTTGATACATCGGCCCTGACTGCCGCCAAGTATCAGGAAACATGGTACGCCGCCCTGCTCAGGGCATTCGGTTGCGGTGCCATGATGTTTCTGGCTGTCGATGGCTGGCGCAAGACGGGCAAGGCCATTGCGGTGCTCATGCCGGTCATGATATTCATACTGTGCGGCTTTGACCACTGTATTGCCAACTACGGCTATATGGCCATGAACGGGCAGTTCTTCCACCCCAATCTGCTGCTCTGGATAGCGGGCAATGCAATCGGCTCACAGCTGTTCTCCAGAATAGGCGGTATGCTTGACAAACGGTAAACACAATGAAAAAGTCTCTTTTTGCGGCAGCCGCTCTTATGGTACTGGCTGCCGGTACGGTTGCAGCACAGGAATCAGAATTACCTGACAAGATAATAGCCTTGAGTTTCGATGACGGCCCTTCGAATGTGACGGCCGACATTCTTGACATTCTCAAGGCCGAAGACGTGAAAGCCACATTCTTCGTTGTGGGTTCGTGGGCCAGGTCGGCTACACATCCCGACTATAAGGACAAGGCCGATGCCGAACCGTTCGACTATACTCCGTCCATGCTCAGGGCTTTCAGCGAGGGCCATGCCATTGCCAACCATACATGGGACCATCCGTATATGACCAGGCTTACTGCCGGGCAGATGACTGAGGAGATTGAGCTCAATTCCGACTTCATAGAATCGGTCATCGGCCAGCGTCCAACATTCTTCCGTCCTCCATACATCAATGTCAACGGATTGCTGCATGAAATTGTAGGGCTGACATTCATCAATGGAATCAACTGCAGCGACTGGGAACCGTCTGTCGATGCTCCAACACGTTCGCAGCGCATTCTGGACCAGGCCAAGGACGGTGACATCATTCTCATGCATGACATGATGGACAATGTCCAGACCGTACAGGCAATCAGGCTGCTTATTCCCGAACTCAAAGCCCGCGGCTTTGAACTGGTGACCGTTCCCGAACTGTTCGAACGCAAGGGCGTGACTCCGGAACCGCACAACGGCATTGTTTATTCGAACGCTCTCCAGACCAGATAGTCAGTACATGGAATTTGCCATCGGTTTGCTGATTGTACTGGTCGGACTGTTTATTCAGTTTGTCGCAGGCCCTTTCCGGTTCGGATGGATTGAGCCGCCGGTCAATGGCATCATATTCTGGCTGTATATCCTTGTCGTGGATTTTGTTTCAATCAGATTCAAGGAAAGCCGGGCAGTAAGATGGCTCGGTTCCATACGCTCGGCTGTCGGCTCAATATCGTGGACGCTGGCACTGACTCTTGTACTTGGGCTTGTCCGCCAGCAGCCGGTACCGTTCCGGACTTTTCCGGGTTTCAGGGACATGTTGTCCAACTGGTCTTTCCTGCTGGTCTTTCTGTGGCTGCTTACATCGATAGCCTGTGCAGTCAGCAGGGTCTGCCGGCCGCTGACGCTGAAGAAAGTGTCGTTTCTGCTGTTCCATCTCGGCCTGTTTCTTGCGCTTCTTTGCGGTTTTACGGGAAAAGCTGAAGTCAGGCGCTGCAGCATGACGCTTTCAGTCGGAGAATCATCATGGCATGCCGTCAGCCAGGACGGGTCGGACTGCCTTCTGCCCTTTTCCATTGAACTGACCGGCTTCCAGATACCATACGGTGAAACTGATGCGCAGGTTCCACGGCAGTTCATTTCCAGTGTCAGAATCGATGACGGCCTTTCCTCCAAAGACTGCCGGATAAGTGTGAACCATCCTGTCAGGCTGGGCCGATGGCATATCTATCAGTACGGTTACGATACCGATTCATCGACACTGCTCATTGTCAGTGACCGATGGCGTACGGTGGTGGGCTTTGGCCTGCTCATGATGCTTGCCGGGGCGGTTTGCCTTTTTATACAGACTTCCAGAAGAAAGAACTGACAATGGACTGGACACTTTTCCCATATTTTGCACTTACGGCACTGACTGCATGGATTGCATCGGCCATAACGGCATGGAGGGGCGCACGCAAATGGACTTTCATCCTTTCGACAGCCGGACTTACTGTCATGTCCGCGTTCATACTCGGAATGTGGATCAGTCTGGAGCGTCCGCCTTTGCGTACTATGGGCGAGACGCGTTTATGGTATGCGTTTTTCCTTCCGCTGGTGGGCACCGTTGTCTATGGCCGATGGAAATACCGCTGGATACTTACATTCAGCACCATGCTGGCATGCGTCTTCACGCTTGTCAATCTGCTTAAGCCGGAAATCCATGACAAGACTCTTATGCCGGCACTGCAGAGCCCGTGGTTTGCGCCCCATGTCATAGTGTATATGTTCGCCTATGCCATGTTCGGTGCGGTAACTATTATGGCTCTGTTCCTGCTTTTCAAACGTAAGGCGGACAATATGCCCGCCATGATGTCGCAGTGCGATGACCTGGTCCGTACCGGACTTTCATTCCTGACAATCGGTATGCTGTTCGGCGCCTTTTGGGCAAATAAGGCATGGGGCGCATACTGGACATGGGATCCCAAGGAAACATGGGCTGCCATAACATGGCTTTCGTATTTCCTGTATATCCATCTCAGGAAGCAGGGCGTAAAGCCCAAAGCCACGCTTGTGGTTCTGCTTGTCTCGTTTGTGTTCCTTCAGCTGTGCTGGTGGGGCATAAACTACCTGCCATCGGCTCAGGGCATGAGCGCGCATACGTATTGACAGCATGATACCGGACTATCTGAAAATGGGCGAGTACCTGCAGTCTGTATTTCACGGAAAGGTCCGTAAGATTGCCGTTGACGCCGGTCTTGGATGTCCCGGCCGGTGCGCATACTGCAGCAACGCGGCATTCAGCCCGTCATATTCATACCGTTCAGGCCGAAGCGTTTCCGAACAGCTTGCCGACGGCATACGCTTTTCGGAGAAGAAGGGCAAGGTCATGGGCTATCTTGCCTATTTCCAGTCATATACCAATACCTTTGGCAGCCTTGACCGTCTTGTGGAACTGTATGAGGAGGCTCTGTCATATCCCGGCGTTCTTGGACTGGTAATAGCTACGCGTCCCGACTGCATAAGCCCACAGCTTTTGGACTGGATGCAGGGCCGGTTCGGTAACGGTGCCGGCAAGGAGCATCCGTATCTGCTTGTCGAAATTGGTGTGGAGTCAACTCTGGACCGCACTTTGCAGGCGGTAGGGCGCGGACACACATGGGAATGTGCAAGGCAGACCATACTGGAACTGGACCGTAGGGGAATAAACACAGGCGCCCATCTGATTCTCGGGCTTCCAGGCGAGACTCATGACGATTTCATGGCGCATGCGCGCGCACTGTCGGCACTGCCCCTGAAAACGCTGAAACTGCATCAGCTGCAGATTATTGAAGGTACGCGTTTTGCACGTGAGTATAGAGACAATCCGGAACAGTTCAATCTTTTCACACCGCAGTCATACGCTCAGACAGTGCGTGATTTCCTGTCATTACTGCGCCCCGGCATAGCCTTGGACCGTTTCGTTTCCGAAGCTCCGCAAAACATGGTAATAGCTCCCCGCTGGGGCATGAAACCCGGCGAGTTCGAGTCGCTGCTTTGGAAACAATAAGCCGTAATTCCCGTTCCGGAGTCCCATCGCTGTCAGAAATAACAGTCTGGCGAAATAGTGCTGTGCATAAAAAATCCCGGAGCCCAAAATATCATGGACCCCGGGATTGTTATGTAAAAGTGTGAGATTACTTTCTGGTGCGGACTGAATCAAGGAAGTCTGTCATCTTCTTGAGGTTCTCTTCAGAGTACATGCCCATTCCGTGACCGCCCTGGGGCTCGCGCAGAATGTAGCTCTCGATTCCAACCTTCTGCATCTGGTCATACAGATACTGGCTTGAGCATGAGGGAACTATGAAGTCCGCATCGCCGTGGAAGATGTATGCCGGAACGTCGTTCTTGTCAAGATAGCCGCTGGCTGAAAGAAGCAGGAAGTTGTCTTCGTTGCCAATCTTGGGAAGGCCGAGAATCTGCTCTTCGGGAGTGTTGCCCGGGCCGCCGAATGACATGGCGTTGCCGCAGTCCATCTGAAGCAGTTCTGTAGGACCGGACCAGTCGCAGACTGCATTCACATAACTTGATTCCTTGGTGTAGGCACCCAGACTGCCCTCGATGTCGTATTCGGCCTTGTTCAGCTTGGCAACCTTGACGCCGTTTGACATGGCGCATACAGTTGCAAGATGACCGCCTGACGAGAAGCCTGAGGTTGCAATGAATGAAGTGTCGAACTTGTATTTCTTGGCGTTGCCGCGGATGAAACGGATAACGGCCTTGATGTCGTTGATCTGTGCGGGCCACTTGGCATCGGCTATGGCACGGTGGTTAGGAGTTACTACTGCGTAACCGGCCTTGAGCAGGGCTGCGCAGATGGTGTTGATGTCGGCAGCACCCTTTGAGCTGTTCGAGCCCCATGCGCTTCCATAGATATGAACCACTACCGGATAGCTGTCCTTGACTTCCTTCGGAAGATAGATGTCAAGCTTGTGGTAGACCTGGTCGTCGCCGACGTAGTCAATGTCGGAGAACTTTTCGGAATATTCAGCCTGTGTCTGTGAAGACTGGTCACCGCCAAGTCCGGCAAAACCGCCGCCCATAGGAGGCATTCCGCCGCCAAAACCGCCAAACCCGCCACCGGGGAACTGTGCGAAGCCAGCCAGTGAGGTCATGACTGCCGCAATTAAAAGAAGATTCTTTTTCATAAATATTGAATTGGTTAATATTGCCTTTGTCTGAGATATAACTCTCACTTTACAAAGTTAAGCAAAAATGAAGGAAAAACGCTACTTTTGTGCGTGTATTGTTTGATGTTATGATTCAGATAAAGGACACCATAGTGTCGCTGGATGTCATTACCGGACAGTTCTGCTGCGACCTGGACAAATGCCATGGTGCATGCTGCGTGGAAGGCGATGCCGGAGCGCCGGTAACGCCGGAAGAGATTGCATGTATTGAGGAACTGCTGCCTGAAATCGCGGACATGCTGTCTCCATCGGCCCTTAAGGTTATTGAGGAGCAGGGAGTGGCTTATTCTGACCCTGAGGGCGAGCTGGTCACATCGATTGTTGACGGCAGGGACTGCGTGTTCACCGTGCACGAGGGCGGCAACTGCTATTGTGCCATTGAGAAGGCATTCCTTGAGGGTCGGTGCAAATTCCGCAAGCCTGTGTCATGCCATCTGTATCCGATACGCGTAAAGAAGCTGGGACAGTACTGGGGGTTGAATTATGACCGTTGGGATGTGTGCCGTCCGGCGGCAATCAAAGGCAGGAGGCTTGGGCTGCCGGTATATAAATGTCTGAAGGAGCCTCTCATACGCCGTTTCGGTCAGGAGTGGTATGATGAGCTTGAACTTACGGTACAGGAACTGGAAAAACAGAATCTGATATGAATATAAGGAAGATTGCCCTTTTCGGGGTTTTGGCGTTGTCTTTTGTTGCCTGCTCCAGGCAGGGTTACGTACAGCCTCCATTCGGAGGCATGAAAGGCCGGGTACGTGAAGTCAGGATGTATCACATTATGCCGGACGAATGGCGCCTCAATTCCATTACCGATACGGTAATGTATATCAATGCCACCGTGTATGACATTTATGGAAATGAAATAATGTCCGTACTCATGGACAGCGCCGGCCGCATGCAGTCGCAGACCGAGAATATGTTTGAAAACGGCGTCTGCATAAGCAGCACGCAGAAAAACGGAGCAAGACGTACTGTAGCCGAGATGCATCTGGTATCGCACTCAAAGGGGCTGACCGTATATAACCAGAAGAGGGCTGGCCGGACCGAACGTCTGGAGGTCAGGGAGAGGAAACGCTTCGGCAAATATACATCGGTCGTTGCACTGGACGGCAAAACGACTATGGAAAGCACAATCACTGCCAACGATGCGGGGCTGCCGGTTGAAATAGTCACTGTCGATGCATCGGGCAAGGAAACGGTACAGAAGAATACCTATTCGGCCGATGGCGACATAGTTGAAAAACACATACTCAAGGAAAACGGAACCCGTGACGATGTGACCACCACCGAGTACATTCGTTTTGATGAGAAGGGAAACTGGATTGAGGCGCACACGTTCAACCGGATAGGCATGACCAACGAATTCCTTATTCGTGAAATAGAGTACTGGGAGTAAGCCGGATACAGCAGGCGATACAGGAAAAAGGATTTTTTATGTAATTTTGCGGCCGAAAACGGAATAGAAATATTTATAGTCGGAAAGGCCGACGCTAACACATTGAAAATCAGAATGAAAACTGGAAAAATCGGCGGTTTTCAGCCAAAATTGTTTTCCTGTCTCAAGGACTACAGTAAAGAGACGTTCGTCAAGGACCTGCTTGCAGGCGTGATAGTTGGTATTGTCGCTCTTCCTTTGGCAATTGCTTTCGGCATTGCCAGTGGCGCTACACCTGAAAAAGGTATTCTGACTGCAATAGTTGCTGGTTTTCTCATCTCTTTTTTCGGAGGAAGCAAGGTTCAGATAGGCGGGCCTACGGGCGCATTCATTGTGATTGTCTATGGAATAATCCAGGACTACGGCATGAACGGTCTGTATGTTGCCACATTCATGGCCGGTGCGTTCCTTATACTTATGGGACTGCTGCATCTGGGAACCATCATCAAGTACATCCCATATCCTATCATTGTGGGTTTTACAAGTGGCATTGCCCTGACAATCTTCACTACGCAGATAAAAGACCTTCTCGGTCTTCAGATAGAAAGTGTGCCGTCGGGCTTCATTGAGAAGTGGGGCTGCTATTTCCAGAACATGGGTACGGTAAACTGGTGGTCGCTGGCAATTGGCGTGCTGTCAATCCTGATAATTGCGCTGACTCCGAAGATAAACCGCAACCTTCCCGGCTCCCTGTTCGCAATCATCATAATGACAGGCATATGTCTGCTTCTTCAGAATGCGGGCGTGGCCGATATTGAAACGATAGGCAGCCGTTTTTCAATCAGTGCCAGCATTCCGCAGGCATCGGTTCCCGAAATCAATCTTACCGTAGTCAGGGAACTGGCTTCGCCGGCGCTGGTCATTGCAATGCTCGGTGCGATAGAATCACTTCTTTCTGCTGCGGTGGCCGACGGTGTTATAGGTGACCGCCATGACAGCAATCAGGAACTGATAGGCCAGGGTATAGCCAATATGGTCGTGCCTATGATTGGCGGTATTCCTGCAACAGGCGCCATAGCACGCACCATGACTAATATCAACAACGGTGGACGTACTCCGGTGGCCGGGCTTGTGCATGCAGTTGTCCTTGCTCTCATCTACCTGTTCCTGATGCCGCTCATCAAATATATTCCAATGCCGTGCCTTGCCGGCATTTTGGTCGTGGTGTCATACAACATGAGCGGATGGCGCAGTTTCGCTGCCATTTTCAGGAACCCGAAGTCCGATATAATTGTGCTTATGGTCACGTTCCTGCTGACCGTGATATTTGACCTGACAATAGCCATCGAGGTCGGCGTTCTCATTGCCTGTCTGCTGTGTATGAAGCGCATGGCCGAGACCACCAATATAAGCGTGATAAGCAATGAAATTGACCCATCGGCCGATACCGATGTGATGGGCAATCTGGAGCATCTCACCATACCTGACGGTGTCAAGGTCTATGAAATAAACGGCCCGTATTTTTTTGGTATAGCGAATCGTTTCGAGGAGATAATGAGCGATATGGGCGGTCATCCCAAGGTCAGGATAATAAGAATGCGAAAGGTTCCGTTCATAGACTCAACGGGAATACATAATCTTACAAACATGTGCGCAATGTGCAAGCAGATGGGCGTGCAGGTCGTGCTGTCGGGCGTCAATGAAAGGGTAATGAAGGTCATTGCAGACAGCGGACTGGCCGAAGTTTTGGGTAACGAAAACATTTGCAGCCATATAAACAAAGCATTGGACCGTGCACGGGAAATTGTAACCGAGTAAAGCGACGCTTTAATCCAATAAGCATAATTAGTTTGCTGGCAGTCGGTTAAGTCTCTTAACTGGCTGTTAATAACTTTTTACCCCAAAAGTGGGGCAAAGTGGGGCGAAGTGGTGTAAAATTCACTACTTTTGACCCATAGTTGTAAAATGGCTCGTATTATGGATTTTATTGGACAGTTTCCGGTGAGGCTTGACGTCAAGAACAGGGCCTTCATGCCGGCGGGATTCCGCAGACAGATGGTAGAACCTGTGAATCAGACATTTGGCCAGAATAATGTACCCATGGACCAGGAACCGCTGTTTCTTGTGGTCAGGAAAGACTATTTTGAGAATTGTCTTGTAATCTACACCATGCCGGCCTGGGAAGAGGAAGTGGCGAAAGTCCGTTCGCGTTTGAACCGTTTTGACGGTAATCAGCAGATGCTTTACCGCAAGATGATCAGTGAGGCCCAGATTATCCAACTTGATCCGAGCGGTCGTGTCCTTTTCCCGAGAGCTCTGCTTGATAAAGTCGGAATTGACCATGATGCAGTTTTCATTGGCATGCAGCAGACAATAGAAATTTGGGCTCAGGAAAAGGCGATGGATGGAAAGGAGGAAATATTCATGAGCGATGACGAGTTTGCAAAGAGCATCCAGAAATGCATGACTGACTGAAAATGATGGAAGGTGGAGAAATATATCATGTGCCTGTCCTCTTGAAACAGAGTGTTGACGGACTGGTCTATGACCCTGCCGGAATTTATGTTGATGCGACTTTTGGTGGCGGCGGCCATTCAAGGGAAATAGTGTCAAGGCTTGCAAGGGAAGGCCATCTGTATGGCTTTGACCAGGATCAGGACGCAATGAAGAACGTAATTGACGATTCGCGTTTCACATTCGTTTACAGCAATTTCCGATATATGCGCAATTTCATGCGCTGGTATGGCCATGACAAGGTTAATGGCATATTGGCCGATCTTGGCGTTTCGTGGCACCATTTTGATGACAGCAGCCGTGGCTTCTCGTTCCGTTTTGACGGGCCGATAGATATGCGCATGAACCAGAAGGAGGGCATGACTGCTGCCGATGTCCTGAATGACTATCCTGAAGAGAAACTGTCTTCGTTGTTTTATCTGTACGGGGAACTGCAGAACGGTCGTCAGTTGGCGCAGGCAATAGGCCGGAAACGCCAGAATACAAGGATAGAAACCGTTTCCGCACTCATGGATACCGTACGACCTGTCATTGGCCGCGAGCGTGAAAAGAAGGAAATGGCCAAAGTGTTCCAGGCTCTGCGTATGGAAGTGAACCATGAGGTTGACGCATTGAGGGAAATGCTGCTCTCAACAATGGAACTTCTTGTGCCTGAAGGCCGTCTGGTGGTAATCACATACCACTCGATAGAAGACCGCATGGTCAAGAATCTGATAAAGAGCGGCAATATTGAAGGCGATGTACGGACCGATTTTTACGGAAACCGTCTGGTTCCCTTCCGTCAGGTCTCAAAGCCTGTATTACCTGATTCCGTGGAGCAGGAGCAGAATCCGCGTTCACGCAGTGCAAAACTTAGAATAGCAAGCAAAGTCTGACAGAGCATATGGAAGAGCTGAAACAAAATGGCGAGGGACTGATTTCATGGCTAAAAAGCACCGGCGGCTTTTTGGGCCGTCATACTATGCTGTGGCTTGAAATCATGTTCTTTATTCTTCTTTATATAGCCAACAGATATGCGTACCAGCGTGACAGAGCTTTGGCGGAAACACTGAAACGTGAACTGGTAGACACGGAATACCAGGCCCTTGGAGTGATGAGCGATGTGACTGCCAAAAGCAAAAGATCATACGTTGAGAAGGTTGTGGAAAGTGGCAACAGCGGTCTTTCCGCCAAGGGTGAATCACCATATATTCTGCCGAAATGACACTGAGAGATCTGTTCAGGGAACCTGGTATAGGTGGCATGAAGATGAGTATAAAGTTCTCATTGCTCTGTGTCATGTTCCTTGCATGGGGTGTGGCTATTGCGGTCAGAATGTCAAATGTGATGTTTGTCCAACGGCAGTTCTGGCAGGATGTGCAGAAGAGCCTGATTAAGGAAAATACTGAAATACCTCCAAAACGTGGCGATATACTGAGTGACGAGGGAATGCTGCTGGCAAGCAGCATGAAGCAGTACCGTATATTCCTTGATTTTGCGTCATCCGAGAGCAAGGAGGTTACCAGAAACAAGGACCAGTACAGAAAGGACACTTTGTATTCGCGTCATTTGAATGAATTTGCCCAGACTGTTCACAGGCTTTTTCCAAACTATTCGGTAGCACAACTGAAAGCGTATTACGAAAAGGGACATAAGACCAAATCGCATTCATGGGTGCTGCTGCCCGGCGTTTCAAGGAACAGATATCCTATTCCGTATGACAAATACAAGGAGCTGCTGGAAACACAATGGATGAAACCCAGACACGAATACTGGTTCTTCAGCCAGGAATCCAAAATTTCCAGAAAGAAGCCGTTCGGCACTCTTGCTGCGCGTACAATAGGAAATATGTATGAGGCCAAGGATTCGGCCCGCAATGGATTGGAACTGTCATACGACGCCCAGTTGAGGGGAACCCCCGGCATAGGACACAGGGAGAGGGTACAGAATATTACTACTATTGTACCCGATGTCCAGCAGGTTGACGGCTGCGATGTCTGGACAACGTTGAACATAGACATTCAGGATGTGGCTGAGGCTGCTCTACGTCGGCAGGTCGAGAGTATGGAGGCGATATCGGGGCTGGTCGTGGTGATGGATGTACCTACCGGTGACATAAAGGCCATGGCCAGTTTGACCAGGGACAATGAAGGCGGGTATTCCGAGATACAGAACAATGTCGTAAAGGAATTGTATGAGCCTGGCTCCACGTTCAAGACGGTGTCGTTCATGATAGGTATTGATAATGACAAATTCTCAATACGTGACAGCGTGTATTGTGAACATGGCCTGTATACCGGTTTCGGTGGAGCCAAAATGACCGACGGTCACCATCAGGGCTTTGAAGGGAACGGTTTCGGCTGGCTCGATGCCGAACATGTGCTTATGTATTCATGCAATATCGGAACGGCCAAACTG
This sequence comes from Bacteroidaceae bacterium, assembly GCA_045640885.1. Classification (GTDB taxonomy): domain Bacteria; phylum Bacteroidota; class Bacteroidia; order Bacteroidales; family Bacteroidaceae; genus Colenecus. The sequence continues at coordinate 14,768 of JAZUFX010000070.1, read as the reverse complement.
ATAAATGAGGCATACGGTTCCAATCCGCAGGAGTTTGTCGACGAGATACGTAAGATAGGAATAGATACACCGTTTGATTTGCAGCTTTTGGGTTCAAGTGCTCCGGTAATCAGGCAGGACGGCTATTGGGACAAGACAAGACTTCCGTGGATGTCAATAGGCTATAATACCCAAATGCCTGCTATCAACACATTGGCCTTCTACAATGCGATAGCCAATGACGGATGTATGGTCGCACCCCGTCTGGTGACGAAGGTTACAAAAGAGGGAACGGTGGTTGACAGGATTCCGGTCAATGTGGTCAATCCCAAAATCTGCAAGGAGAGTACTTTGAAATCAATCAGATACCTGCTCGAAAGAGTGGTTTCCGATGGTACGGGACAACCGGCCGGGACAGACAGATTCAAGTCTGCAGGCAAGACTGGAACGGCACAGATATCGAAGGGCTCGGCCGGTTATAAATCGGGCAAGACCACGCATATGGTTTCTTTTTGCGGTTATTTCCCGGCAGATGCACCATTGTACAGTTGTATTGTATCCATAAGGACATCGGCTGAATCAAACCTTGCAGCATCGGGTGGAGCCATGGCGGGCCCTGTCTTCCGCGAGATTTCAGAAAAGGTTATGTTCATGCACGGCTGTAATGATATAGAACAGTCAATTGATATTGTTTCGGAAAAGATACCGGGAATACTGAACGGAAATCTTCAGAGTGCCTCCAATGTTCTGCGTGGGCTTGGAATGTCGAGGCTGAACCGTATTGTGACGAAAGAGACGAAAGATGACGATTTTGGCAAGATACATTATGAAGACGGCCGTTTTCTGTCAGATAAGGTAGCTTTCAGGCAGGGTTACATACCGAACGTAATAGGTATGGGCGCCCAGGATGCATTGTACATGCTTGAAAAATCGGGATACAAGGTTGAAATGTATGGCGTTGGCAGAGTAAGGACTCAGGAACCGCATGGGGGACAGAACGCTCATACAGGACAGACTGTCAGAATAATACTTGATATGAAATAGCTTAATATGAATACGATAGGATCTCTTATAGACGGAATTCAGACTGTAGCCGTTGAAGGCAGTCTTGATACTCAAATAACAGATATCCAGCTGGATAACCGCAAGGTTCAGCGTGGTTGTCTGTTCGTGGCAATCTGCGGCACACAGGCCGATGGACATGATTTCATACAGGGGGCCATTGAAAACGGTGCTGTTGCAATTCTCTGTCAGAAAATGCCGCATCAGCTTACCGATGGTGTGACATATGTCCAGGTTGCCGACACCAATTCCGTAGTCGGTCGTGTTGCAACACGTTTCTTCGGTAATCCGAGTGGGAAACTGGAACTGGTGGGCGTAACCGGAACCAATGGAAAGACGACCATAGCCACATTGTTGTATAATATGATGCGTGCTATGGGCTATAAGTGCGGACTGTTGTCAACGGTCTGCAACTATATTGACGGCACGCCAGTTCCTGCAACACACACAACTCCCGACGCGGTTACTTTGAACCGTCTCATGGGGCAGATGGCCGATGAGGGGTGCAAGTATGTGTTCATGGAGTGCAGTTCGCATGCCATTCATCAGCAACGCATTGGCGGTCTGAAATTTGCGGGGGGCATATTTACCAATATAACCCGTGACCATTTGGATTATCACGGGACCTTTGAAAACTATCTTAAGGCAAAGAAACTGTTCTTTGATTCTCTTGGAAAGAATGCCTTCATGGTAACCAATCTTGATGACCGCAACGGTCTGGTCATGGCACAGAACACCAAGGCAAAGGTGTTTACGTATTCGCTTCGCAGCATGTCTGATTTCAAGGGAAAAGTGCTGGAATCGGGCTTTGACGGAATGTTGCTTGATATAAACGGACGTGAGTCATTCATGCGTTTTATCGGTCAGTTCAATGCCAGTAACCTGCTTGCTGTATATGGCACAGCGGTAAGTCTGGGGCATGATCCGCTGAAGGTACTGACCGTTATGAGTACATTGGTTCCTGTAAATGGCCGTTTTGATGCCATACATTCTCCAAAGGGCTTTACGGCCATTGTTGATTATGCACATACCCCCGATGCACTCACCAATGTACTTACGACCATTACCCAGGTTCTCGAAGGAAAGGGACAGATAATTACCGTTGTCGGCGCAGGTGGAAACCGGGACAAAGGCAAGCGTCCCATTATGGCTCAAGAGAGTGTGAAGTACAGTGACAAGGTAATCATAACATCGGACAATCCGCGGTTTGAAGACCCGGATGACATTATTGCCGATATGATGGCTGGATTGGAAAATAAGGATATGCCAAAGGTCCTGACCATAACAGACCGCCGTCAGGCTATACATACCGCTTGTATGTTGGCAGGACAGGGCGATGTAGTGCTGGTGGCTGGCAAGGGGCATGAGGATTATCAGGATGTTAAAGGTGTGAAGCACCATTTTGATGATCACGAAGTAATAAGGGAAACTTTCTAAAAGGCAGGAACTATGTTTTATGAACTGATTGACTGGTTGGGTGGCAAGGGAAATGACATTCCAGGTTCCGGTATGTTCCAATTCGTTACATTCAGGGCTATTTTTGCCCTGGTGCTTTCAATTGTCATATCATGCTGGTTCGGAAGCCATTTCATAGACGTTCTCAAGAAGAAGAATATTTCCGAGACGCAGCGTGATGAAAAACTTGATCCGTTCGGAACGGCCAAGAAGGGTGTTCCTACCATGGGCGGTGTGATAATAATAATAGCCATTCTGGTGCCATGCCTTCTTATCGGTGACCTTCATAATGTTTATCTGTGGCTTATGGTTGCCACTACCATAATTCTTGGTCTCATAGGATTTGCAGATGACTATATCAAGACTTTCAAGCATGATAAAGAGGGGCTGAGGGGTATCTACAAGGTTGCCGGCCAGCTGGCGCTGGGACTTCTGGTGGGGCTTACTCTGCGATACAGTCCTCAGGTCACTATCAATGAAAAGGTAAGCACACGTATAGAGAACAATATTGAAGTGGTTGTCAAGAGCCCCGATGTCAAATCGACTCGTACAACCATACCTTTTTTCAAGAATCATAACCTTAACTATGCTGACTGGTTCAGCTTTATGGGTGACGATGCCAAGTATCCTGCCGGTTGGGTGTTCTTTGTCCTGCTGACTCTGTTCGTCGTTACTGCTGTCTCAAACGGTTCGAATCTGAACGACGGCATGGACGGCATGGCGGCCGGTAACTCGGCGATAATAGGCATTGCGGTGGTTATTCTGGCATATGTATCCAGCAATGTTGTGGCGGCCGGACACTTTGATTTGATGTATGTGCCGGGAAGTCAGGAGATTGTAGTGTTCATGTGTGCTTTTGTCGGTGCTCTGGTGGGCTTCCTGTGGTACAATTCATACCCTGCGCAGATATTCATGGGTGATACCGGAAGTCTGACGATTGGAGGCATCATTGCGGTGTCGGCAATATGTATTCACAAGGAGTTGCTTCTGCCGGGTCTTTGCGGTGTATTCCTTATGGAGAGCGTTTCTGTCATCATACAGCGTTTCTATTACAAGAGCGGCAAAAGAAAAGGACTTCACCGGAGGATATGGAAGCGTACTCCCATTCATGACCATTTCCGCACAAGCATGGCACAGGTGTTGGCTGCCGACCCGACCAGCACTGTGAAATTTGCAGGTAATGACAGAAAACTTCAATTCGAGACAAAGATAACGCTCAGGACCTGGATTATCAGCATAGGTCTTGCAGCGCTTACCATCATGACCCTTAAAATACGATGAAATAAATGTCACAGAAATCAATTACAGTTCTTGGCGCAGGCGAGAGCGGAACCGGCGCAGCAATCCTGGCCCTGAAAAAGGGATTCAAGGTGCTTGTATCGGACCTTTCGGAAATAAAGCCGTTCTATAAGGAGCAGCTTGAAAAATACGGCATAGAGTGGGAGGAGAAACATCACAGCGAAGAGCGTATTCTTGCGTCTGATGAAATAATAAAGAGTCCCGGCATACCAAAGGAGGCTCCGATTATTCAGAAACTTATGGCTCAGGGAACACCGATAATTTCGGAGATTGAGTTTGCCGGCCGGTATACCGGTGCCCGTATGATTTGCATTACAGGTTCAAATGGCAAGACAACCACGACATCGCTCATTTACCACATTTTCAAGATGGCCGGGATGAATGTAGGTCTGGCCGGAAATATAGGCAGCAGTCTGGCTCTCCAGGTTGCGGAGAATGACCGCGACTGGTATGTGATTGAACTGAGCAGTTTCCAGTTGGACAACATGTATGACTTCAAGGCCGACATTGCCGTTCTTATGAACATCACTCCAGACCATCTGGACCGCTATGATTATGAAATGCAGAACTATGTCGATGCCAAGATGCGTGTAATACGCAATCAGACAGGTAACGATGCATTCGTATATTGGGCCGATGATCCGATTATTACAAGAGAACTGAAGAAATATGGCCTGCAGGCAACGCTGTATCCGTTTGCCGAGGTAAAACGCAATGACCTGGCAGCTTGGACTCAGGATGGCGATGTGTATTTTGACCGCCCTGAGTCATTCAATATGGAACTGGAATCGCTGTCACTCAGGGGCCGCCATAATCTGTACAACAGTATGGCTGCCGGAATATCGGCCAGCATTGCAGGCATCAAGAGTGAGACGATACGCAAGGCCTTGCAGACTTTTCAGGGGGTGGAGCACCGTCTGGAGAGGGTGGCAAGAGTAGGAGGCGTTGATTTTATCAATGACTCAAAGGCTACCAATGTGAACAGTTGCTGGTATGCTTTGCAGAGTATGCCGGTCAAGTGTGTGCTTATTCTTGGAGGTAAGGACAAGGGTAATGACTACACTGAAATTGAACCGCTTGTCCGTGAAAAATGTTCCGGTCTGGTGTATATGGGTCTGCATAATGAAAAACTGCATTCATTCTTTGATCCGATGGGTCTGCCTGTCGCCGATGTCCAGTCAATGGCCGATGCGGTCAATGCGGCATACCATATGGCAAAGAAAGGGGAAATTGTGCTGCTCAGCCCATGCTGCGCAAGTTTTGATCTGTTCAAAAGCTACGAGGACCGCGGATGCCAGTTCAAGGATTGTGTAAGGAAGTTGTAATTTCTATTCAGTAAAGGCACTATGGGAAAATTGGGAAGTCTGCTTGACAGGATATCAAGACCAAAGGGCGATCGCCTGATATGGATTGCTGTGCTTATTCTACTCAGCATTTCAATGGTTGAGGTATTCAGTGCCAGCAGCCGTCAGACTTTTGGAAAGTCCTCATTCCTTAACCCCATTATAGTGCACATGGCGCATATCGTATTCGGACTTGTTATTATGTATGCCTGCCATATGTTCAAGCGTTTCAATTACAGGCTTCTGTCTGCTCTTCTGGTCCTGTGTTCAATAGCAGGGCTTGCCATGCTGAGCGTCAGAGGTTTCCATTCCAACAAGGCTCAGCGCTGGATAGAATTGGGATTCTTCCAATTGCAACCGTCGGAATTTGCAAAACTGGCTGTTGTCATGACCGTTTCGCAAATGCTTGCAAAACTTGAAAAGGACAATAAGGAAAGCCAAAAACGCATTTTCTGGAGAGTACTGGCCTTTACGGGCTTGATATGTGCGCTGATTGTCGGTGAGAATCTGTCTACGGCACTGCTGATATGTTTTGTGGTGATGGTACTGATGATGTTCGGCGGAATTACCTGGAAACGGATGGCTGTTGTGATATGCCTGGCGGCAGGAACTGCATTGCTGGCGATACTGTTTTTCAAGACTGTGCCGCCACAGACAATCCGTGACAGCAGGTTCATTCCTGACAGGGCAGTGACATGGCAGGCCAGGGTGCTTGATTTCTTTGATGGCGATGAACAGTATTCGGCTTCGGATTATGCACGTTTTGTAGCTCCTGACAAAACTCAGGAAACACATGCCAACATTGCTATTGCAACAAGTGGAATCATAGGCAAAATGCCAGGCAACTCAAATGAGAGGGATTACCTGCAGGAGGCCAACAGCGATTTTATATTTGCCATAATCATAGAAGAACTTGGAATGTTGGGGGCTTTGGGTATTATGGTAATATATCTTGTCTTGTTGCTTAGAATAGGCCGTATAGTCGTGAAATGTCGACGCACGGGACAGTCAGAGAATGCATATCTGACGGCGGGAATAGGCTTGCTGCTTATAACGCAGGCTTTTCTGAATATGTCTGTGGCCGTCGGACTGGGACCTGTAACGGGACAGCCGTTACCATTTATAAGTAAGGGTGGCTCTTCCATGCTTATGTCAAGCATAGGAATTGGAATAATACTTGGTATCGGTGCCACACTTGATGAAACGGAAATGTCGGACGTTACACTGCAACAGGAAAACGAAACAGAAACGATTGATTGTTGATAATATGGAAAAGAACGAAAATCCAAGAATCATTATAAGTGGTGGAGGAACAGGCGGGCATATTTTCCCAGCCGTTTCAATTGCGTGTGCAATCAGAGAAATGTATCCGAATGCTGAAATCCAGTTTGTCGGTGCTTTGGGGCGAATGGAAATGCAACGTGTTCCTGAAGCCGGCTTTCCAATAAAAGGTCTGCCTATCTGCGGATTCAGCCGTTCCAATCCGTTGAAAAATATTCCGGTGCTGTTCAAGATAGTACGCAGTCAGTTCATGGCACGCAGTATAATCAGACAGTTCCGCCCTATGGTGGCAGTGGGCGTTGGCGGTTATGCCAGCGGTCCGACGCTTAAAATGGCAGGTTTGATGGGCGTTCCTACACTGATTCAGGAACAGAATTCATTTGCCGGTGTAACAAACAAACTGCTTGCAAAGAAAGCAAAGCGTATTTGCGTGGCATATGATGGTATGGAGCGTTTCTTTCCGGCTGACAGGATAATTAAAACAGGTAATCCTGTACGCCCCAGTTTGACCCGCAGCACCATAACGAGAGAACAGGCAGCTCAAGCCATGGGGTTAGATCCGTCAAAGAGGACGGTCTTGATAGTAGGCGGCAGCCTTGGAGCCCGTACTCTCAATGAGAGTGTCATGGCCAGTCTGGATGTCATACGTCGGAATCCAGATATCCAGTTCATCTGGCAGACCGGTAAGATTTACTTTGAGGAAATGAAGTCCCGTCTGACGCGGCAGGCTGCGGCTCCCAATCTTCATGTACTTGAGTTCGTGAAGGATATGGATCAGGCGTATAAGGTCTCGGACCTTGTCGTGTCAAGAGCCGGAGCCGGTACAATATCCGAACTTTGTCTGTTGGGCAAGGCGGTGATACTTGTTCCGTCACCGAATGTCGCCGAGGATCACCAGACTAAGAATGCCATGGCACTGGCTGACCGTGAAGCGGCTATACATATTGCCGATGCCGATGCATGCGAGAAACTGATACCGGCGGCTCTTGAACTTGTGACCGATGAAGGACGCCTTGAGTCGTTGCGCCGGAATATCCGGGAGATGGCATGTTATGATTCTGCCCGCATAATTGCCTGTGAAGTCCTGAAACTGGCCGGATACAGTGCCAGACTTGAGGAGTCGGAAATCAAATCGGTCTTTTTTGTAGGCGCAGGCGGTATCGGGATGAGTGCCATTGTCCGCTATTTCCTTTCCAAGGGCTTGAATGTGGGTGGATATGACCGCACTCCGACGGCTTTGACCGGAGCATTGGAAAAGGAGGGTGCATGGATGGTGTATGAAGACGACTGCAATCTTATTCCCGAGTGTTTCAGAAACCCCGCATCGACCCTTGCTGTCTATACTCCGGCTATCCCGGCCGAAAACAGTTGTCTGTCGTTCTTCCGTGACGGTGGTTTCGATTTACAGAAAAGAGCTCAGGTGTTGGGAACATTGACGCGTTCCAAAGATGGTCTCTGCGTTGCCGGAACTCACGGGAAGACAACCACATCGTCAATGCTGGCATTCATACTGAACGGCAGCAAGGAAGGATGCAATGCATTTCTTGGAGGTATTCTCAAGAATACTCAGAGTAATCTGATGACCAGTGCGTCAAGTGAACGTGTTGTCATAGAGGCCGATGAATTTGACCGCTCATTCCACAACCTCACCCCTTTGCGCACGGTTGTGACGGCTGTCGATGCTGACCATCTTGACATTTACGGCACATACGAGGCCTACAAGGAGAGCTTTTCAAAATATTTGGCTCTTGTCCGTGCAGGCGGTGACATCCTGTTGCATACGGGACTTGAGGATAAATTGGAATTTGATTTGCAGCAAGGTGTCAAGGTACACAGTTACAGTCGTGATGAGGGCGAATTCCATGCTGCTGACATACGCACTGGAAATGGTGATCTGGTATTCGATTTCATATCGCCTCTTGGTAATATAAGCGATGTTGAACTTGGGGTGCCCATTCCGATCAATGTTGAGAATGCGGTCGCAGCAATGGCCATGGCTCAGATGAGTGGTGCAACAGCGCAGGAGATAAAGGAGGGGATAAAGAACTTCCGTGGCTGTGACCGCCGTTTTGACTTTCACCTGAGAACTCCGGAAAAGGTTTATCTGAGCGATTACGCCCATCATCCGGAAGAGTTGCGTCAGTGTGCTCTGTCGCTCAAGCAGCTTTATGCAGACCGAAAGATTACGGCAATATTCCAACCGCATCTGTATACTCGTACACGGGACTTCTACAAGGATTTCGCACAGGCATTGTCTCTTTTTGACGATGTATGGCTGACAGAGATATATCCTGCCCGCGAGCAGCCCATTCCTGGCGTTACCAGTCAGATTATTGCCGATGAAATGAAACCCGGAGTTTTCAAGGGAATTGTGGCAAAAGACAGCGTTCCTGAACTGATTGCTTCCATGAAGGATGAAATACAGGTGCTGTTGACCGTTGGAGCCGGTAATCTTGAAGATTACGTTGAAACAATTACAGATATATTGAAAAAGTGAAGAAAGTGCTGACCATAACAGTTGCTGTGCTGCTATCGCTGTACATGGTGTTCGGGATAGTGATGGCTTATGTCAGGAACGGCGTGCCCGGCAAGTGCAAGGGCGTGACATTGGTTGTGAAGGACAGTGTGGAATGTGGCACGGTAAATAATTCAATGGTCATGGATATGCTTAAGGATAATTGGCTTGATCCTACCGGCAAACCTGCAGATGAGCTGCTTCTTGACAGTATGGAAACGGTATTGCGCCGTCATCCGTTTATCAGAACAGCCCAGTGCTATCTGACATCGGCCGGATATCTTAGAATTGACATAACAAGCAAAATGCCAATTGCAAGGGTGCGGGGCAATCTTGGCCAAGATTTTTACATTGATGAAAACGGCAGTATTCTGCCATGCCGCGGGATTGCAGTGAATGTTCCTGTCGTGACAGGAAACGTGAGCCGCAGCACGGCATCAGGACCGTTGCTCGAACTATTGCAAATCATAGATTCCGATGGATTCTGGAAGGCTCAGACAGAACAGATAAACATCACAGCGAAAGGACAGGTGCAGATTGTGCCAAGAGTTGGCTCGCATATTCTGGAATTGGGGGGCATGGAGGATTTTCAAAGCAAGCTTGACCGCTTGAGAAACTTTTATGACAAGGGCTTGGACAAAATAGGCTGGAATAAATATTCATCAATCAGTGTCGCTTATAAAGGCCAGGTGGTTTGCAGAAAAAAACAATAACAGATATTGGATATGGAAAAAACAATTGTTGCAGTAGAACTTGGATCCTCGAAAATCTCGGGTGTGGCCGGACGTGTCAATACCGATGGGTCTCTTGAAGTTCTAGCCTACGCATGGACTCCTGTGGAGTCATGCATCAGGCATGGTGCAGTCTATAATATGGACCGCACTGCAAACGCTATTGCTACCGTGATTTCAAGACTTGACAGTGTTCTGGAATCACATATCGAAAAAGTGTTCCTGGGCTACAATGCCCGGACCTTGCGTACAATACCCAGTGTGGTGGAACGCAGTTTTGAAACGGAAACGGTTATCGATGCCGAAATGGTTGACGGGATGTACGGAGCCGATGAGGTGCTTGATGCCGATTCATTAGTGACTTTGGTCCATGAGGCACAGGAATATGTGATTGACGGTCGAAAGGCTACTGAGACGGATCCTGTGGGCGTGGCTTGCCAAAGTATCAGGTGTAATTTCATGAATGTGGTGATTTCATGCCCTGTTGCGGAATTTATGGCGCAGTGCTTTGCAACGGCGCAGATTGAAATTCTTGACGGATTCGTGTCACCAATAGCACAGGCGCGGATAGCTTTGACAGAAGAGGAGCGTCAGCAGGGCTGTGCTTTGATTGACTATGGTGCCGATACCACTACGGTATCGGTCTATAAGAATGGCCTGTTGAGATATTTGCGTGTTATTCCACTTGGCAGCGCACTCATTACAAAGGATTTGGCTGCCGTTCTCGGCATTGAACGGGAAAGTGCCGAGATGCTTAAGCGTACGTATGGTCTTTGCAATATGACAAAGACAGTGGATGCCCAGCAGACGATAGAACTTTCAGGGAAGCAGCGCACAATTGAAGAGATTGGCGATATTATTGGTGCCCGTAACGAGGAAATCGTCCGCAATGTCGTGGCAAGAATCAGCGATTCAGGCTATTCTGACAAATTGGGCTCTGGAGTGGTGATTACCGGAGGCGGTTCAAGACTGGCAGGCTTGCAGCAGGTATTCTCGGCTCTTATGCCTGATAAGAAGGTGCGTTTCATTACCGAGCCTGTTGTCGGTGTAAACTGGAGCGAGCCCAGTTGGAACAAGAATGACGGTTCCCAGATGGGTCTGCTGGCGGTTATGGCAATGGGCAACGAGAATTGCTGTACCGTGAATAGCGTACAGCCCAAGATGGACGCCATTGAACAAATGACGCCTGGACAGCTCCAGAAAATGGAGATGCAGAGCATATTTACCGTTGACGGTGAGAACGCTCAGGTTGAACGTGACAGACAGGAACAGGAACTTGCACGCCAGAAAAGGGAACAGGAACTTGCGTCCGCAACGGTTGGGCAAGATGACGCGCCACAAAAGCCTGCCAAGAAGGTGTCGGCTTTCATGAAACTGTTGCAGAGAGCAATTGAGACCGGCGAAAATTATCTCCAGGGTAAGTAACGGAAGTTTGACTTAATTTTATGGATTATGAATGACCAGATAAGGGAATTTGAAGAGAACGAGGTTCTCCCGTTTGATTTCCCCACGGAATCAAGAAAGATAATAAAGGTTATCGGTGTTGGTGGCGGTGGTGGTAATGCTGTCGGCAATATGTTCAAGGAGGGCATACACGACGTTGTATTCGTTGTTGCCAATACAGACCAGCAGGCACTGGCCAATTCGCAGATTCCACTGAAACTGCAGTTGGGTCGTGAAACCACCAGGGGGCTTGGTGCCGGAAATGACCCGGAAGTTGCGCGTCAGGCAGCCGAAGAGAGCATCGAAGACATACGCGCACAGTTCAAGGATGACACCCAGATGGTGTTCATTACTGCAGGAATGGGTGGAGGTACTGGAACCGGTGCAGCTCCTGTAATAGCCCGCGTAGCCAAGGAAATGGGTATGCTGACGGTGGCCATTGTGACCATACCGTTCAAATTTGAGATGCGGCCAAAAATCAAGCAGGCACTCAAGGGAGTTTATGAACTTTCCCAAAATGTAGATGCACTGCTTGTAATCAGCAACGAGAAACTTCTGGAGATTTTCCCAAAGATGAGTCTTGAAGAAGGATTCCGCAAGGCTGATGAGACTTTGACCACGGCTACAAAGAGCATTGCGGAACTGATTACATGCCATGGTATAATAAACCTTGACTTCCGCGATGTGAAAAAGATTCTGTCAAACGGTGGAATTGCAATAATGAGCGAGGGCAAGGCCAGCGGTGACAATCGCATAAACCAGGCCTTTGAAGCCGCTCTTCATTCACCGTTGCTGTACAATAATGATATATTCAAAGCCAGCAAAATACTGTTCAATATCTATCATGGTCAAGGTGAGGGTAAAGAACTGATGCTTGATGAAATCAATGACGTACGCCGTTTCATGGAGAAGTTTGAGGATCGGAATATTGAGGTCATTTGGGGTGTTGCCATTGACGAATCTCTTGATGATGAAATCAAGATTGCAGTCCTGGCCACAGGCTTTGGAATAGAAGGCATACCGATGATAGATGATGATAATCTCGACTCATACATGCATGGCATATACGGCACAGCCGATGTGAACCGCAAGCTTCTGTCATTGTTTACGCTCAGTGATGATGATCTTGACAATGCAATGCTGATTGACGCCATTGAATCGTCACCCGCCGTTAACCGCACCAGAAAGGATATAAGTATGTTCGAAACCTTGAGAAACTGATGCAACGCATCGGCTCAGGCAAAGACATCGGCCAGTACGGAAATGGATTCCAACTGGGGGAACATGGGAATATGCAGACGGAAATAATTATTCAGAGTGCGTAATATCAGGACGCGCTGCTCATGATTGAGTGGCGCGTCTTTCGTTCCGTCCAGACTGCATTGCAGGATATTGGCAATGACGGCGCTGGTTGCGGCATCGGCAAAATCGGTGTGCTCGGGCTGCATGGTAAAGCAGCCTTCTCTCATATCAAGCAGTGCTCCCGCTCTGTATCCGGTGACATCTGGACTTATTCCCAGGGCTGCAGCCGTGCCCAGCATGACGGCTATGTGGAAGTTTGCACATTTGCTTTCAGGTGTGGAGTCCAGCCATTCCAGGCTTTCTTCAAGGAATGAATACATTCTAGGGTTACATTGCTCGTCCATGAGGGCGTGGCTCAGGAACTCCGATACAAAGAGCGCTATTGCGCTTTTTACCGGACTGAACATTATGCTTGAATAGGGATATCGGTTCTTGATTTCCCTTATTCCCAGAAGAGTGGCACTTGGCTTGTAGTCGGTCTGGAATTCAATCCTGGTCAGTGGCTGCTGCAAACTGTTCCTGGCTGCGTTTTTTGCAGACTGTCCAAGATGAAATATAAAAGAGACCATCCCATGGGTGCGTGTGAACACCTTCAGGATGCTTGTCCTGTCGTTGTGACGGACCGATGCCAATACTATTCCCTGCTCTGACTGGAGCATATCTTTTCTATTCCTCTTTTCGGCGAAATTAGAAAAAAAATCTTCATAATGTTTGGCAGGTCAAAAAAAGTGGCTACTTTTGCAACCGCTTAAAAGGCAAGCCGCCTGGCTATACAGGACTGATGGCGTGTTCGTATATCGGTTAGTACTCAAGATTTTCATTCTTGCAAGATGAGTTCGACTCTCATACACGCTACAAATAGAAACAAATAACAGAAAAGATAATGGCAAATCACAAGTCAGCCTTGAAGGCAATGAGAAAGAGCGAGAAGAACAGACTTCACAACCGCTACTACGCTAAGACAATGCGTAACGCAGTCCGTTCACTCCGCGCTATGACCAGCAAGGAAGAGGCTTCAGCTGCATTCCCGAAAGTGCAGAAGATGCTTGACAAGATGGCTAAGACCAAGCTCATTCACAAGAACAAGGCCGCCAATCTGAAGTCAAAGCTCTGCGCTTACATAGCAAAGCTGGCCTGACAGGTCCTTTCTTATTCGTGTCGCTTAGGTTGGAGTTTTCTCCGACCTTTTTTTGTCCCCTATCGGATTGTTTATGCAAAAATACAGGGCTCAAAATCTTGAGCCCTGTATTTTTGAGCCGTCCCGGAGGGCGGCCAAGCGAAGCGCATTTGCCTGTGGCAAATTAAAATAAGGATTATGCAACTTGTGTAAACATAGATGCCTCAGGCATCGATGTTTGCATAAGTTGCGTTGCGTTCAATGAATTCGCGGCGGGTGCCGACATCTTCACCCATCAGCATGGAGAAAATATGGTCGGCTTCGGCTGCATCCTGTATGTGCACCTGCTTGAGCAGGCGGTTCTCGGGATTCATTGTGGTCTCCCAAAGCTGTTCCGGATTCATCTCACCCAGACCTTTGTAACGCTGGGTGACGATGTTCTGCTCAAGACCTCCACCGTAGGTGTCGATAAATCGCTGGCGCTGTACGTCATCGTAACAGAATTCCTTGACCTTGCCCTTTGTGCACAGGTAGAGTGGAGGTGTGGCAATGTACAGATGTCCTTGTTCGATGAGCTCCGGCATGTAGCGGAAGAACAGTGTCATGATAAGGGTGTCGATGTGTGAACCGTCGACATCGGCATCGGTCATTATTATGACTTTATAGTAACGAAGTTTGTCATAGTTTGCTGCCTTTGAATCGGTCGGATCAAGTCCGAAGCGGACGCCAAGGGCCTGGATTATGTTGTTGACCTCTTCATGCTCGAAGGCTTTGTGCCACATTACGCGTTCAACATTGAAAATCTTACCGCGTATCGGCAGAATTGCCTGGGTGTGGCGGTCACGTCCCTGCTTTGCAGAACCGCCTGCGGAATCTCCCTCGACAATGAACAGCTCGCAGTTGGCGGGATCCTTGTCTGAACAGTCTGCAAGTTTGCCGGGAAGACCGCTTCCTGACAGCGGGCTCTTGCGCTGTACGCTTTCACGGGCCTTGCGTGCTGCGACGCGTGCCTGGGCGGCAAGAATGACCTTGTCGACAATCATCTTCGCTTCCTTGGGGTGCTCTTCAAGATAGTATGCAAGAGCTTCGCCTACAGCCTGCTGTACGGCTCCGGCAACTTCGCTGTTGCCGAGTTTGGTCTTTGTCTGGCCTTCGAACTGAGGCTCCGAAACCTTTACCGAGATTACGGCCGACAGACCTTCGCGGAAGTCTTCGCCTTCAATTTCAACCTTTGCCTTTTC
>JAZUFX010000069.1:0-32459 GCA_045640885.1 Bacteroidaceae bacterium | reverse complement strand
GATACCGATTGAACCTGCTTCGGCGGGTGTGAAGCCCATCCAGTTGGCGCAAAGGAAGGTAATGAAGATACCCAGCTGTGCGGCTGCACCGAGCAGAAGGCTCTTGGGATTGGCAATCAGAGGACCGAAATCGGTCATGGCGCCTACGCCCATGAAGATAAGGCACGGATAGATACCGGCCTTGACACCAATGTAGAGAATGTCAAGCAGACCGCCTTCCTTCATTATGGTGCCATAACTGTGGTAAGCGGGGCTGTTTGCATCAAGGAACGCAACCCACAGGTCGTTGTGGAACATGCCGGCCTGCGGCAGGTTCGTCAGGAGCATACCGAAAGCTATGGGCAGGAGCAGCAGCGGTTCGTACTGCTTCCTGATGGCCAGGTAGAGCAGGAAGAAACTGAGTATTATCATCAGTCCCTGCTGCCAGGTCATGTTCATGAAGCCCATGCTTCCAAAAAATCTGATAATATCTTCCATATCAATATTATCTGATTATCCGAGAACCATGAGAACGTCCTCCTGCATGACTGACTGTCCTGCGCTTACGACGATCTTTGTTACCTTTCCGTCCTGTTCTGCCTTGATGGCATTCTCCATCTTCATGCTTTCAAGAGTAAGCAGGGTGTCACCCTTCTTCACGTCCTGACCTTCAGAAACCATAACCTTGATTACTGAACCTGGCAGCGGGCTTACTACCTTGAAACCGCCGGCGGGAACTTCAGCCTTGGCTGCAGCCTTGGGGGCTGCTGCCGGAGCAGGTGCTGCCTTGGGAGCGGGAGCGGCTGCGGGAGCAGCTGCGACTGCAACTGTTTCAATTTCAAGAAGCTTGTCGTCCTGCATGACGTTCTTTCCGGGTTCAACGAAAATGGCCTTGACTGTACCGTCGGCTTCGGCGCATACGTTGTTTTCCATCTTCATTGATTCCATGGTCAGAAGGACATCGCCCTTCTTGACAGCCTTGCCGGCTGCAACCAGAACCTTCATGATTGAACCTGGCAGCGGTGACTTTACGGTCATCAGACCACCCGGCTGTGCGGCTGCTGCGGGAGCGGCTGCTGCCGGACGGCGTACAGCTGCGGCTGCAGGAGCTTCTTCTTTCTCGATTTCGACCTTGTAGGACTTGCCGTCGATTGTCACTTCGGCAAAGTTGTCCTCAAGTTCATTGACGGCTGCAGTGTACTGCTTGCCGTCTATTGTGAATTTGAATTCTTTCATTAAATTTTCAATTTAATAGATTGCAGGCGGCGCCTCAACATAAGAGTGAACTCTTCTGTATTCGGCTTGCACTGCAATTCATTTGTCTTTAATATTAACGATGCAAGTTATTCATGCCGTAGAGCTTGGAATTCCATGGGGAATAGCGGCGCTCTACATTCTTGATGGTGATCTGTGTGGGCTCTTCATCATGAACTCCGTTGAAATACAGGTGCAGTGCCATTGCGATGGCTGCAACCGGCATCTCATCGGATTCCTTGTCGGCCTTGACTGCCGGAGCCTGGACTGCGGGTGCAGCCTTGGCGGCAGCCTTCGGAGCCTTGGGGGCGGTGATGTTGCTGACAACTGCACCCAGTCCCTTAAGGATGAAGATGAGCACGATGAGCAGGAGGATTACCATTCCGAATCCCACTCCTGTGACCAGCCATGTCTGTCCATTAACCAATAATGCTGTCATAGCTGTCTTTCTTTAGAGTGGAATGTTGCTGTGCTTCTTGAGCGGGTTGGTCAGACGCTTGGTCTGCAGCTGCTCGAATGCGCGTACAACGCGTGCACGTGTGAAGCGTGGCTCAATTACATCGTCAATATAACCGCGGTTGGCTGCCTGGTAAGGTGAAGCGAACTTGTCCTTGTACTCGGCCTCCTTTTCGGCAATGAACTTCTTCTTCTCTTCTGGGTCTTCGATTGCCTTGAGGGCCTTGGCTTCAAGAACGCCAACGGCACCGCTGGCACCCATTACTGCAATCTCGGCATTCGGCCATGCGTAGCACAGGTCGCCGCGAAGCTGCTTGCAGCTCATCACGATGTGTGAACCGCCGTAAGACTTGCGGATGGTTACGGTTACCTTTGGAACAGTAGCCTCGCCGTATGCGAACATGAGCTTTGCTCCGTGGTCAATGATGCCGGCGTATTCCTGACCGGTACCGCAAAGGAAGCCCGGTACGTCAACCAGGGTAAGAATCTGAATGTTGAATGCGTCGCAGAAACGAACAAAACGTGCAGCCTTGCGTGAAGCGTCGCAGTCCAGTACACCTGCAAGCCAGCTGGGCTGGTTGGCGATGATACCGGTAGAGCGGCCGTTGAAACGTGCGAAACCGCAGATTATGTTCTTGGCGAAATCCTTCTGCACTTCCATGAAGTCTCCGTTATCTACAATTGAGTAGATTATGTTCTTCATGTCGTATGGCTTGTTGGGACCGGCCGGAACCATGTCGTTGAGGGCATCCTCAAGACGTGCGGGGTCATCGGTGCACTCAATCTTCGGAGCCTCTTCCATGTTGTTCTGCGGGATGAAGCTGATAAGACGGCGGATTTCGGCGACGGCCTCCTCTTCGGTGGCTGCTACGAAATGGGTTACGCCCGACTTGGTGGCGTGTACCTTGGCACCGCCAAGCTGCTCGACTGTAACGTCTTCGCCTGTAACGCTCTTTACTACCTTAGGACCGGTGATGAACATGTATGAATTCTGCTCGGTCATCATGATGAAGTCAGTCAGTGCGGGGCTGTAAACTGCACCGCCGGCGCAGGGGCCGAAGATGACTGAAATCTGGGGAACTACGCCCGATGCAAGGATGTTGCGCTCGAATATCTCGGCATAGCCTGCAAGTGCGCATGCGCCTTCCTGGATACGTGCGCCGCCCGAGTCGTTGAGACCGATGATCGGTGCGCCCAGCTTCATGGCCATGTCCATGACCTTGCATATCTTCTGGGCCATGGTTTCTGACAGTGAGCCGCCGATTACGGTGGCGTCCTGTGCGAATACGAATACCAGACGTCCGTCAATTGTACCTGAACCTACGGCAACGCCGTCGCCCAGGAACACTTTCTTTTCCATACCGAAATCGTTGCAGCGATGGGTAAGGAACATGTCAATCTCTTCAAATGAGCCTTCGTCAAGAAGCATGTTTATGCGCTCGCGGGCAGTGAAACTGCCTTTTGCGTGATGCTTCTCAATAGCCTTTTCGCCGCCGCCGGCAAGAGCCTCGGCGCGCTTTTCCACCAGCTTCTGGAGTTTGCTGTTTTCCATTTCCGTTTTATGTTATTTTGGTTGTTCGCAAATTTCAGTCAGCACACCGCAGGTGTTCTTCGGATGCAGGAAACCGATCATCAGGTTTTCAGCGCCCTTGCGTGGCTGTGCGTCGATAAGCTTGATGCCGAATGCTTCGGCTTCCTTCAGAGCCTCGGCGGCGTTCTCGACGTTGAAGGCAACGTGGTGGATACCGCCACGGCCACCGTTCTTTTCTATGAACTTGGCGATGGTCGATTCGGGGCAGGTGGGTTCAAGAAGCTCGATCTTGGTCTGGCCGACTTTGAAGAAAGCGGTCTTTACCTTCTGGTCTGCAACTTCTTCAATGCTGTAGCACTTGCTGCCTGAAAGGAATTCAAAGAAAGGGATGGTCTCCTCAAGTGAGGTAACGGCAATGCCGAGATGCTCAATGTGTGTAGGTTTCATAAAAATGAGTTTTTATAATGTTAGTAATGTTCATGCTCTTTTTGAAAGCACCTGACAACGGTTGATGTCAGCGGTCTTGACCCTTTCAAATCAAAAACGTGCAAAGGTACTCTTTTCACCTTATAAAAAAAAGAGTGCGTGCGAATAGTTTTCAACCGATGCGGATTAAAGCGGTCAAAGTTGTGGAAGTGACAGTGAAATATGAATGTTCAGCTGCCGTCCGGTAAGGTAGTTCGGAACTGCATACTGAGTTCCGGCAATATCGTTTATCCAGTAATATGAATTTACATTGTTGACTCCAATCAGGTTCAGGCAATCGGCTCCGAGCCATATATCGCCCATGAGCGGCCGCTTTCCATAGACATGGGCCAGGGTTGAACTGTCAAGTATCTTGTATGACAGCCCGATGTCAACGCGCCTGTATGCCGGTGCGCGGAACATGAAATCGGGCCTGTCCGGGGCGGAGAAGGGCAGGCCATCGGCCAGAGCGCATCTAAGTGTCATGTTCCATCGGTCGTGGCGTTGGAATGTATCGGAGAAATAGAGCGATATACTATATCGCTGGCTTGTGGGCCTTGGCATCCATCGGCCGGCAATGCATTCCTTTGTATCCATGAGCGAGAACGTAAGCCACGATTGCGTGCCGGGAACAAATTCTCCGAAAAGTTTCATGTCAAGGCCGGTCGCATAACCATGCGATGAATTCTCGCCACTATAAACAATCCTTACATTGTCAAGAGTGTACGGGATGAGTCTGTCAAGTTTCTTGTAGTAAAGTTCGGCGGTGAATTTGAAGGGACGGTTAAAGACTGTGAAGTCATAGTCACCGCCAAGAACGAACTGGATTGAACGCTGTGATTCAATGTCCCTGTTGAGCTTTATCACCGATGACCGTCCCTCGGTTGCCGTGTCCTTGAATTCCTTGTAGAATGGTGCCTGATGGTAGATTCCGGCCGAAAAGCGGAATATAAGGTCGTCATTGAAAGACGGCTGGTATGAGACAAGCATGCGGGGGCTTGCCGTGGTCCGGCCGTTCCAGCTCCACCATGATGTCCTGATTCCGGCATTCAGCGCAAACAGTCCTGCATCGGTAGTCAAACGGTATGTGTCCTGTATGAATGCCGATATGCGCGAACTGCTTTCATTCTGGTCGGAACGCAGTGCTGAAAATATGCCGAGCGGTCCTTCCTGTACATTTGGCATGGTGTATCCCGCCGAATCGCGCAATTCCCACTCCCAGGTGTGGTCCTTCACGTTTTCATGCCGGTATTCCAGTCCCCAGTCAATGTTACCTGCGGCAGCAGCGCTGTGACTGGCTTTGAACGATATGGCCGACACATTGGTGTGAAGCCTGTTGCGTGCATGTTGCAGGAAACTTCCAACAGCCTGACCGGCGCCTGTCTGCACCATATCCAACCAGTATTGGCTCAGAATGTCGTACGACTCTTTCTCACCGCTGTCAAAGACCGATGCGTTAAGACGGTACAGGCTGTTGCCCAGAGTTTTCCTGATATCCAAGGCTATGGTCGAGGTATTGAATTCATCGTTTTCCCAGCCATCGTAATAGACCTTGAACTGGTGGGGGTCTTCGGAAGTTCCGAAACTGGTATTTCTGTCAACCGGCGTGAAACGGTAATGGTTGCGGGCGGCGTTGGCTGTGAGTGACATGTCCCATCCATTGCCGGGAGTCCAGCATGCATAAGTCTGGAAATCAAGAAAATCCGGTTTGTATTCGCCTTTCGTGTCGAGTGTTCCAAGAAGGTATGAGGTTGTCTTGTAACGTATGCTGCCGGATATGCTGAACCTGTCATTGCCGGTTCCTGCATATATGCTGCCGCCAAGCATGCTGGCCATAAGGTTGTACTCAAACTGTCTGGGGCGGCGGTATGTTATGTCAAGAACAGATGACATACGGTCCTGATATTCTGCTCCGAAGCCTCCAGTTGAGAATCTTATGGAACCGGTCATGTCCGGGTTGATGAAACTAAGCCCTTCCTGCTGCCCGGAATGGACAAGCTGCGGACGTAATATCTCGGTTCCGTTCACATATACGCTGTTCTCGTCAAAGTTGCCTCCACGGACGGAATACTGGCTGCTCAGTTCGTTGTGGCTGCTCACTCCTGCCTGTGTGGCGATTATCGATTCTACGGCCGCTCCGCTTGCGCTGGGAGCGAACTTGAGTCCTTCGGCGCCGATTTCCTGCATGGCGCCTGACTGTCTGTGCGTCGAGCGTATTTCAACATCGCCGATTGCGTAGTTTCTTGACGGGAGGAGTATATCGACACGCACGGTGTCGCTGTTTGCCGCAATCTTTTTCCGGCTGGTCTCGTACCCTATCATGCGCACTGTCAGACGCACGGTGTCATCGGCTGTGTTTATGTGCAGTCCGTAACAGCCTTTCAGGTCGGTAAGGCCCGATTGCAGGGTGCGCTCGTCATTGACCGTCGCCAGTTCTACCGGCAGGCCGTTTTCATCGCGTACGGTGCCGTATGCATAGATCCTGCGTGCGCAGACCGGTGTGGCGTGCAGCAGCGTGCATGCCAGAATAAGCGCTGATACCTTGCGGGTGTGTCCGTACATATATGATTATAACGTGAAAAACAGTGCTAAAGTATGGAAACTGCCGTTTTATTGCTACTTTCGCATAAAATAATTGTTTATGGAAAATTTCAGTACTCTCATAGCAAACCGCCGCAGTATGCGCAAGTTCACGGAGCAGAAACTTGATGAACAGCAAAAACGTCTGATATTGCGTTCGGCACTTATTGCACCGTCATCAAAGAATACCCGTTCATGGGAATTCATTACAGTCGAGGACGCAAATATGCTCGGAAAACTGTCGGTAGCCAGAGAAATGGGTTCCGGGTTCCTTGCCGAATGTGTATTTGCCGTTGTGGTTGTGGCCGATGTTTCCAAGACCGACTGCTGGATAGAGGACTGCTCGATAGCAGCTACATTCATGCAGCTTCAGGCTCAGGATCTTGGTCTGGGCAGTTGCTGGACCCAGATGCGCGGCCGTACCCAGGCCGATGGCACTCCTGCCGGCAAGGTGCTGTCTGAACTGCTTGGCATTCCGGATGGCTTTGAGCCGTTGTGTATAATCGGCTTCGGTTACAAGAACCAGGAGCGCAAGCCGTATGAGGATGAAAAGATAGAATGGACAAAGGTACATTCTGAAAAATTCTGAAAGCGGAACTTGATATGAAAATAGCGTTGGTGGGCGCTGGCAATGTAGCCAGTTCGCTGGGCGTTCTGCTGGCGGACGCCGGTTACACTATAGCATCGGTATTCAGCCGGACAATTGAAAACGCGGCAGTCCTTGCCGAGAAGGTCGGCGCTGTGGCAGTTGACAGCCTGTCGGAGATACCGCAGTCCGACGTGTATTTGGTCATGCTGAGCGATGATGCGCTGCTGGGCCTTGCTCCAGATATTGTCCGTTCCTGTCCGGATGCTGTTTTTGTGCATACTTCAGGCAGCGTGCCAATGTCCGTGTGGACCGATGCCGGTGCAGGACGGTGTGGCGTGTTCTATCCGATGCAGTCATTCACAAAAGGCAAGATTCCTGAACGTGACAGACTGCCTCTGTTTCTTGAGGCATCCGACAGCGCGACTATGGCTTTGCTGCATGCTATGGCATCTGCCATTTCCACCAGTGTTACGGAATTTGACTCCTGTCAGCGGGGAAGGCTTCATCTGGCTGCCGTTTTCGCCACCAACTTCGCAAACCGCATGATGACAATTTCAGAGCATATACTTAAGGATGTAGGCTTGCCATTCGACATTATGGCTCCATTGCTCAAAGAGATGGTTGACAAGGCTCTCGTGCTCTCTCCCGGCAGGTCACAGACCGGTCCGGCTGCACGCGGTGACCGCCGTGTAATGGATATGCATGAAGAACTGCTGGCAACAAAACCTGAATGGCTTGAACTTTACAGACTCATATCGGCCGATATCCTGAAAGGCCGGAATGACTACGACAACAAACGGTAATCTGATATGATAAATTACGATCTGACCCGCATCAAAGCCCTGGTGTTCGATGTTGACGGCGTGTTGAGCACAACGGTCATGGATCTTTCCGAAACTGGTGATCCGGTGCGCACCGTCAATGTAAAGGATGGCTATTCTCTGCAGCTTGCAGTGAAGAAAGGCTTGAAGATAGGCATAATAACAGGAGCCAGAGTGCAGTCTCTGAGAAGGCGTTTCGTTGCGCTGGGTATTCCGGAACAGGATGTTTACATAGCGTCAAAGGTCAAGATACAGGACTGGGATGACTTCCTGACACGCAACGGTCTTGATGCATCACAGGTGCTGTACATGGGTGATGATATTCCCGATTATGAGGTAATGAAGAAATGCGGCCTTCCGTGCTGTCCTGCCGATGCATGTCCCGAGATTCAGGCATTGTCACGGTATATATCGCCAATTGACGGAGGTCGGGGCTGTGTACGCGATGTCGTGGAACAGGTGATGAAGGTGCAGGGTCTCTGGCTGTCCGATTCGCAAGCCTTCGGATGGTGATGGAACAGCTTGCCGATTATAGAATAGTGCTGGCGTCGAATTCGCCGCGCAGAAGGGAACTGCTGGCCGGACTTGGACTGGAGTTTACTACACGTGTCATGGATGGAATCGACGAATCGTGGCCTGAAGGTCTGAAAGGTCAGGATATTCCGCTCCATATTTCACAAAGCAAGTCAAAGGCATATCTAGAGGCACTTGCGGCCGATGAACTTCTTATAACTGCCGACACCGTTGTCCTGGCCGGTGAACGTGTGCTGGGCAAACCCCACAGCCGGGAGGAGGCTTCGGAAATGCTCCATATTCTGAGTGGGCGCAGTCATGAGGTCATTACCGGAGTAACTATTGCCACCAGGGAGCGGAGCCGCAGTTTTGCGGTGACTACCAAGGTGATTTTTGACAGACTGTCCGATGAGGAGATAGACTGGTATATAGAACGTTTTTCTCCGTATGACAAAGCCGGTGCATACGGAATACAGGAGTGGATAGGGTACATAGGCGTGTCTTCAATTGAAGGCTCGTACTTCAATGTGGTTGGCTTGCCGGTACAGCGACTGTATAGGGAATTGCTGTCTTTTTGCAGGTAATTCTGCCAGTGGTATGGCCGTGTGGTCAACTTTTATCCAAAAAGTTTGTCCTGTGCCAAATATTGCATAACTTTACGGCAACTACGGCAAAATGATATGCAGACAAGGGTGGCCATATACAAGTGCAATTTGACCGACCGGACGGTCAGGATTCTGAAAGATGACAGTTTTCTGGAATTGGGTACTGAAAAGACAAAAGGCTATACCCTTGCTTTGGGAACATGTCTGAATTATGTCCATCCTGACGATAAAATCGCGGTAGCGGAAAAACTTTCTGCAGAATACATGGGTGCGGCTCTGAAGAATGCCGCCGGTTTCGAATTCCAGTTCCGTGCCGTAAAGAATTCCAGTGTTCATACATTCTTGTGTTCAGTTTCACGTGCCGATGAAGACAATTGCGCGTTTTTGATTCTTGAAGACATTTCCGCAAATATGGCGGAACATGAAAAGGATGAAAAAAGAAACATAGAAACCAACAAACTCATCGAGCACCTTGCAAAGTCATACAAGATTCTCCATTTGGTACATTTGAACGATGATACCTACATCACGGTAAAGATGGATGAGGACATCATCGGTCAGGGACTTGAATTGCCGGATTTCTCAAAAGCCACATCGTTTTTCGTCAATCAGGTTGTCTTTGAACCGGACCGGAGACTTGTTGCAGATGAACTGGATTTCAATACCATCCGCCGCAAACTGACTCAAATGCAATCGTATTCGGTGGAGTTCCGTGTCCAGATTGACGGGGCTACTTTCTGGAATGTTATGGCGATTTCGCAAATCAGTGAGGATGTGGTTGCAATCGGTTTCGCAGAAAAGGATCTCGAACTTATAACCAGCCGTCTTCAGCGGAAGATGCTGGATGATTACATTGCCTTGTTCGTGGTTGATGTCGATGCCGGACTTATAAAGGTGATCAAGGAGACAGATGTTTACAAGACCGGTAAAGTAGGGGAATCAATCTCATACAGCAAGGCTATCTGGGAGTTTGCAAAGGCGAACGAAGGCGATGCCAACGATTTCTTTACAAAACTGAGCGATCTGGACTATGTCAGAAAATTGTTCGAGAAAGAAGATAAAAGGTCATACTCGTACAAGTCGTCAATGACCAAAGGCGAGTTGTGGACCACGGTGACTTCTTACGTTCTTTCACGCCATGAGGACGGAAGCGTCGCCGTCATATCGCTTGGCTTCAGCCGTATTGATGCCTTGGGCCGCGACAGGTTTGAACTGCAGGGCCAGTTGGAGAGGGCACTGACAATGACACAGTCTGTCAACAAGCAGTTGTCTGAACAGAAGCATTTGCTTGACTACTTCCTCAGTACCTACGATTCTGCCTATTTCATTGACCTTATTGAGGAATCGATAGAGGTTCTCCATATGAATCATATATTCTCTGAATTCATGCATTTCCCCGGATCCAGAGCCGATATGATGGATTTCATAAACAAACATGTGCATCCCGATGACAGGGACCTCATACTCAAGTTTACTGATAAGGATTATGTGTCCAGCCGCATCAGGAAGGAGGGGCATTTTACATTCCAGATAAGAGAGATACATGGTGGCATGAAGAGAACTTTCCGCGGTCATGTCATCAAGGGAATAGACGAGTATCACGTTCTGGCTGCCTTTATGGATGTCAGCGAGGAACTGCGTCTTGAAAAACAGCGTCAGGAACAGCTTCAGCAGGCTTTGTCAATGGCTCAGAGTTCCAACCGTGCAAAGACGACATTCCTGAACAACATGAGCCATGACATTCGTACGCCTATGAATGCAATCATAGGATATACGGGATTGGCATTGTCGCATATTGACAGGATGGATCAGGTTGAGGATTATCTCGGAAAGATAGACCGTTCTTCAAAGCACCTGCTATCACTTATCAATGATGTGCTTGACATGAGCCGCATTGAGTCCGGCAAGGTCAATATAGAAGTCAAGCCGGAGAATCTGTCAGACATAATACATTACCTGTCCGATATCATTCAGCAGGGTGCGCAATCAAAGCAGCTTGATTTCCATGTCAAAGCCCTGGATATCAGACATGAAAGCGTTATCTGTGACAAGCTCAGACTCAATCAGGTACTTCTGAACTTATTGTCGAATTCTGTAAAATACACCCAGAAAGGCGGTTCGGTCACAATGAGTGTTCTGGAGAAACAAAGCAGAAAGGCAGGTTATGCCTCATATCAGTTCACTGTGCGTGATACCGGTATCGGAATGAGCGACGAGTTCCTTCAGGTGATATTCGATCCGTTTACACGAGACAAGTCATCGACCGTATCGGGCATACAGGGAACGGGTCTTGGAATGGCTATCACGAAGAATCTTGTCGATTTGATGGATGGCCGTATAAGAATAGCAAGTGAACTGGGCAAGGGGACTGAGGTTACGGTTGACTTTGATTTCAAATTGCAGAATGCACAGGTTGCAACGGTCAGCATTTCGGAACTCAAGGGTCTGAGGGTCCTGATCGTAAACAACGATTCCCTGAATTACAAGGTTATATCCAATATGCTGTCGGGAATGGGCATGAGCAGCGAATGGGGTGTTACAGGAAAAGATGCCATCAAAAAGATTGAGAAGGCTTCGAAATCAGGCAACCTGTATGATGCCTATATCATTGACCGTATGCTTTCCGATGTCGAAGGCGTTGAACTTACACGTGAAATCTGTCGGATGACTGACAATCATCCCATTGTCATTATGATAGCGTATGACTGGCAGGATATTGAGATGGAAGCAAGAAATGCCGGTGTCAACGGTTTCATTGCCAAACCTGTGTTCCAGTCGGAACTGTTGGGTACATTTGAGGAATTCCTTAAGAAAAAGGATGAGAGTGATTCCGATGAGAAATCAAAAGACAGCGATGACGGTTTCGATATTACAGGCCGGAAGATAATGCTTGTAGAGGACAATGAACTGAATAGGGAAATTGCCACTGCAATTCTGGAAGAATACGGATGTATAATAACTGCAGTAGAGGATGGCGACATAGCGGTAGAGCAAATGCGGAATGCAAAGTCCGGCGATTGGGATATTGTGCTTATGGATATCCAGATGCCGAGACTGAACGGCTATGATGCAACACGGCAGATTCGTGCTTTGGGCACTGAAATATCAAAAATTCCTATTATTGCAATGACGGCTAATGCCTTTGACGAGGATCGCAGAAAGGCTATGGAGGCCGGTATGAATGAACATTTTGCAAAGCCTATCGATGTCGATAAGCTCAAGGTGCTGCTCAAGAGATTCCTTTTTTGAACAGCCTGTTACTGACGTATCTGTCCGTTGCCGTCAATAAGCCATTTGTAGGTATTCATTTCCTGAAGTCCCATAGGGCCGCGTGCCCCCATTTTCTGTGTGCTGATACCAATTTCGGCTCCTAGGCCGAACTGCGCTCCATCGGTAAAACTGGTAGGAGCATTTACATATACGCAGGCCGCATCGACCCTCTGTTGGAAAAGGGTGGCAGACTGTGCGTTTGCGGTAACAATGCTTTCGCTGTGGCCGGAACCGTACTTGCCTATATGTTCCAATGCTTCGTCAAGGCTGTCAACTGTGCGTATTGCCATTCTGTAGTCCATGAATTCCGTACCGAAACTGTTGGAAACAGCCTGTTTGAGCATCGGGTATTTGCCTTCAAGTGCCTTGAATGCACGCTCGTCGGCCAGAATTTCGACATTCTTTGTGGCGAGCGGTTCGCATAGGGATGCAAGTTCTGAAAGACGCGAACTGTGTACAATCAGGCAGTCAAGAGCGTTGCAAACGCTTACACGGCGTGTCTTGGCGTTCATGACAATGCGCCTGCCAAGTTCAAGGTCTCCCTCCTTGTCAAAATACGTGTTTACAACACCGGCGCCAGTTTCAATGCATGGTACTTTGGCGTTGTCACGGACAAAGTCAATAAGACGGCGTGAACCGCGTGGAATCACCAGATCGACATACCCCACTGCATTCAGAAGTTCGGCGGCAGCTTCGTGCGTTGCCGGAAGCAGCGTTACGGTATCGGGGTTCATATTGTGTTCTGCCAAGACCTTCTTGATCAATGCAATGCTGGCCTCGTTGGTGTCCTGAGCGTCTTTGCCACCTTTGAGTATGCAGCCGTTTCCGCTCTTGACACATATTGAGAATACATCGAAAGTCACATTGGGACGTGCTTCATAGATGACGCCTACAAGACCGTATGGTACACTTGTCTTTCTAAGTCTCAAGCCATTGGGCAGGACACGGTCCTCCAGTATGCGGCCGGTCGGACATGGGAGCTGGCTTACAGCAAGCATGTCGGCTGCAATTGCCTGCAGACGGCTTTCTGTAAGCTGTAGTCTGTCATATAGCGGATTTGACTTGTCCATACGGGCCAGATCCTTTTCATTGGCCTTGAGTATTGTTGCCGTATTGGCAATGATGGTTTTTGAAAGGTCACTGAGCAGAATGCTGCGTGTTTTGTCATCAAGCATTGCAAGTTCGTATGCAGCGCTTTTAGCTATAGAAAAGACGTTCTCCATTTGTTTATTCAATGAATAAGGAATCGTAGTGTATCAATGGGCGCATGTCATGTTTGCCCATGGCGGCAAGTGCTTCGGCGCAGCTGTATGAACTTACGCCTACTGCTATGCGCTTGCCGCTTGGGTCGAGTACGGCAATTATGTCGCCTTCTTCAAAGTCTCCTTCAACTGCGGTAACACCTACCAACAGCAGACTGGCGGCATTTTTACCTTTCAGAACCTTTGCGGCGTCGGCATCGGTCCTTACGTTTCCCTTGGCAAATCCCTGACTGTTTGCTATCCATTTGCGGAAACTTGAAGTTCCTGACTCTGCGGGAATGAAGACTGAATGGGGAACATCGGCTCCGCCTTTAAGAACCAGGTCGGTCAATATGTTCATGCGCTTGCCGTTTGCTATGGTTACACGCACGCCTTCGCTGGCGACCTTGCGCGCTATACTGTATTTGGTCTGCATGCCTCCGCGGCCGAACCCGCTTTTAACCGTGCCAATATAGCATGAAATGTCATCGCCGGGCCTGATTTCGGGTATGACGCTGACGCCGGGGTCACTTGGGTTGCCGTTGTAAATTCCGTCAACGTTGGACAGAATGATAAGCTGCTGGGCATCCATCATGGTAGCGACAAGTCCTGACAGTTCATCGTTGTCAGTGAACATGAGCTCGGTCACGCTTATGGTGTCGTTTTCGTTGACTATTGGAATTACTCCACATGACAGCATTACCTCCATGCAATTGCGCTGGTTCAGGTATTCACGTCTGGTGGAGAAACTTTCCTTCATGGTGAGCACCTGTCCCGTACTTATGCCTTTCTCGCCGAACATTTCCTGATACAAGCCCATTAGTCTTGCCTGACCGACGGCCGAATACAGCTGGCGTTGCTCAACGCTGTCAAGCTTTGCCTTGATTTTGAGCATGCTGCGTCCGCATGCAACGGCACCGCTCGATACAAGAATGACCTGGTATCCTTTCTGTCTCAGTGCAACCACCTGATTGACCAGGGCCGACATCGTATCCTTGTCAATGCTCTTGTCCGGACCGGTAAGGACGTTGCTTCCTATCTTTACGACTATGCGATTCACTGTTTCCGGGTGAAAAGGTGATTACTTTCCGGCCTTGAGCCCGCTTTGTACTGCAGCTGTGAATCCGGCGGCTTCCATGGCATTCAAACCTTTGATGGTGAATCCGCCCGGTGTTGTCACCTTGTCTATTTCAATCTCAGGATTGCTGCCGTGCTCCATGATGAGCGATGCTGCACCGAGGACCGTCTGACATACAATCTGGACAGCCTGATTGGGGTAGAAGCCCATTTCGACACCGCCTTCGGCAGCGGCGCGAATGTAGCGCATGGCGTATGCAATGCCGCACGATGACAGGGCCATGCCTGATGACAGGTTCTTTTCGTTGACAATAAGGCTGGTGCCTGTGCCTTCAAACAGTTTGACGGCTTTGTCAGTCTCGGCCTGGGTTGCTGTCACCGGGCAGATGAAAGTCATGCCCTGGCAGAGTTCAATGGCTATGTTCGGTATTGTGAGGAACAGAGCTCCGCATTTCAGGCCTCCATTGCCGTTGTCAAGCCATGACTTCAATGTGTCGCCTGAAACGCCGGCTGCAAAGGATATCAGAATCTGGTTCGGCTCAAGAGCATCCTTGAAACCGGCAACAACCTGCTCTGCCAGAAATGGCTTGACAGCCAGGATAACGGTATCGGCTCCTTTTACGGCCTTGGCGTTGTCTGTTGAGGTTTGAAAACCTGAGGCAGCGAACTTTGAGAGTGTTTCTTCATTCAAGTCTGCCATCGTAATGTCTCCGGCGGCCAGATGACCTGCACGGACAAGGCCACGGGCGGTGGCTCCACCCATGTTGCCAGCTCCAATTATTGTAAGTTTCATAATGCAAAATTATTAAGTATTTCGGTTATCTTTGCATCATTGCGTAAATATTTAAGGTGTAATACAACTATCATAACCACTTATGGGAACCAAAGGAATGCTGTCAGCGCTTATGCTGGCTGTCTGTGCCGGTACTGCAGCGCAGAATCCTGTTATCAGTACTATATTCACGCCCGATCCGGCCCCGTTTGTATATGGGGACAAGGTTTATATGTTTGCAGACCATGATGAAGACGGCCGCAACCGTGACTTCAACATGAAGGACTGGCTGCTTTT
Source organism: Bacteroidaceae bacterium (assembly GCA_045640885.1). Taxonomy (GTDB): domain Bacteria; phylum Bacteroidota; class Bacteroidia; order Bacteroidales; family Bacteroidaceae; genus Colenecus. The sequence goes on along the minus strand of JAZUFX010000069.1, from coordinate 17,009 downwards.
CTCAACCGACGACATGGTCAACTGGACGTATCTTGGAACTCAGGTCAATACGGCCGTATTCAAGTGGGCACGTCAGGGGCAGAGAGCGTGGGCTTCGCAAGGTGTGGAACGTAATGGCAAGTGGTATTGGTACGTTTGCTGCAATATCGCGGGCGGCGGCGATGCACTTGCTGTCGCTGTTGCCGACAGTCCTACAGGACCATGGACCGATGCCATAGGCAAACCTCTGGCTGAAGGATTCGGTTTCATTGATCCGACGGTCTTCATCGACGATGACGGAAAGGCGTATCTGTTCTGGGGAAATAAAGGCTTATGGTACGGACAGCTGAACGATGATATGGTGTCGTTCGCCGACGGCTACCGTGAAGTGCCCGGCTATCATGATCCGGAATGCTTTGGTCCGTTGCAGTCAAAAATGAACTGGGCCAAGGGAAAGAATGAAATGATGACCCAGTACGAAGAGGGTCCTTGGGTAACCAAACATGGTGACACGTATTATCTGACGTATCCTGCAGGTGGGGTTCCCGAATATATGGGCTATTCCACAGCACCGTCGGTTGACGGTCCCTGGACATTCCGCGGACGCATCATGGACGAGGCCGAGAACAGTTTCACCATTCATGGCGGTCAGATAGATTTTATGGGCCGCAGTTTCATGTTCTACCACAATGGCGGTCTTCCTGGTGGAGGTGGCTACAACCGTTCGGCTTGCGTTGAGGAATTCAAGTACAACGAAGACGGCAGCATACCGTTTATTCCGTTTACCAAGGAAGGGGTAAAGACCCCCGTCAGAAATTTGGATCCGTATTCAAGGGTGGAAGGTGAAACCCAAGCCGCTTCTTCCGGCTTGAAGGTTGACCGCCATGCCGGTACTGACCATTTTGTCACTGACATTGATGACGGTGACTGGCTGCGCGTACGTTCGGTCGATTTTAAAGACTGTGGTCAGAAGTCGGTCGTGGTTGTCGTAGGCGCACAGAAGGGCAGGGGCTCCATCGAATTTTACGTTGACAGTATTGAAGGCAAACCATTCTGTACCGTTCCTGTCAATACAGACAATGCCGGCTTCCGTACAGCGGCATTTACATATCAGATTGATTCGGACATAAAAGGGGTGCATGACCTGTATCTGGTGTTCCGTTGTGAGACTCCCGCTCCGTTTGAGCTTGACTGGTGGAAGTTCGGTGATCATGCAAACATGCCGCTCGTCCAGACCAGTTTTACCGCTGATCCGGCCCCGGTAGTTATAAACGGTCAGGTATATCTGTATACTACTCATGATGAAGACGGGGCCAGGGGCTTTGAAATGTTTGACTGGCTGCTTTATACCAGTGACGATATGGTCAACTGGACCGATCACGGCGCTGTGGCGTCGCTTGATGACTTCAAGTACTATGACGGAAAGAACGGCGCATGGGCTGAACAGGTTGTTGAAGCCAATGGCGCATATTACATGTATTGTCCTATTCACGGTCATGGAATAGGCGTTCTTGAGGCCGATTCTCCATTGGGTCCATGGCATGATCCGTTAGGAGAACCGCTGGTATGGCAGAAGGAGAACTGGGACGATATCGACCCGACAGTTATGGTTGACAATGACGGTCAGGCATACATGTACTGGGGCAACCCGAATCTATACAGCGTCAAGTTGGGTAAGGATATGATTTCTCTTGCCGGCCCGATTGTCAGGCATCCAAAGATTCAGGATTATCAGGAAGGTCCGTGGATCTGGAAGCATGACGGGCATTACTACCTGGCGTTTGCATCGACCTGCTGTCCTGAAGGCATAGGCTATGCAATGAGTGACAGCCCTGAAGGTCCATGGGAGTACAAGGGTCACATTATGGACCACACCGTACGTACCCGCGGAAATCACCCCGGCATCATTGAGTATAAGGGCAAGAGCTACGTATTCGGCCTGAATTATGATATAATGCACCTCAAGACTTTTGCCCATGCCGAGCAGCGTTCCGTATCGGCTGCCGAACTGCATTACAATGCCGATGGAACCATTCAGGAAGTTCCGTATTTCATTGATGCCACTCTTGAACAGGTCAAACCGTTCAATCCTTTCCGTAAGGTTCAGGCTGAGACTATGGCATGGGGCTACGGACTCAAGACAAAGCGGACGAACTTTGAAGACAAGGGACAGATTGATTATGATTTCACCGATATGTATGTGACCGATGTCGATCCGGGTGAATACATTATGCTGCGTGGTGTCGACTTTGGCAGGAAAGGCGCTTCCAGACTGGAAATGTCAATCGCATCGGACGGGATGGGCTGTGTGGAAGTACATCTTGACAGTCTTGACGGTCCGGCAATAGGAGTGATATCGGTTCATCCGACAGGCGGTATGCTTGAATTCGGCAGCTTCAAGGCCAAACTCAAGCCGAAGGCACGCGGAATTCATGATCTGTACTTCAAGTTTACGGGAACCGATCACAATATGTTCAATATTGACTGGTGGCGCTGCAAATGATTGCCGGCAGAAAGAAGAAAGGAAGCCAAACGGCTTCCTTTCTTCTTTCTGCAATCCTGCTTGGAATTCATTTCATTCGAACTTTCTGCGGTTCATTTTCATGGCGCGGAAAAGGAACTTCGGCAGAGACTTTTCGCGGTTGCGCTTTACCAGATTGATGTACCAGCCCAGACGTTTTGCAACTGCAACACGGTATGTCTCGACAAATTCAATCAGGCTGCCGTCCTGATCTTCAATGTAGGTGAAACGGCCTGAAGCATCACCCATGTTGAACTGCTTTCCGTCAGGACAGCTGTCAACTGTAAAAGCATGACCATGCTGCCTGCAGTACTCTCCGAGTGCATCCATGCCGGTAACATCAAAACATATCTGGATGAATCCAGGGTCGCCCCAGTAGCGCCCATCGAAAATCTTTCGCGGTTCGCGGTCATTCACCTTTACAAGTTCAATGAATCCGGTAGGGAGTAACGGTGAGAAAGCTCCGACGCCCTTGTCTGAACGGCAAAGCAGTGTGCGGCTGAATTCGCAGTCACCTCCGGCCATCCATTTCAAGTCGTCAAAACGGCCGGTTTCATTGTATATTACCTTGTCATATCCGAGAATCCCGGAATATACTTCCATGGCTTTGGCAATGTCGCTGACACCTACCATGCAGCCAATTACGCCGCCGAATTCCTTGCCTTCGTCAATAAGGATGTATTCATCCTGTACTGCCTGGAACCAGTTTCCCTGCGGGTCTTCAATGTAGAAGGTGCGGCTGCCGTCAGGAGTCTTGACAATATTGCTTACCTTATCCCATAGTGCTGATGCATATTTATGGGCGCTGTCAATGTTGCGGCACTTGATCTTTGTGCAGAAAACTCCAAGGTCACCTGCCTGAATCTGGAAATCGGCAGGCTGCGGCTTGCGTTGGGAGTATTGCCATATTTCCAGACCGCCGCCACCCTGAAGGTTTACGGCTATTGCAGCATGACGCTTCTGAGGCTGGTTGCCGGTATAGGGAAGCATGCGTTCCGCTACGGTATCGTCTTCAAGAATGCATATATCGACTCCAAATATTTTGGAAAACCACCTCCAGGAGCTGTTGACTGATGTTGTACCTACACCCACCTGCTGGATGCCGGTAATGAAGAATTCTTCAGTTTGCATAACGATATTAGTCTTTTCGAGGTTGCAAAAATAACGATTTTGGGCTTCACTTCTCGAAACAGATTCTTATTTTTGCACCGAATAGAAGATTTGAAGATATGCATACCCCATTTTTGTTAGGCGGTCTTGGCACCGGCGAGATTATAGTCATAGTTCTGGTTATTCTGCTCCTTTTCGGTGCCAAACGCATTCCGGATCTCATGAAGAGTATGGGTAAAGGCGTGAAGAGTTTCAAGGAGGGTATGAAGGAAGTCGAGGACGAAATCAAGTCCGATGACTCCGCTTCAGAAAAGAAGGACAAGTAACCGCCTATAGCATATGGCAGTCCCGGAAGACAAGCCAATGACATTTTGGGACCATCTTGAAGCCCTGCGAACTGTCATTCTGCGCGTGCTTGCGGCTGCTCTTGCCGGTTTCATTGCCGCTTTCTGCTTCAAGGAACCTCTGTTCAGGTTCATACTGGCTCCAAGCCACAGTGATTTTATATTCTATCGTTGCGTCGCCGCTGTTTCCACAAGCCTTGGACTGGATGCATCGGGCCTTCAGGATTTTGAAGTAAGCCTTTTCAGTACAGCTTTGACCGCCCAGTTCATGATTCACATGAAAATGGCGTTCTACACCAGTCTGGTAGTCATCATGCCATATACACTTTATTTGCTGTACGGCTTTGTGTCACCGGCTTTGCACAGTGCCGAAAGACGCAGTTCAACCAAAGTGGTAGTCTGGTCTTACGTTCTTTTCATATTTGGAGTGGCATTGGACTATCTTGTCATTTTCCCGCTGGCTTTCCGCTTTCTTGGAACCTATCAGGTCAGTTCCGATGTTCCGAACATCATTACCCTTGAATCATACACAGACACCCTTATCACACTGACACTCATGATGGGCATATTGTTCGAACTGCCTGTCCTGTCGTGGTTTCTTGGCAAACTTGGGGTCATAAACGCCGCCTTCATGCGCAAGTACCGCCGTCATGCAGTCGTGTCAATTCTGGTAATAGCCGCTGTGATTACTCCAACTACCGATGTCTTTACGCTCATGGTGGTATCGCTTCCCATTTATCTGCTTTACGAGTTGAGTATCGGGATTGTCCGGCGTATCAGCCGTTGAACCTGAAAAAAAAGAGGATGACTTCACAAGCCATCCTCTTTTTTGTTATAAGTCCTGTTTTCAGGCCTTCTCAACCCATGCCAGAGCATCGCCCTTTGCGGCAACGGCGCCATGGGCTGCGTCAACCGATACCAGACGGCAGTCTTCTGTGGCGACTATGTTCTCAATGAAACCTCCGTTCATTGTCTGTATGGCGCACATCCAGTCGCCTTTCTTATATACCTTGCCATATACAGGCACATACGAGTGGTCAACATAGTCAAGATCCCAGATTACACGGCCTGAAACAGGTGCTTCAACAGGCTCTGAATCCGGGTGCAGGATGGCACGCTTGTCGGCAGCGGTGAAGTGCTTTACAGGTGCGCCTGCCGTACCGGCCTGGGCTTTTTCCATACGTGTCATGAGGTCCTTGTTGAACTGGTCCTTGGCCTGGCCTGACTTGTATTCGCGGTACTGCTTTTCGTGCATTGCGAACTCGAACAGTTCCTCGTCGTCCTGACCGCGGTCCCAGCCGTTCTCGGCCATTTCCTTCTCGAAACGGGGAAGTTCGTTGGGATAGAGTACCTGCGGGTCATCGGTATAGAATTCCTTTCCCTGTTCCTTTGCCAGAGCAATGATTTCAGGAGCAAGTTCGCCGGGCAGCTTGCCTGACTTGCCCAGAACCATACCCCACATGGCGGGATCCATGCGTGTGAAAGGTTTCTCGTCCATTGACTTTGAATACAGGTTCATCAGAGCTGCGTTCTTGACGTACTGGCTGAAAGGTGTTACCAGACACGGTGTGCCGAGCATGGGCCAGATGCGCTGAACTTCGTCGAAAAGTTCTACAAGCAGTTCGTCTTCTGAAAGTTCCTTTTCGCCCTTCTTCTTGAGGTTGGTGTTGATGGCGGCGTGCATGCCCTTGAGATCGGCCATGAGCGAACCCATCATGCCTCCGGGAAGACCGCAGCCTACAAGCAGTGAGCTCATGAGCGAGTTCTTCGGGTCAATCCAGTAGCCAAGGAAGTCATCCATGAAGCTCTGTGTGAGACTGCGTGCCTCCATGTAAGCTTTCATGTTTATGTCCTTTACAAGGAAACCGGCGTCCTTGAGCATGGACTGTATGGTGATTACGTCCGGATGAACCTTGCCCCATGAAAGAGGCTCCATGGCTACGTCCAGAACGTCACATCCTGCCTTTGCAACCTCGAACATGTTGGCTACGGCAAAACCCGGGCCGTTGTGGCCGTGGTACTGGATTACAATGTCGGGGTGCTGTGACTTGATGGCGCTTACAATCTTGCCCAGCATTGCAGGGCGGCCGATTCCGGCCATATCCTTCAGGCAGATTTCCTGTGCGCCGCCTTCAATGAGCTGCTCGGCCAGATTGATGTAGTATTCGGCAGTGTGAACCTTGGAATAGGTGATGCACATTGTTGCCTGTGCTGTCATGCCAGCCTCCTTTGCCCATTTGATTGAAGGGATAATGTTACGCGGGTCATTCAGACCGCAGAATATACGTGTAATGTCAACACCCTGTGCGTGCTTTACCTTGTACATGAGCTGACGTACATCGGCAGGAACCGGGTTCATGCGGAGAGCATTCAAGCCGCGGTCAAGCATATGGGTCTTGATACCTGCTTCGTTGAAAGGCTTTGTAAAGGTACGTACCGCCTGGTTAGGGTTTTCACCATACAGCAGGTTGACCTGCTCCATGGCACCGCCGTTGGTTTCAACACGGTCAAAGCAACCCATATCAATGATGACAGGTGCAATCTTTGCCAACTGGTCCTTGCGTGGAACGTACTTGCCTGATGACTGCCACATGTCGCGGTAGACAAGGCTGAACTTTACTTCTTTCTTCATATTGTATATTTATGCTGTTTTTTTAATAAAAATGCGGTCTTTGCCGTTACGGAATGCAAATATACAAAAAAGACCGCATTCATTATATTGCAGCCTCTATTATATTATGTGAAAAAATGTGCTATTTCATGGAGCCGACAAGCAGGAAGAAGAGGCCTATCAGTACAAGAACCAGATCAATGGCTTTGCTCTTGAGATTCTTTTCCTTAAGCAGCATGGCTCCGCACATGAATGACACTATTACGCTGCTTCGTCTTATCATTGATACGACCGATATCATTGCACCTTCTTTGGTCAGACTGAAAAAATATGCATAATCGGCCAGTGTAAGGAATACTGAAATCAGTACAATTGACCATTTCCACTGGAACGGGGTGGTCGATGAGCGGGTAGGCCACCACAACGCGAAGAGCACAACGGTCATTAGCACCAGCTGGTAGAAATTGCTCCATGACTGGACGAACATATTGTTGAAACTGCCCAGCAGATATTTGTCAAACAATGCGCTTACTGCTCCAAGCAGGGTCGCCATGATTACACAATACACCCATTTGTCGCGTTTGAAGTCTATGCCTTCGCGTCCGGCACTCAGACTTAGCATATAGAACGAGACCATGGCAATGATTACGCCAATCCACTGGTATATGTTCAATTGTTCCCGGAACAGCAGCAGTCCTCCTAAAAGAACGATGATGGGCCGCGTGGCATTGATTGGCCCGAAGAGTGTAATGGGCAGGTGCTTCATTCCGAAATATCCGAATATCCACGAACCCAGAACGATGGCGGCCTTGAGCATTATCAGCAAGTGCAGATGCAAGTCACCGGAGGGGACGAAGAACATGCTGCCGTCCAGCATGCCTGTCTTTGACAGGAGCGCGAACGGCAGCATTATCAGGCTGCAGAATAGAGTGTTGAGCCACAGAACCGGAATTACGGCATTGTTTTTCAGAGACTGTTTCTTGGAAACGTCATAAAAGCCAAGAAACAGGGCTGACAGCAGCGCAAGACTCCACCACATTGTAATGTCAGAATTTGTAGCTCAAGCCAACGCCCAGAATCTCCTTGAACTGGATGCGTGCTCCGTGAATGATGCCGTCAGATGACTTGAATTTGATGTCATCGTCATACTTCAAGGTTGACTGGAAAGTCACAGTTATGAGTTTTGATACATTGACTCCCATAAGAACGTCCCAGTTCACATCAATATTGCCGAATGAATCGTCATAGGCGGTGAAGAGGTCCAGTGTAGACTTGACTGTGAGCCTGCCGTTCATGAGCTTGTCATAGTTGACGGTACCCTTGAATGTGGAACCGAGCTGTGCGCGTACGGTCTGGCCTGCATCGACACCGTAACGTTCCGAGAACAGGGTGTCCGATGTCATTGTAAGCTTGCCTGCAACCGGAGAATAGTAAACCGCGATGTTTGCGTTCGGCTTCCAGTCGAGACCGACGGATATGTTCATGTATGCCGGATTCCAGAATTTGGAGATATGTTCCTTGGGCTGTTCGCTGTAGTACTTGTATCCGTTGGCAATCTGTGTCTTGAAGTCAAACAGTGTTGCGCAATACAGCTTTTCGGTAATCTGGTGTCCGAATTTCGATGCAAAGTTGAAGTTGTCAATGTTCTTGCGCCAGCCGCTTCCGTTGGCGTCGTTGAGGCCATAGTTCAGATTCAGGTCGTTTGTCCATGAAATTTTGTCAGCCTTGTAGTTGAGTGAGGCGTTTAAATAAACGTTCGATGCGACCGAGTTTTCGCCGCCTTCAGCCCAGTTCGTGAATGATGTCTGTGAAAAGTTGATGCCTGTCAGACCGCTGTGAGTCCAAGGTGATGCTTCCTGTGCCGCTGCTGACAATGAGCAGAGTGCGGCCAAAATGAAAAGTCTTGTCTTCATAATCGTCATGAGTTGCTTGTTTTTGTGCTGCAAAGGTACTCAATTAATTTGGATAGTGCCTTTCCTTTTCCACTTAATCCAGCCGTAGACCGATGCCCCCAGATAGAAGCCGTACAGCAGGATGGTGGAAATGTGCAGCCCCCGCCGGCAGTAAATGTAAATGGAAAAACTATTGACAAGAAACCAGATTCCCCATACTTCGATGATTTTCTGTGCCAGCACCCATGTGCCCACAATGTTGAGCATGGTGGTCAGGGCATCAAGCGCGGGCACGGGCGAATCGGTCAGGAATCTGAGGATGCAGAATATGACAGCCCATATCAGGGCCGATGCACCGAGAACGCACGCCAATTCACGGCCGCGGAAATGGCGGTAGGTTATTTCCCTGGAGTGGCGGGCTCTTGTGCCTTTCAGCCATTTCATCATGCCGTATGCGCACATGCATATGTTGAAGCAGCTGAATGCCATGTCGGCGTATATCTTGCTGTGAAAATACACGCTGGCATAGATCATGGAGCACATGGCGCTGACAACCCACATGAGCGGTTTCTGGTGGAACTCAAGCCACAGATAGATGAAACTCAGAATCAGTCCTGCTGTCTGGATGGCGTCCCAGAAGTCCATGCCGGTGAACTGACTGCTTATATATTCCAGAATGTTCATAAGTCAACTGATAATGTAATGATGAATGTATGGGGTGCATTGACGAACAGGCCGTCTTCTGTGTAACGGTTATCCACCGTATAACCTGAACTTTCGGATACGGCACTGTATATCCATCCGCCACTTGCGTACTTCGCTCCGAATATGTTGCCGGCCTTTGCGCTCAGACGCATCCGGCCTTTCGTATATCCGACGGTAAGGTCCGATGTGCTGTAGGGGGCTATGGAACGCTCTCTGCAACTGCTGTTGTCAAGGAACTGGCGGCCGACATACAGTGTCGACAATGACAGCTTCAGGCCGTGTGTTATGTCGAATGTCAGCATGCTTGAGGCTGTCAGCCACGGTGACAGAGCAATATGTGTCCTGTCATAGTGGACCTGAACGGGATGGTCTTCATCGTCCCAGTTGTCTATGTATTCCGTGAAGTCCAGGATCCTGTTATCGCTCATTGTGGCTCCAAGTTCCCATGTGAACCGGTCTGTCGGCATTATGCCGCATTGCACTTCTATGCCCTTGCGGTATGAACGTGCAACGTTTTCGGTTAGCGCTTCGCCTATTTCACTCAGTCTGCCGGTAGGTATCAGCTGGTCCCGGTAACCCATGTAATACAGGTTGGCTCCGGCATGCCAGCTGCGTCCTGCCTTTGACCAGCCTGCTTCAATGTCGTTGAGCGTTTCGGCTTTGGGCTTCAGTGTGCCGCCGTTGTCTGTGTAGTTGTTGCGGGTCGGTTCGCGGTGCGTCTGTGCCAGTGACAGGTACATTTCGCCAAGAGGGCTGTTCCAACTTATTCCGGCTTTGGGGTTGAAGAAAGTGAAGGTCTCACTGACGTCCAGAATCTGGTTGTGGTATAGTCCGTCAGACGCTTTTATGAACTTGTCGTTTTTTCCTCCGATATGATAATCCACATGGCGCAACTGCACATCGGCCATTATGTTCAACTGTCCCAGATGGAACATGGCCTTTGCAAAGACGTTGGCGTCAAGCTTGTCGGCATCACTCTCATAGTATCGCAGCGGGGCAGTCAGGTCCTGTCCCTGAATCCAGGTTATGTCGCCCCAGTGGTCCGATGTGTACCACATGGTGCCGGCACCGCCTGTCAGTTCCCACAAATCCGATGTACGGACGGCCGTGGTGAACGCACCGTACTGCCGGCAGTCAACCCATTTGTGCCGGTCGGCACTGACTGTGCCGAATTGGTTGAGACCGAATTTCCTGCCAAGTCCGGTGCTGTCCTTCATGTCCTCATAATATCCGCTTTCAACGTTCAGGCTCAAGGTCATGCTTGCGTTCCAGCAACTGTTCAGCCGACCGGCCAGACTCAGGTGCGTTATGTTCTGCCAATAGTTGTCAGTGGTGGGCCTGCAGGCCTCATCGCCATTGTCGTCATGGTAGTATCCAAGGTCATTGAAAGTGCGGTTCCCGGCCTGTATCATGGCGCTAGGGACACCGTTCCAAGCCTGCCCGGTATGTTCGTATCCGCCAAAGTTCTTGAGCCGCAGTATCCAACTGTCTTCCTGCCATGCCGCTTGTGCAAAATAAGATCCCAGTTTTGCTCCGGTGCGGTCAACATATCCGTCGGTCTGTGTGTAAGAGAGTCGTCCGTCCAGACTCAGATGGCTGCCTATCAGTCCTGTACCGGCTTTCACTGTGCCGGAATATGTGCCGAATGTACCGCCAGACACTTCCAGTCCCAAGTGACGTTCGGTATCGGGTACATCGGACTCCATACTGACTGACGCGCCGAATGCTCCGCTGCCGTTGGTCGAACTGCCTACGCCACGCTGAATCTGCAGACTCTGGACCGATGCGCTGTAGCTGTTCATGTTGGCCCAGAACACGCACTGGTCTTCGGGATTGTTCAGGGGCACTCCGTCCATGGTGAAGTTTATGCGCTCGCCGCCCGTGCCGCGTATGCGCAGGTAGCTGGTGCCAATGCCTACACCGTTGTCCGATACGGCTATGACCGATGGGGTGAACTGCATGAGGAAAGGCAGTTCGCTGGTACCTGTCGATGTGTTTTCGAGAGTTTCCTCTCCGATGAGGCTGGCCGTCATGGGGGCGTCCTTTGCCACACGGGTCGATGAAATTATGACCTCGTCAAGACTGGCTGTCAGGGCGCTGTCCAGGGATTCATACCCGGCACGGACTGTGTTCCATGCCATTGCTGCAGTAAGAAAAAAAATAACCCTCTTCATTTTGCTTTACAATAATGAAAAGGGATACAAAAATGTCTCGAAGTCCACTCCCTACGCCGGTATTAACCGAATCAGGTTCTTAGGGTATAATCTCAGCTCCTTGCGGGGCACCCCCTTTCATTCGGCCGCAAAGATAGTGCTTTTTTCAAAGTGTGCAATAGGAACTGTCCCCGTTTTTTCACCTTTTCAATCATATTGGCAGTGAGCTGTGTCAAGGTTGCGGTATTGTCGTCAACGAAATTGGCGGAATTGAATTGGGCACTTGCCGGCAAAAGGACAGTCTTTCTCATATTGCCGATTGTTCAGGTTTGTAACGTTGTTAATGAAAAACGGATTCATAGTTAAATCTGTTTTGCAATCATTAATAAAAGATTCTCAGTTCTTTTCGCTCAGTTCAAGCCAACGGAGAGTGATTTCGTCGGTGCGGTCAATGATCTGGCCTATGCGGGCCGATTTTTCCTGAAGCTGGTCGTAGGGCAGGGTACCGCTGTTCAGGGCTTCTTCAAGTCGGGCCTTTTCCTGCTCCAACTGCTGCAACTCGGTTTCAATCTGCTCCATCTCGCGCTTCTCCTTGAAACTGAGCTTTGCCGGATTTGACGGCTTGGGCTGCTGGACGGCCTGTTTTGGCTTGGCGGCCTGGGCATCGGCCTTTTCCTGGTCCTCCTTGAGCACCTTGTATTCCATGTAGTCGCTGTACGATGACGGGAAGTCCGTTATTTTCCCGCTGCCCTCGAATACGAACAGGTGCTGTGCAATCTTGTCCATGAAGTACCGGTCATGGGAGACTGCAATGACGCAGCCCTTGAACTGTGCAATGTACTCCTCAAGAACCTGAAGTGTCATTATGTCAAGGTCGTTGGTGGGCTCGTCAAGGATAAGGAAATTGGGACTGCGCATAAGTATGGTGCACAGGTACAGCCGGCGGCGTTCGCCTCCTGACAGCTTGCTCACGTAACTGTACTGTGTCTTTGGCGGAAACAGGAACTTCTGCAGGAACTGGCCGGCTGACATGCGCCTGCCGTCATCAAGCTCAATGTGGTCGGCAATGGCCGTGACAACGTCAATCACGCGCGCGTCTTCGGGAAAAGCCAGGCCTTCCTGTGCGTAGTAGCCTATCCTGAGTGTCGTGCCGCGGTCAATCTGCCCGCTGTCGGGCTGTACGATGTCAAGCAGCATCTTGAGGAAGGTCGATTTGCCGACTCCGTTTTCGCCCACAATGCCCACCTTTTCCATGCGTGTGAAAACGTAGCTGAAATCCTTCAGTATGACCTTGCCGCCGAAAGCCTTGCTGACATGTTCAAGTTCGAATATTTTCTTGCCTATGTACGATGCCTTCACGTCAAGGGCCACACTGCGCTCGTCGCGGCGGTGCTGCAGACGTTCTTCAAGGTCGTGGAACGACTCTTTACGGTATCGGGCCTTGCCTCCGCGCGCACAGGGCATGCGGCGCATCCAGTCCAGTTCGTGACGGTACAGGTTAAGGTCGCTTTCGCGCTGTGACGATTCGGCGTCAAGGCGTTCCTGACGTTTTTCCAGATAGTAACTGTAGTTACCGCTGTACGAATATGCACGGAAGTCGTCTATCTCGATGATTCTGTTGCAGACGCGGTCCAGAAGGTACCGGTCATGAGTCACCATGAGCAGTGTGAGACGGCTGGCTGAAAGATATTCCTCAAGCCATTCCGTCACTTCGACATCAAGATGGTTCGTCGGCTCGTCCAGAATAAGGAAATCAGGTTCGGACATGAGTGCCTGTGCAAGTGCCACACGTTTGGCCTGTCCGCCCGACAGCTGGTCAACGGGTTTCTCGAAATCGGTTATCTCCAGTTTTGTAAGCAACTGTCGGGCCTTGAGGCGCAGTTCTTCATCGGCCGATGGGCAACACGCTTCAAGGACTGCGGAACCTTTGGCAAATACGGGAGACTGGACCAGATAGGCAATCTTTATGTCACGTCTGAATGTTATGCTGCCGCTGCGGTAGTCGGCATTTCCGGCTATCACGTCCAGCAGGGTGCTCTTGCCCTGTCCGTTCCGGGCTATCAGACCGACTTTTTCACCCTGGGCTATGCTCAGGGTAAGCCCGTCAAAAATGACCCTGTCGCCGAACGACTTGCAGAGACCGTCTATCTGGAGGAAGCTTTCCTGTGCCATGAGTTTCCTATGCCGTGGGCTGTTTTCTTATTTCACTGTCGCTGCCGAATGACGCGCCTGCGCTTCCGCTGAACTCAATGCAGGCCTGGCAGCATGTTTCGTTCCTGCCGTTCTCCATCCTGAAGGACCACGAATCCGTGCCGGTGCCGTTTTCGGCGAACATGACCCTGAGCCTGTCTCCAAGGAAACTTTCGTGAAGGAATCTCATGCTTATGCGGGCAATGCAATGGCTTTTCACGTACTCGACCGGCAGAGCGTCCAGGGCTACTGTCAGGTAGGTGAGATTGCTTATGTGACTGTTGAAGTCGGTGTCGCTGCTGTTGGTCAGATGCTCGTACACCTGCGGTTCCACACTCGGAAAGGTGAAACGGGGACGGCGCCTTTCAACGGCATGCTCGCATATTATCTGCTGCCTTTCAAGAATGCTGCGTGCCGGAACGGGCTGGCGTGTCGCAATGTCAAGAATGGCCCAGTTGCTTGTGCCTTCAATGACCGTACGGCCGTTCCTGATGAACCGGTAGTCGCATGGAACCTTGAATTCAGGTTCGTCGGGCAGCCACAGCTCTATGTCCATGCTGTCGCCCCATAGCGGAAGCGGTCCGGCAATGCTGAACGTGAAGTCGGAAATTATCCACATCATGCTCTTTTCCCTCAGGTCGAATGCGGCGCACCTGTATGTGGCCATGTATGAAGCGAAGCAGTCCTGGAACAGCTGCGCAATGCCGCGTGCCGACAACCTGAAGTCAGCGTCCATCTGGGCGCTGGTCACCATGTATCTCTTTCTGTACTTGTCCATCAGTCCAGGCTAAGGTCACCGGGCTTTATCCAGCCTGCCTTGCGCAGGAAATGTCCCAGAATGGGAGTCAGAACGGCAGGCAGGACAACGGCTATGAGAATCAGGCCGGTCCAGTCCATACCTGTGACGGCTGTATGCGTACCTGCCGCAATTTCGCTTATCCAGCCTGTATATACGCCGATAGGACCTACCAGACCGCAGGTTCCCATGCCCGATGCAATGGCCGGGCCGTTCATTTCAAGATGGAAGACGCAGGTTGCAAGCGGTCCGGTAATGGCCGATACGACCGTGGGCGCAATCCATATTCTTGGATTCTTTACAATGTTGCCCATCTGCAGCATGCTGGTTCCAATACCCTGTGACACGATTCCGTTCCAGCGGTTCTCCTTGAAACTGAGAACTGCGAAGCCGACCATCTGGGCACAGCAGCCTGCAACGGCGGCGCCTCCTGCAAGTCCGGTAAGGCTCAGGGCTGCGCAGATTGCCGCAGAGCTGATGGGAAGGGTCAGGGCCATGCCCACGACGACTGACACCACAATGCCCATGAGCAGAGGCTGGCGTGTGGTGGCCCACATTATTATTTTGCCAATCCAGCTTGCAGCAGCTCCTATGCCCGGAGCCCACCAGTAAGCAAGTCCCACTCCGATGCCTATGGTTACAAGCGGGGTGACGAGTATGTCAATCTTTGTTTCCTTTGAAACCGCCTTGCCGAATTCGGTGGCGAAAATGGTGATGAAATAGACTGCAAGAGGTCCGCCTGCTCCGCCAAGCTTGTTTGCGGCTGCACCTACGGCAAGCATTGAGAACAGCACCAGTGCCGGCGCTCCAAGTGCGAGCGCAATCGACGCTGCCATCGCGGGACCGGCCATGCTCTTTGCAAAGCCGCCTACTTCGACCAGCCAGGGCAGCCCCGCCTGTTCGCCTATGGTTGAAATGATTGTGCCTATGAGCAGGGATGCGAACAGTCCCTGAGCCATGGCACCGAGTGCATCGACACCGTAACGGTGCCCTGAAATGATGATGTTCTTCCTTTCAAGGAATGATTTGAAACCTGGCATAGCTTATGTGTTTTTACTGAAGTTTGCGATAGTGTATTCTCTTTGGCTCCTCGTATCCCAACTGGGCAATCTTGTACTGCTCATATTCGCTGTACGAGCCTTCGTAGAACACCACCTTGCTGTCACCCTCGAATGACAGGATGTGGGTGCAGATGCGGTCCAGGAACCATCGGTCGTGACTTACAACGAGGCGCATCCGGCAAAGTCGTCAAGACCTTCCTCAAGTGCGCGCAGGGTGTTCACGTCAATGTCGTTGGTGGGCTCGTCAAGCAGCAGGTCGTTGCCTTCCTCCTTCAGGGCCATGGCCAGCTGCAGGCGGTTGCGCTCACCGCCCGAAAGCATTCCGCACTTTTTCTCCTGGTCGGCTCCGGTAAAGTTGAAGCGTCCCAGGTAGGCGCGGGCATTCACGTCGCGTCCGCCCAGGCGCAGAAGCTCGTTGCCTCCGCTGACAACCTGATAGACGCTCTTCTCCGGATCGATATCCTTATGCTGCTGGTCAACGTAGGCAATCTTGACTGTCTCGCCTATGTCGAAAGTGCCCTTGTCGGCCTTTTCAAGTCCCATAATCAGACGGAACAGGGTAGTCTTGCCCGCACCGTTGGGGCCGATGACGCCTACAATGCCGTTTGGCGGAAGCGAGAAGTTCAGATCGTCGAACAGCAGCTTTTCGCCGAAAGCCTTCTGCACGCCTTTGGCTTCTATGACCTTGTTGCCCAGACGCGGACCGTTGGGTATGAATATTTCAAGTTTCTCTTCCTTGGCCTTGACATCCTCGTTCATGAGCTTGTCATACGAATTCAGACGTGCCTTGCCCTTGGCCTGGCGTGCCTTGGGTGCCATGCGTACCCATTCAAGCTCACGTTCCAGGGTCTTGCGGCGCTTTGAGGCCTGCTTCTCCTCCATGGCCAGACGCTGTGACTTCTGCTCAAGCCAGCTCGAGTAGTTGCCCTTCCATGGAATGCCTTCGCCACGGTCGAGCTCAAGTATCCAGCCGGCCACATTGTCAAGGAAGTAGCGGTCATGAGTGACGGCAATCACGGTGCCTGCGTACTGGTTCAGATGCTGCTCCAGCCAGTCGATGCTTTCTGCATCAAGATGGTTGGTAGGCTCGTCGAGAAGCAGAATGTCAGGCTTCTGCAAAAGCAGCCGGCACAGTGCCACACGACGGCGTTCGCCGCCTGACAGCACTCCGCATTTCTGGTCCTCGGGCGGACAGCGCAGTGCATCCATGGCCTGCTCCAGACGGTTGTCTATGTTCCATGCATCGGTTGCGTCAATTATATCCTGAAGTTCGGCCTGACGTGCCATCAGGGCATCCATCTTGTCCTGATTCTCATAGTATTCGGGAAGTTCGAACTTGTGGTTCACCTCGTCATACTCGTTAAGGGCATCGTAAATCTGCTGGACGCCCTCCATGACCGATTCCTTGACGGTCTTTTCGGGGTCAAGCTGCGGCTCCTGAGGCAGGTATCCCACGCTGTATCCCGGTGAGAACACCACCTGCCCCTGATAGCTTTTCTCTATTCCGGCAATGATTTTGAGAAGTGTCGATTTACCGGAACCGTTAAGGCCTATGATGCCGATTTTCGCTCCGTAAAAGAAAGAGAGGTAAATGTCCTTCAGGACCTGGCGGTTGTTCTGGAAAGCCTTGCTTACGCCAACCATTGA
>JAZUFX010000068.1:0-8654 GCA_045640885.1 Bacteroidaceae bacterium | reverse complement strand
CTGCGAACAGTGCCAGAAGGCCTACGGCAGACAGCACGCTTCCGTCAATTACGCCTGTAGGCGGCAGCACGAATCCGGTTACAAGGAGCAGGATTGAGACTGTAAGGGTTAGGTAGAAGGTCTTCATACTGTCTTGCCGTTTGGCCTTACAGCCGGTTAATACTCATTGCTGGGCTGGGGATTATTGCCGGGCTGGGTGCCATTGCCGGACTGGGCATCATTGCCGTTCTGGGTATCGTCAACCACGGAATCTTCGGTCTCGGGATCTTCGATTTCCGCGTCATCGGTGCTGGTCACGCGCTTCACAATTTCACCGTTACGGTCGTAGCAGGTGATGTTGATGCTGGCCTTGCGCAACTCGTCCTTGATGTCCGAGTTCGGGGTGAAAATCACGCGGCGACTGGTGATGAGGTCAGTGCCAACCATGTTCACGTCTGCCACACTGGTGGCACGTACGCCAAAGCGCATGGTGCCCAGTCCGGGGATAGCCACTGAGTGACCTTCGGTAGCCCACGCCTTGATGACCTCGCCGATGGCGTCCCAGGCTGCGTTGATGGCACCCTTGCTGATGCCGCTTCGGAGCGATGCTTCCTGGATGACCTTCGCGTCCGAAAGTTTGTTGTAAAGATCGGCCTGCATAATGTAGCGGAACTGTCCTGCCGATGCGCCTACTGTGAGCTCGCGCTCAACTGCCTTAACTTTGATAGCCATAGTCGTAAAAAAGATTTAGATACACGACTTGTCAAAAAATAGCGATGATGATAACTGTAACCACATACCGGTCTGCGAGTTACGGATACCTTCCCGTATCATTGACGATGCTAAGTTACGACTGTTCCAGCAACCGGCAATGGGTTGTCCCGAATCCCGTGACCCGTTTGTCCCGGATCTTGTGAAGGTGACAAGCGACTATGGTAATTCAAACCTTCGTCATCTGTCAACTGTAAACTGTAAGGTCTGTAAGAATCTTACAGTTCTATTGCGGAAACAGTTAAGGGTAAAGTCTGGCAGCAATCTTTTCCCAACTGGGCATTTTTTGTTCCCTAACTGGGTAACAAAATTTCTCCAGTTAGGCAGCAAAATTTAGGCACTTGCGCGTGTATATATACTCACCTGAAAAGACAACACGTCTTACACTTCTTACAGTTGACAGTTGACAGGATTTCCAAACACAAAGACGGGCATATAATAATTAGATATATATATTTATATATATAAATATATATATCTAACTCTATATTCTCGCCTCAGTGCTCCATTTCCTGTCAACTGACAACTGTAAGACTGTAAGTTTCCTGAATTTGTTGTCAAATTTACGGAACGGTTACGCTTTTTGTTATATTTGCCTTCAGATCAGCAAATTCATATAAAATATAGAGCCATGGGTGATTGCAAGCGAGTGTTCAACATATCAGGCAATTATATTGAAAGCCAGGTCATCAACAATACCTTTTATGACAATTCACAGTATGTCAGTAACGATGCTGTGGTCGAAAGCACTTCGGCTACTGACAAGGATCAAGTTGCAAATGCCGGTGCCCCATGTCAGGCAGGCAAGGCAGTTTCACGCCTGAAACAGATGCTGGCCCAGGCTGACAGTATGGATGCCGAACGGCAGCGTGAGCTCATGACCTTCAGCCTGAACGGAGTCCTTGACGGCAACATATCACTGTTCTATGCCCTGCTGGTCCAGTACGGGTGGATTTCCCCCACGACTGCAGAATACGATTTCAAGCGGCTGTTCAGCGGACGTCCTTCCAATTGCCGCATAGTGTGGACAGGCAAGTACGGCAAGAGCACTCTGGTGTTCCTTTTCAGATACCTTGAGAGGGCAGGCATAATAAGTCAATGCACCGTACCATCCCTGCCCAACATACTCATGGGGCATTTCATTGACAGCAGCGGCAATTACCTTACCAACCTTGACAAGGGCGATGCGCCTGCTGACAAGGCACAGACGGAAATCAATTCATTCATGGATGTGCTTACCGCACGCCCAACAGGCCAGGACCGGTATGACGACCTGTACAGTGCCGGAACTTATGACAGCAGCATCAGCCGGTACGACCCGGAGTCTGACGGTCTGACAGTCCGCAACCCCCGAGGATTCGGCAAGTAGGGAGCCACATTTCTTTCGGGAATATTTTCGGGAGTTCGGGAGCGTTCGGGAGCATTTTCGGGAGCGCAAGTTAATAAGTATTAAAATTATTTCTTTTAGCGGAACAGCTTGATTATAAGCCTGTTCCGCATTTGTTTTATCCTGTCCGAAGCCGCTTTTGCGGCTTTTTTCATGCATTTTGGCATGCTGCTCCCGAAAGTTCTCCCGAAAATACCGGGCGTTTTAGCGTACTGTGAGAGCGCTCCTCAAAAAATTTCATTCACGTATCAAAAACTTATTTCGACATGGAACATTATTCAACATTTCAGTTTCCGCCCAGCATACAGGGCGACCTGTTCAACTATCTCAAGCCGGAGCAGAAGGAGATCATCAAGCCCATCCTCCGCATCCTGAAGAAGCCGGCCCAGGAGGAACTCTGCTGCTCGCTGCTCGACTTCATGGAAACAGGTGTGGTTCTCCCGCCTGCTGACATTACCCTTGCCGCCATCTTCATATACCTCACCAGCGACAGCGCTATTATCCGTCCCTTATAAACCTGTGTATTCAAATCCTATATTCATCATGAACAAAAAGGTTTATCATAACATCAATCTGACGTGTGTTTTCCAGAACACCAATCCCAATTTCGACAACATTGGAAACACTGGAAGTGCAAAACCCCGTGGAACTGTTGGCACCACTGAAAACTCCCCGAAAGTGATCTCTGGCATGCTGAGCCCCACTGAAGGCGGAGTACTGTTCCAGGAGACTCTTCCCCGCAGACGTGACGTCCGCAATGCCCGCCTGTATGAAGGATCGCACGTATCGGTCGTGCGCCGCAAGGACGGGTTCTACTATCCTGTTCTCAAGGCCTTCAAGTCCCAGGAGATGCAGGACAAGGCATCGCTCGCCTTCACGATCTACAGCGAACTTTCTGAAGCACTCAATTCTATCGAGTAAAGATTGAGGGTTGAGGGACCCTTTTCCCTCAACCCTTTTCCTCAATTCTTTTTCATCAACCATCAACCTTTATTATTATGAACTTTGACTATTGTACAAACTGTACCCATAAACCAACACCTCTGACGAGGGAGTTGTTCGAGACAACGATCAAGCAGTCTTGGCTTGAGAAAATTGCCACTGATGTAGCAGAAGGTAAGCTTGAGCGCAAGCGTGATTTACCGGCTGCCTGTTGGCAAGCATCATTTGCAGGTCAGAAAAGAAGCAACCAGAACGCTGTTCACAGTGGCCTGTTTGCTCTTGATGTTGACCATGTGGAAGATCCGCTTGCCTTGTTCGAGAGTTTCAAGGATCGCATCCCTGAGCTCGGTATCTATATTGTACACAAAACGCCTTCCACCAAAGGAATCCGTATTGTTGCCAGTTGTCGTGATGGTTTCTCCACTATTGGAGAGAACCAGGAGTGGATAGCCCAAGAGATTGGCGTTCAGCATGATGCTGTAACCCGTGACTTTGCCCGTTTGAGTTTCCTTGTTCCGGAGGGTTATTTCTACTACTACAACCCCGCCATCTTCTCCGATGACGCCAAGGTTGTTTTAGAGAACAATCCCACATCCCTCAATCCAGAGCTCACTCAACCCGCAAATCCCTCAACACTCAACTCTCAACCATCAACCGGGGGGCCTTCAACCTTCCCCACCGACTATGATGGGATACCGTATTCCATACTTGTCGAAGCCCTTGCCGACCAGCTGGGAGGAGTGCCGGTGCACGGCAGCCGCAACAACTTCCTGTTCAGTATGGCCTGTCATTTGCGTTATGTCTGCAATGACGATCCGGCCTGGATACTTAAAGTATTGCCTACTTATGGCGAGGATAAGGACAAGGTTGTCCGCACGGTTCAGAGTGCCTGCAACAGAGCACAAAGCAGGAAGATGCCGGCTCTTGTTCAACGTGCTTTGAGCATAGCAAGAAGACAGGCCAACGCCTTGAACCCGACAAACAGCTCAAACACCCAGAACCCTGTGAGCGCAAGCGAGCCTCCTGCTCTTCCAAAGAAACTCCCAAAGCTCATTCAGCTCCTTGTCAGCAAGGTTGATCCCATGTATCGCCCGGCTGTGGCTATGGCAGTATTTCCACCTCTTGGGGCTCACCTGCATGGCGTGACCACACGCTACATTGACAACTCCATCAACGACCTGGGCGGCTTCATGTCCGTCCTCATGGCCAAGCAGAGCATAGGTAAAGGCTCGGTCAACATGCCTATTGAGCTAATCATGGAGGACATCCGTCAGCGTGACGACTACAGCCGTGACCTTGAAAAGCAGTGGAAGCAGCAGTGCAAGTCATCCAAAGCCAACGAGAAGAAACCCGCCCGTCCGGAAGGACTCAGCGTGCAGTATCTCATGAGCAACATGACCAATGCGGCTCTGGTTCAGCGGCTGATCGATGTGCAGGCTGCAGGCGACAGGTTCCTCTATGTCAGACTGGACGAGATTGAGCTTCTGGACCAGATCAAAGCAACCGGAGGAGCCAGCGCTTCGGAAATCATCCGGCTTGCCTTCACCCAGTCCAAGTATGGCCAGGAACGCGTGGGCAGCGATTCGGTCACGGGTACGCCGCCACTGCGCATCAACTTCAACGCCTCAACCACCGTACCGGGAGGTCAGGCCTTCTTCCGTAAGGGACTTACCAACGGTACGCTTTCACGACTGACTTTCAGTACAATCATCAAGCCTTTGGGCAGACGCGGCATTCCACGTTTCGGTGACTATGACGAGTCGTTCCGCAGAGCTCTGGCGCCATTTATCAACAACCTGAATGCAGCCTCGGGGCTCATCGAGTGCCGGCAGGCGGAACGCATGGCCGAGCGCATCATGGAGGAGAATGCCGATCTGGCCGAACTCAGCGATGATGAAATCTTCGAGATCCTCTCGTTCCGTGCCAACCGCATTGCGTATGACAAGGCCATGCTGCTGTTCATAGCCCATGGTTATCAGTGGAGCAAGGAGATTGCCGATTTCTGCCAGTGGAGCGAGCAGTACGACATGTGGTGCAAGCTGCATTTCTACGGTCAGCAGATTCGTGAGCAGTCCTGTCAGGAACAGATGCCTGCAGTATCCGGTCCTCAGAACATGCTTGATCTCCTTCCCGACCGATTCTCCAAGCAGGATCTTCAGGCAATCCACCGTGCCCAGGGGCGCAACGGAGATGTCATGCAAGTAATCTACACCTGGATCAACCGTGGCCATATCGAACAGGATCAGAGCACCCGGGAGTACATCAAGACCCCGAAGTATCTGGAGAAGCACAAATCAGTTATCGGATAAACATCATGAACACTATGAACATTGAACTTCACCGAATCCGTCACAAAAAGAAAACCATTGACGGGGAGCTTTATATTGATGACACCAAAATCTGCGACACAGCAGAAAACGCGTGCCATTGTCTTCCCGAGGGCAGATACCAGGTATCTATCATCAAGTGTCATCAGCACTCCAGAAAAATGCCGCTCATCATGGTGGGCAGGCCACCTGCCTGTGAACGTTGCAAGAAACTGGACACAGTTGGCAACAACACCAACATGCCCTGCTACTGTCCTCAGCTCTGCCCGGGCAACGGAGTCTACAACCGCACTGATGGCGCCATCCTTCTGGGAAACTATATCGCTCCCGGATGTCTGATACGCCCAAAGGAGGCTTTCGACTCACTCTACGACCGAATCCGCCAGAGTGCGGGAAGAGGTCACAACATCACCCTTGTCATATCTTCTGTATCAAAAAATTATTTACCGTTATGAAAAAGTTCATCATCTTCCTACTTACGCTCCTTACAGTTTACGGTTGTACAGGCACGCGCCACGTCACACAACTGGTTCACGACATCCAGCGTGACACGGTCTATCTCTCAAATGTCCGGTATGATTCAATCTGCATTGTGAAGGACAAGCTGACTGACCGTTCAAAGGACACAATCTACGTCAAGGATGTGAGTGTAGAATATCATTACAAACTATTGCGGGACACGGTCAAGGTTATCCAACGGGATTCAATTCCTTACCAGGTGACCGTAATAGAAACAAAGGAGATCACAAGACCACTCACCAGGTTTGACCGCCTCACCCGCCTCACATTCTGGTTACTCATAGGAGCAATCGCGGCCTGTCTGTTCATCAAAACCAAACGAGTATTCAAAAAGTATTGATCTATGACTGACTTACAACTCACCGAGCACTTCAACCTTATAGAGTTTGAACGCTCATCCACCGCCCTGGCAAACGGTATCGACAACTCAGTTCCAAGCCAGTTTGTGCCGGTCCTTCAGCAACTCTGCAAAGAGTGTCTTGAGCCACTCAGGGCCTTTGCCGGTCAGCCAATCGTCATTGGCAGTGGCTACCGCTGCCCACAGCTCAACCTGAAGGTTGGTGGCGTCTATGCAAGCCAGCACACCCTTGGCGAAGCGGCCGACATCCAGATTCCCAAGACCCCTTACACAGAGTGGGGCGACGGAAAGGCTCACACTGACAAGATGATTCTGAACCGCTGGTTTGAATGGATCATCGACAACACAGACTTTGACCAGGCCATAATCGAGACTTCAAACGGCAAGGACTTCTGGATACATGTCTCGTGCCGGAAGAACAAGTCCAGAAATCGGCATCAGGTTCTGAGGCTGACTGAGAAGTAATCTACCCTTATTTAATCCTCACCCTTAATAAAGAGTGGGGATTTTCTTCCTACATCAATTTTTTATTATTTTCGCAAAATCACTGAACATCAATGTCATGGAGCCATCAAGAAAAACCATTGCACCGTTCCGTGCACGTGAAAGCATGTGTGAATACACTGACATGCATCCTTTTGTACGGGACCTTTATAATGTTGCTGTCCGTCTGTACTGCGGGTTCATGAAATCCGGGAACGGGCAGGGGTATGACAGTGAAATCCTGCGGCTGTTCAACGAATCATTCATGCACAGCACCCAGGCCATGGCCGCAGGCAAGTCAGGAAAGATTCTGCGGCTGATTCCAGGACTGTACGTTGTCAATTCCCAAAGCCGCAAATGGCTTGAAAAGAGAATAGTGTTTGACACTGCCCGTTCCGTCCTGAGCGTCTGTGCCGATACACACGATTCCGCTGCTCCATTGTGGCTGCTGCCGGTAATGAACCTTGTTGCCCGCTGCTTTGACAATGACGATTATGGCGGTGTAATAAAGAAGTATAAAGACACTGTGACCAGACTTGATGTCAACGGTATTGGAATAACCGGGACAGAAAGCATGGACCTGCTGGCTGTAAAGGATGCCAGAATAGCCCAGCTGAACTCCCGTATCAATGAACTGGACGGTCTTCTGGAAGAGAAGGGCAAATACATAGACCAGCTTGAGCAGTCTGTCAGCATTGAGAGTACCAGGGCCAGCCGTCAGGTGACAGTCCACTGCGAGCA
Organism: Bacteroidaceae bacterium; assembly: GCA_045640885.1. Taxonomy (GTDB): domain Bacteria; phylum Bacteroidota; class Bacteroidia; order Bacteroidales; family Bacteroidaceae; genus Colenecus. The sequence continues at coordinate 1,147 of JAZUFX010000068.1, read as the reverse complement.
CTATGTGGAGACTGAAACCGTCAACAACACGGTTGTTACGAAAGCAAAAGAAGAAGAAAAATAATTATGAGAAAGTTCAAAAGACGCTTGTTGTTGACAGTGTTACTGCTTATTGCAGTGATATTCACAGTCAGAAATACCGCTTGCATAAAATTCCAGGGAATACCGGTCCGCGGAAACTACATTGAATTCTGCAACAGACTGAAGAAGGCCGGCTATACTCCTTATGACGAAAGTGATCCTGAAAACCGGTTGTTCCATGGCCCGTTTCTCAATTTGCAGAACGTTATGATAAGTGTGTTGAAGAACGATGTCACCGGCGATGTATGCAAAGTGGTTGCAACGATTGATGTTGCAGACACATGGGAAAGTGCATACAGTAACTATCAGGAAATAAGCAATGTCTATAAAGAAAAATACGGTAATCCTGACGAACAGAAGACAATAGAAGAAGGCGCGACAGATTCCCTGAAGCTTGCAGCAGTCATTGAGTCAGGCTCAAACTGTTACTCATGCTGGCTATTGCATGGCGGTGTAATTGAAACCAGCATTGTCAATGTCATGGACAACATATATGTGAAAGTGTCATATTTCCGCAAATTCAGCCGCAAGGAAATACGTCACGAAAACAATGGAAAGTGAGGCATTCGGAAGTTTTCGCAGAAAGAAGCGGTCATGGGGTATCTCCAGGTGCCCGTGGCCATTATTAACTCAAAATATATCATCATGCACCAATCCACATTCAACAACATCTATGACGTACTGGAGGAAACCGTCAGCACCTCCATCGGCAGCCAGTCCACCAGACATGTTGCCGTAGTAGGCAATTCCGGCCATGAATACCATGCAGACCTGCAGTCATTTGTGCAGGACAACCTGCCAGTGCGTGAAAACAAGGACAGCTGTCTGCTGCTTCATGCCGCTGACACGCTGACTCACATGGAACTGGACAGTGTGGAATCAATTGCTGTCTGCGGGTGAAAAATATCCTGCCGGCGATGTGCCGAATCCGCAGTTTTGTAGTATGTTTGCTACAGCAAGAAAACACAAATCCAATTGAATATGAGAAAATCAGCTATTATGTTGGCACTTCTGGCCATTGTCAGCGTGCCTCAGGTTAATGCACAGAAGTGGGAGGGACTGGCCG
>JAZUFX010000067.1:0-2359 GCA_045640885.1 Bacteroidaceae bacterium | reverse complement strand
AGCCGATATCTGGGCACGTACCATACGCTGTGAATTAACCATGGGATACTGGTGACCGGCCTGATTGTTCGATGCAGACTTGAAGTCTTCAGTTACATTTTCGGTAACGGAAGGAACGGTAGGATTTCCCTGACCGCGGCCGCCGAACTGTGCATAAGCGGACACAGTAGCCAGCGCCATAAGTGAAAGGATGATTTTCTTCATAAGAATGTCAGTATTTAGGTTTCTTGTTTTTCGGAAAGCAAACATACAACTTTTATTCCTGCGGAGCAAGGATCGACTGAATTTCCTGATCGGTCCTGTAAAGTTTGTCCCTGCAGAACTTTATCAGTTCCTGTGCCTCTTTCAGGCACTCGGTGGTGTGGTCAATGTCCAGTTTGCTCTCTTCGATAAGTGAAACAATCTCCTCGAGACGCTTCACTGCTTCTTCGTACTTCATAGTATATGCCTTTAATTGATTATGCTCTCTATTGTGCCATCGGCCAGGCGGGTGGTAATGACATCGCCTTTCCTGAGGGCCGATGCGCTTGTCACCGCATGACCGTCCTTTACGGTTATCGAATAGCCGCGCGCAAGTATACGTTCAGGATTGGCCGATTCCACTTTCTGTCCAATCATATCCAGTCTGTGGCGCTGCTCAGTGAACATGCGTTCCACGGCCCACGTCATGCGCCCCCATATCTGGTCCAGTTTCTTTTCCTGCTTTTCCTTGAGCAGCAGGAACAGCGACGGAATGGTCTGGGCAAGACTTTGCAGACGCAGCTTTTCCACGTTCATGCGGTTATCCAGCGCCTGTGCCATACGCCGTGCCAGGTTCTCCATGGCCTGCGCACTGTCAAGCACTCTAGCCAGCAGCAGCTCGGCCGCAGCGGTAGGAGTCTTGACCTTTGTGTGTGCCACAACGTCGCAGACCGTATCGTCACGTTCATGCCCTATGCCGGTAATTACCGGAAGCGGGAAATTGGCAATGTTCATGGCCATCATATATGAGTCAAAGCAGCTCAGTTCACTGACAGAACCGCCACCTCTTATTATTACCACAACATCCCAGCGGTCGCACTGGCGTGCAATGGCATTCAGCGCCTGAATGACGCTTGCCTCGGTGCCGTCGCCCTGCATGAGCGCCGGGAAAAGCTGCATTGTAAACCGGAAGCCGTACGGATTTCCGTCAAGCTGGTTGCAGAAATCACCATACCCGGCAGCTGTGGCCGACGAGACTATGGCTATTCTCTGCGGCACCATGGGCATGGGCAGTTCGCGGTTCAGCCCTATCACCCCATCGGCCTCAAGCTGCGCAAGAATCTCCCTGCGGCGACGGGCCATGTCACCCATGGTATATGTCGGATCGATGTCATATACCACCAGTGAAAGTCCGTACACTTCGTGATACTGCACTTCCACCTGGAGCAGCACTTTCATTCCGACCTGCAGATACTGGCCTGTACTCTGTTCAAAACGCACTTTCAGGCGGGCCCAGATACTGGCCCAGACATTAGCCTTGACTTTTGCCAGAAACCTGCGCCCCGAAGGGTCTTTCTGTACCAGTTCCAGATAGCAGTGCCCTCCGGCTCCGGCAATGTTCATGCTGCTTATTTCCGCCTGGACCCAATATGTGCCGGGCAGGCTGCCGCTGATGCAGCTGGCTATTAGCTTGCTTAATTCAAGTAAGGTTACCGATTCCATGTTTTTTCATCTGTATTGATTGATTCCGCGCTGACTGGCAATCATGGCTCCGCCGATTACCCGTTTGCCTTGATAGAATACCGCATACTGTCCCGGAGTCACCGCCTGGACGGTCTCGTGGAAACGCACCATCCATAGGGCGGTTCCTTCTATCTTTTCAATGTGACAGGGAACAGGACGGCTGTGATAGCGTATCATAACCTCAACGGTTCCCTCTGGGAACTCTCCCTCTGCCTTGCCGGTAAAACTTATGTCACCGACCATCATGCAGTCAGTCTCCAGTTCCTCGGGCAGACCCAGCATGACGGTATTCTTGGGCGGATTTGTGCGCAGCACATATCTGGGCTGGCCGAACGCCACCTTCAGCCCCTTGCGCTGTCCTACAGTGTAGAAGGGATAACCCTGATGCTCGCCTATCACATGCCCTTCGCTGTCAACGAACTTTCCGGGACCGATAAGGCCGTCAATCCCCGGCATTCTGCGGCGCAGCCATCCACGGTAGTCATCTTCAATGAAACACACCTCCATACTTTCGGTATCGGCCGATTTCGATACCAGCCCGTTATCGGCCAGGAAAGCGCGCACCTGAGTCTTGGTCATGCCGCCTATGGGGAACATTGTGCGTGCTGTCTGCTGCTGCGTGAGCCTGTAAAGGAAATAGCTCTGGTCCTTTCCG
>JAZUFX010000066.1:0-26810 GCA_045640885.1 Bacteroidaceae bacterium | reverse complement strand
CTGAGCGTCAAGTGGGCTACGTTCAACGTCGGTGCTGAAAGGCCAGAAGATTGTGGCTATTATTTTGCATGGGGCGAAACGCAGTCCAAGTCAGACTACAGCTGGTCCACCTACAAGTACTGCAATGGCAGTGAAACCACCCTGACTAAATATTGCTATATCGGCACCTCCGGTGCCGACGGCTTTACCGACAGTAAGCAGGACCTTGACCTTGATGACGATGTCGCCCATGCCAACTGGGGCGGAGACTGGCGTATGCCGACCGATGCTGAATGGGCAGCACTGTGCAAATCCGACAACTGCACATGGACCTGGACGACCCTGAACGGCGTAAACGGTTACAAGGTACAGAGCAAAAAATCCGGTTTTACCGACAAGTGGATCTTTCTTCCCGCAGCTGGGTATCGTGGCAATACGAACCTCTACGACGCGGGCAGCCGTGGCTACTACTGGTCCAATCGGCTCCACATCGACCAAAGAACAGCGCAAACCGCTTGGTTACTCGGCTTCTATTCGGATACGTACAGTGCGGCATTCTCCATTACTCGCTTTGCTGGCTTGTCAGTCCGTCCCGTCCGTCCGTAACAGGGGAGTACTCTGCAAACTGCGCAGTTTCGGATTGACTTTTTTTATTCGGCGATGTTGAAGCCGGCCTCGCGCAGTATCACGGTGGCGCAGCCGGTGGCATCGTTCTCAAGCCTGACGGTGAAGGCCGGGAACTCGCGGCGTACGGGATAGTCGGCACGCTGCTTCTCGAATGAGTCTATGTCGGCACGCAGACGTGCGTCATCGGTTTTAATGTCATAGGTGTACATTATGGCTTCGGCCAGTACCTGACGCGGTGTCTTGCCTGTGCAGTCAAGAGTGAACTCCACCGGCTGGGCGGGCAGGGGGATGTCGGTGACCTCCCAGTCCTGGCAGGGCAGGTCAAGGAAACGCGCCACGGCCTGCACGCTCATGGTGGTGCCGTTTGCCTTGCCGTCAAGCGAGTAGCCGGCAATGTGCGGGGTTCCGGTATGGAGCAGGTCAAGCAGTCCGGCATCAATGCCTGGCTCATTTTCCCATACATCGAGCGATGCCGCAAGTATTGACTTGTTTGCCAATGCCTGTTTCAGCGCCATGTTGTCAACCACTTCGCCGCGTGAACTGTTTATGAGTATCTGGTCCTTGCGCATGGAGGCAATGCGCTTACCGTCAAACAGGTGGTAGGTGCAGTCCTGGCCTTCGCGCTGAAGGGGAACGTGACAGGTGATTATGTCGCTTCCGGCAATCAGCTCTTCCAGACTGACAAAGTCACGGAGTCCTTCCTGACGCTGGCGCGGAGGGTCGTTGAGTATGACCTTGAAGCCCAGCAGCGCAGCAATGCGTGCAACCTTGCTGCCTACATTGCCGACACCGATAACACCTACTGTCTTTTCCTTCGGCTCAAAGCCGTAGGTGCGTGACAGTGAAACCAGCAGCGATGCAATGTACTGCTGGACCGACCACGAGTTGCAGCCGGGGGCATTGGTCCATTCTATACCGTTCTGTTCACACCAGGCGGTATCTATATGGTCAAAGCCTATGGTAGCTGTGGCAATGATTCTTACGCCGGAGCCTTTGAGAAGCTGCCCGTTGCAGATGGTTCGGGTGCGTGTTATAATTGCATCGGCATCTTTCACAACTTCAGCGGTGGTGTCCTTGCCGGGCAGATAGACCACGTCGGCATAGGGTTCAAGTGCGCCCTTCAGAAAGGGAATCTTATTGTCACAGACTATCTTCATAACGGTTTAATCTTTGAATCGTTCCGGATAGGCCCAGAGGCCCAGTGCCGGGTTGGAAATGTAGTATATCTCTTCGCCGCAGACGGTGTTCCAACCGTCCTTCAGGGCGGGCACGCCATAGCGCGACATGGTTTCTTCAAGGCTGGCCCAGCCGAATCCAACGCTTTCAATCTCCTGACGGCTAACAGCCGGTCCGGGGCAGTAGGTTATGCTGAAGCGTCCTTCGCTTGAGCCGTGTATAAGGTGGGCTGCGGCACCAAGGTTGTCGCGCAGGTCCCGGTTCTCTTCGACGGCCTTGAGTGTGGCGGGGGTTCCGCGGTAGCCGTACTTGCGTATCAGTGTGTCGATGGTGCGGTCCTCGCCGAATTCGCGCAGGGCGGGGGCCATGACAATAAGTTCGGCACCATCGGCCAGTGCCATGCGGGTGCGGTAGACGGCCTTGTTGCCAAGCCAGGTGCTCATGAACTCCTTGGGGTCAAGCCATACCAGACATTTCCTGATGGGCTTTTCCACCATGATGAAGTTGGTCTCAAGGGCAAGGTCTGCCGCGCGCTGGAAGCACTCGAAATCGTCGCCTATAAAGAGTCCGCGCAGTTTCATCTGACCGTCGTCGCCCTTTGACAGCACGGTCTGTATATAGACTATGGGCAGGTTCTTTATGAAGTGCTGCGATGCGTATTCCAGCACGTCACGCACGGGGCTCTTGGCACGTCCCATTATGCGCTCCATGCCGTATGTGGCGCCAAGATAGTGGCTTTTGTTTATTCCTTCAAAGCCGCCTACGCCCACGAATATGTTCTTGTTGTAGTTGGCCATGCCTATCACCTCGTGCGGCACGACCTGTCCTATTGACAGTATGAGGTCAAACGAGGGGTCAAGCAACAGTCTGTTCACCTGCGCCTTCCAGCTGTATTCCAGCTTGCCTTCAGACACTTTCCTTATGTAGTCCGACGGCACCTCACCGACGGTTACCACGTCGTTTCGCCAGTCATGTACACGGAACAGCTGCCTGGGCGTATGTCCGAACATGTTCGATATCTGTTCATCGGTCATGGGCACGTGGGTGCCAAGGGCCGGCATGACATCGGTCAGCGCACTGCCGAAGTAGTCATAGCACATTTCGGTAATGGGACCGGCGTATGAGTTCAGGCGTGTGTAGTCGGGCGGGATGGCCAGTACGCGTTTCTTGGGGCCCATGCCGTCAAATACGTCTTTCAGTATCTGACGGACCTCGGCGGGCGTAATGGCATCGGTTCTGGAACCACGGGCAAAGTACAGCATGGCTTATCTCTTTACTCTTGCGTTGCCGGCCCAGATGCTCCAGACCTGTTCTTCGTCGGCCGGCTGTGCGTAGTCGGTAAGGAAGGTGGTTGCCAGCGCGCCTGTAGCCCAGCCGAACTGAATCCACTTTTCGGGTTCCCAGCCCTTGAGTATGCCGTACAGCATTCCGCCTACAAAGCCGTCGCCGCCGCCTATGCGGTCCAGAACGTGTATCTCGCGGGGCTCGACTGTATGCCAGCTGTTTCCTTCAAGCATTATTGCACCCCAGTTGTGGCAGTTGGTGTTCTGCACCTGACGCAGGGTGGTGGCATAGACCTGTGCATTGGGATACCTGGCCTTGACACGGCCTATCATTTCCTTGAAACCGTCAATTTTCGACGCAATGTCCTTGCCGCCGGCCTCGGGGCCTTCAATGCCAAGGCAGAGCTGGAAGTCCTCCTCGTTGCCTATCAGAATGTCGGCAATGCTGCATATTTCGCTGAATATGTCATGCAGTTCCTTTTCGCGTCCCTTCCAGAACGATGCACGGTAGTTGAGGTCAAAGCTTATGCGGGTGCCGTATTTCTTTGCGGCACGGGCAATCTCCAGACAGAACTGGCTGGTTTCGGGGCTGAGTGCTCCAATGAGTCCCGACAGGTGTACAATCTGCACGCCTTCCTGGCCGAATATGCGTTCCAGGTCAAAGTCCCTGACGTTCAGGGTGCGGCCAACTTCGCCTGCACGGTCGTTCCATACGCGCGGGCCGCGGCTTCCGTAACCGCTGTCGGCCACGTTTATCTGATGACGGTAGCCCCAGGGGCCTCCCTGCGGTACATCGGGTCCTTCAAAGTCCATGCCGCGCGAGCGCAGGTTGCGCTTTATGAACTGTGAGAAGGGACTTCCTTCAACGAATGTGGTGAGTACCTTGACCGGAAGTCCCAGGTACGATGCTATGCTTGCCACATTGGTTTCGGCGCTGGTGGCCTGTACATTCAGTACATCACTGCATTCGACCGGCTGTCCGGCTGCGGGGGTGACGCGGAGTCCCATGCTTGTGGGTACAAGAAGTGCGTAACGGCAGTTTTTCTTCAGTTCCATTTTGTTGTCCATATTCTTTCATTCAGTTATTCCATTATCATTGTCAGACGGTCCGACTGTCTCAGCACATTCGTGCCGTCGGTCCTTTCCATGGTCCAATAGACATCGGCCCGGTCCTTTATTATGTCAAGGTCATGCGATGACAGAAGTACGGTCTTTGAATGCTCATGTGCCAGACGTGCAAGCAGTTCCATAAGTTCCTGCTTGCTTGGCCAGTCAAGGAAGGCCGAGGGCTCGTCAAGCAGTATGACCGGCGTTTCCTGTGCCAGGGCCTTGGCTATCATGACTTTCTGGTATTCGCCGTCGCTAAGGCAGTTTATGTCCTTGAACTCCAGATTGCGTATCCGGACAAGCTCTATGGCTCTGTCAATGGCTTCTTCGTCCTGCTGTGACAGTGTTCCAAGTATGCCGGAGTAGGGTATTCTGCCAAAACCTATCACGTCTCTGGCTGTCAGTAGGCCGGTATCGGAATGACCGGTAAGGACAATGCTTGCCAGACGTGATTTTTCACTGTCGGTGGCTTTGGCGATATCGGCCTGACCGTTACCGGCAGAACCGATGCTGACGCTTCCGGCAAGCGGAGGCAACAGTCCGGCCAGTGTTCTCAAAAGGGTGGATTTGCCGGTGCCGTTCCTGCCTGTAAGACAGCAAAGCCGCCCGTCATCGATACGGGCGTCAATACCGGAGGCAATGCAGGTGCTGTGCCTGCCGCTGCTGTAACCTATGGAGAGATTCCTGACTTCAATCATGTATCGGCAGTCAGTACTTGCGGGCCGGGATACCCTTCAACGATTCGGCTACATGCCTTATGTGTTCCGGGGTGGTGCCGCAGCATCCGCCCGCGATGTTCACAAGACCGTCATGTGCCATCGCCGAGATGGCGTCGGCCGTATCGCACGGACCTTCTTCGTAGCCGTGGGCAGTCGGCATGCCTGCGTTAGGATATACGCTGACCGCACATTCCGCAAAATCGCTTATCTCTTTGATGAAGGGATACAGTTCCTTTGCACCGAACGAACAGTTGAGCCCGAAACTCAACAGACCGTACGGCTTGCAGACATTGTAGAGTTCCCTGACCGATATGCCTGTCATAAGGCAGCCGCTGTTGTTCATTATGCTGCCGGAAACCATGACAGGCAGGCAGGTCCCGAATTCTTTCTGGGTCATTGCAATGGCCGACAGGGCTGCCTGTGCATTGCGCGCGTCGGTTACGGTTTCAACAAGGAATCCGTCAACACCGCCTTCGACAAGTCCGCACGCCTGTTCGTGATATGCGGACATCAGACGGTCGTAATCGAGAGTTTCATCGGGGTCCATCATCATCTCTGCAATGAACAGTGACTTTGATGTGGGTCCCATGCTTCCCATAACCCAGACCTGGCGGTCTGTTGCGGCAGCGGCGGCTCTGCGTGCCACCGAGGCGGCGGCGCGGTTCATCTCTCTGATGCGGTCCTGCATGCCGTATCCTTCCTGTGATACGGCGTTGGCACTGAAGGAGCAGGTGCTGATGATGTCAGCGCCTGCTTCGACGTATGCCTTGTGTATCTTGAATATGGCATCAGGATTCGTCATTGGCAGCGCATCGTTGTTTCCGTCGTATTGAATACCCAGTTGCTGGATGCATGTGCCCATGCCGCCGTCAAGAATCAGTATTCTTTCCTTGAGAGCATCCCTGATGTCCATATCGGATTGTATTTACGTTTGTCAGTATCAATAAGCGAACATAGGATATTCGTTCATCATTGCGTTGACACGTGAACGTACGTCGGCAATGACCTTTTCGTTTTCAGGTGCATTCAGTACTTCTTCAATCATGTCGGCTATGGTGACCATCATATCTTCCTTGGCACCGCGTGTGGTGATGGCAGGGGTTCCGAATCTCAGACCCGAGGTCTGGAATGCGCTGCGGGTGTCGAACGGAACCATGTTCTTGTTGGCGGTGATGTCGGCTGCTACCAGAGCCTTCTCGGCTACCTTACCTGTCAGCTCAGGATACTTTGAGCGCAGGTCAACCAGCATGCTGTGGTTGTCGGTGCCGCCTGAAACGATGGTGAATCCGCGTGAAGTGAGTTCCTGAGCCAGCTTTGCAGCGTTCTTCTTGACCTGCATCTGGTACTCCTTGAACTCGGGCTGCAGTGCTTCGCCGAATGCAACGGCCTTGGCTGCGATGACGTGCTCCAGAGGACCGCCCTGCGTGCCGGGGAATACGGCTGAATCAAGAAGCTGTGACATCATCTTGATTTCGCCCTTCGGAGTCTTGAGGCCCCATGGGTTCTCGAAGTCCTTGCCAAGCAGAATGACGCCGCCGCGCGGACCGCGCAGGGTCTTGTGTGTGGTCGATGTTACAATGTGGGCGTACTTCAGCGGGTTGTCAAGCAGACCGGCTGCAATCAGACCTGCAGGATGTGCCATATCGATCATGAGCAGGGCGCCGACCTCATCGGCAATCTTGCGCATGCGGGCATAGTCCCATTCGCGTGAGTAGGCGGAACCGCCGCCGATAATCAGTTTAGGCTTGCATTCCAGAGCCAGCTGTTCCATCTTGTCATAGTCGACACGGCCGGTTTCGGGGTTCAGGTCATAACCTACGGCCTTGTAGAGAATACCCGATGTGTTGACCGATGAACCGTGTGACAGATGTCCGCCGTGAGCCAGGTTCAGACCCATGAATGTGTCGCCGGGTTTCAGTACTGCCAGAAGCACGGCACCGTTGGCCTGTGCGCCTGAATGTGGCTGTACGTTGACCCATTCGGCACCGAAAAGCTTCTTGAGACGTGTGCGTGCAAGTTCTTCTGAAAGGTCAACTACCTCGCAGCCGCCATAATAACGGTGTCCGGGATAACCTTCAGCGTACTTGTTGGTAAGACATGAGCCCATGGCCTGCATTACCTGATCACTTACAAAGTTCTCTGAAGCGATGAGTTCGATACCTTTCTGCTGACGCAGATGTTCGCGTTCAATGATGTCGAAAATTTCCTGATCTCTTTTCATTTTGGTTTATTGAATTTGGTTTGAAATTTCATTTAGAATATGATTCCGTACGAGAATGAGAAGATACCCATGCGGCGTCCGAGTTTCAGGTCCTGTGCTGCGTCGCTCTCTGCGGTTATGGCCAAACGCTTCGAAATGTTGCTGATGACGAGCTCATATTCCATATCGAAGAATGTGCGGCCTGTTTGGACGCAGAATCCGCAGGTGCCTCCAAAAAGGAACCGTCTTGGCGTCTCGGAGAGGCTGAATCCGGATTTGTCGGACACTTTGCAGACGTATCGGTTCAGGGACTGGATTCTCATTGACGGTCCTGCATACAGCGACATCCTGTAGGGCGGCAGGTTCACTACGCTGCAGCCAATCTGAACCGGCAGGAAAACGCTGGTCATCCTGTATTCCAATTCAAGTTCGTCGGGAGCGAAACTGTTCGGGACATGCTCGTTCAAATCGACCTGGAAGGCCGACTTGTTCAAACCTATACCCAAGCCTGTCTGAACGAACAGCCTGTCATATCCGTATTGCATGATGACCGATATGAAGTTGCCCAGCTGCGTGTCCTGCGTATAATCCTCGAATTCCTTTCCGCCAACCGATGCGTCGGCCAGGTATGTGCTGCACGATGTGAATCCCAATTTGCCACCCCACGACAAGTCGGGTGTTATCCTGTCCCTGCCGTTGTTACCGGCGGCCGCCGACGGCAGATGGAACAACATGACGGAAAGCAATATCGGGATGACTTTCTTCATCGATGTCAAATGAGCTTTATATCCGATTTGTTAATGTCCTTGTTGCAGTATCGGCAGCGCAATACCACGTTCTGCTTGTCTATGACATCGAATACGGTTGTCATAGGCTCGTGGTTCGTAATGCACTTGGGGTTCTGGCAACGTATGGTGCCGCGTATTTCATCGGGAAGCTGTATGGTCTTCTTGTCCGCTACCTTGTAATCACGTATGGTGTTCATCACTATGTTCGGGGCAATGACCGACAGCTTGCGGCATTCGTCCTCGGTGAGGAACCTGTCGGCAATCTTGATTATGCCCTTGGTCTCCATCTTGTGGCTTGTCAGGTTGGCACCGATGGTTATTGGCGTATCGATGTGTGAAAGTCCCAGAAGACTGACCACATCAAAGACTTTGTCAGACGGGATGTGGTCTATTACTGTGCCGTTTTCAAGTGCGGCGACCATGAGTGCCGGTTTCCGGTTTTCCATTTTTCAAGTGATTATAAAAGGTTCAGAGCATTGCAGATAAGGGCTTCACGTACATACAGACCGTTTTTGGCCTGCTGGAAGAAGTATGCTTTGGGATTGCTGTCGACATCCTGTGAGATCTCGTTGACGCGTGGCAGCGGATGCATTATGCGCAAATTGTCCTTGGTGCCTTCCAGCATGCTGTTCTTGAGTATGAATGAATCCTTGACCCGTTCGTATTCCATCAGGTCTGTGAAACGCTCCTTCTGGACGCGTGTCATGTAAAGGATATCGGCTTGGGCAATGGTGTCGTTGTCAAGTACGCTGTGCTCCTCGAACCTGATGCCGTTCTTTCTGCAGTATTCCTTGTATTCTTCGGGCATTTTCAGTTCATCGGGCGAGATGAAGTGGAAAGTGGGGTTGAAGAACCTCATTGCGGTAAGCATGGAGTGTACGGTGCGTCCGTACTTCAAGTCTCCCACAAGGCAGATGTTCAGGTCGTCCAGACGTCCCTGGGTCTTGCGCATGGAATACAGGTCAAGCATGGTCTGCGAGGGGTGCTGGTTCGCACCGTCGCCCGCATTGATTATCGGAACGGGTGAAACTTCGCTTGCATATCTGGCCGCACCTTCAAGGTAGTGGCGCATAATGATGAGGTCTGCGTAATTGCTTACCATCATTATGGTGTCCTTGAGTGTCTCGCCCTTTGTGGAACTTGTGGTGGCGGCATCGGAGAAACCGATCACGCGTCCGCCCAGACGGTTTACGGCTGTTTCAAAGCTGAGACGCGTCCTTGTCGACGGTTCAAAGAACAAGGTCGCCACAATCTTGCCGTCAAGGGTTTTGCGGTTAGGCTGAGCCTCGAATTCGGCAGCCTTGTCAAGCAGCCAGAGAATGTCGTTTCTGTCCAATCCTTCAAGTGATATGAGGCTTCTTCCGTTATTGTCCATAGAGCGATATTGTATTTTGAGTCTCCAAAGTTACGGATAATATGCCACAAATCGAGCAGGTTGTGAATAACTTTAATCGTTCAAAATAAAAAAAGAAAAGCGTGCTGCCTTTTCCGCATTATTCGAGTATATTTGTAAATCTTATGCAACTGAAATATCAATTGAAATGTCAATAAAGTCATCGTTTACTCTGAAGAAGGCTCTGATTTGGATTTGGGGACTTTTCCTTGCAGGCATTCTTCTTGTCTATCTGTTGTTCCTGTCGCTGAGCAAGGGCTGGATTGGAAATGTGCCGGCAGTCGAGGATCTTGAAAACCCCATTGACAAGTTTGCCACGCAGGTGATTTCGTCTGACGGTGTGGTGCTGGGCACATACGCCTTTACGCGGGACAACAGGATATGGGTCGATTTCGATGACCTTTCACCGTACATCGTCCAGGCTCTTGTAGCCACTGAGGATATCCGTTTTCAGGAACATTCAGGAATCGACCTCAAGGCAATTTTCCGCGCTGTGATAAAGAGGGTGATTCTGAGGCAGAAAAGCGCAGGCGGCGGCAGCACTCTTACCCAGCAGCTGGCAAAACAGCTCTATACCGAACATGTGGCTGTCAGTTCCGTCAAAAGGGCCCTGCAGAAACCGAGCGAATGGATCATAGCGGTCAAGCTGGAACGCTACTATACGAAGGAGGAGATTCTGACGCTCTATCTGAACAAGTACGATTTCGGTCATAATGCCATTGGCATATATACTGCCTCAAAGACATATTTCGGCAAGCTTCCGTCCGAACTGGAAGCCCAAGAGGCTGCAATGCTTGTCGGAATGTGCAAGAACTCGTCGCTCTACAATCCGCTTCGCCGTGCTGAAAAGACCAGAGACCGCCGCAATGTCGTTATCGGCCAGATGGAAAAGGCCGGATACATTGACAGGGCGGCAAAGGATTCACTGCAGAATCTTGACCTTGGACTTGACTATCATAAAGTGGATCATGCTTCGGGCTTTGCCACGTATTTCAGACAGTATCTCAAGCTGCAGATGACTGCATCGAAACCGAAGAGGAGAAGTTCACAGCAGTATTATGAGGATTCTCTTGACTGGGCACAGAATCCGCTTTACGGATGGTGCAACAAGAATACCAAAGCCGACGGGGAACCGTACAATCTTTACACCGATGGCCTGAAGATTTACGTCACCATTGATTCACGTATGCAGCAATATGCCGAGGAGGCCGTTGCAAAACAGATACAGGGATATCTGCAGCCTGAATTCTTCAAGGCAAAGAAAAAGAAGAAGACGGCTCCTTTTACCTCGGGTATCTCAAAGGAAGACATTGAAAGAATCATGACCAGAGCCATGCGTGACACTGACCGCTACAGAGGGCTGAAGAAAGATGGGCTGTCTGAAAAGGAAATCCGCGAGGTGTTTGACACGCCGTGTCAGATGACGGTGTTCTCATACGACGGCGACATCGATACCGTCATGTCTCCTATGGATTCACTGCGCTACATGAAGTTCTTCCTGAGGACGGGATTCATGTGCATGGAACCGCAAACCGGATATGTCAGGGCGTATGTGGGCGGTCCCGATTTCAGCGTTTTCCAGTATGACATGGTGACCAAGGGGCGCCGTCAGGTAGGTTCCACCATGAAGCCGTTCCTTTACACGCTTGCAATGGAAAGTGGCTTTTCTCCCTGCGATATGGTTGTAAACCAGCCGCAGACTCTTCTCACAGAGGCAGGGCAGATCTGGCGCCCGAAGGATGACGGTAAGGAAAAACTCGGCCAGCCGGTTTCATTGAAGTGGGGGCTCTCACGCTCCAATAATAACATTACAGCATATCTCATGAGCCAGCTCAGTCCTTATGCATTTGTGGATCTTCTGCATGAATTCGGCCTGAGAAACCGGGCCATCGAGCCGGTGCTTTCACTTTGTCTTGGAACGTGCGACGTATCGGTCGAGGAAATGGTCAGCGCATATACGGCTTTCGTCAACCACGGTATCCGTACAACCCCTTTGTATGTTACGAGAATTGAAGATGCCGACGGCAATGTGCTTGCACAGTTCTCGGCCCGCAGTAATGAGGTTGTGAGTGAGGATGCCACATATAAGATGATCGATATGATGCGTGCGGTCATAAACGAGGGTACCGGAGCACGTCTGCGCAACACCGGCCTGTTCCCGAATCTTCGCGGGGTGGATATCTGCGGCAAGACAGGAACTACTGACAACCATTCGGACGCATGGTTCATGGGCTATACACCTGAACTTGTTGCCGGATGCTGGATTGGCGGTGAGGACCGCGATATTCACTTTGACGATATGAATCATGGCCAGGGCGCCCATGCATCGCTTCCGATATGGGGAATGTTCATGGACAAGGTATATGCCGATTCCATACATCTGGGATATTCTCCAAAACTGAGGTTTGACATTCCCGAGGGCTTTGACCCTTGTGGAGGTGCGGTTGAAGAAACCGACCAGGTTCTTGACAATTACTCAATAGAAACGTTTTAATGAAGTTTGCAGCATTTATACCGGCGCGGTATGCGTCAACCCGTTTCCCGGCCAAACCGCTTGCCGTTCTTGGCGGGAAGCCAGTGATACAGCGAGTGTGTGAACAGGCCTTGAAGGTCTTTGACCAGGTGTTTGTGGCCACCGATGACGAGAGAATAGAAAAAGTCGTAACGGAAGCCGGCTTTAATGCCGTTATGACCCGTGCTGACCATAAAAGTGGCACTGACCGTTGTTACGAGGCTTTTCTGAAGAGCGGCAGCGATGCACAGGTTGTAGTTAACATTCAGGGCGATGAGCCGTTCATCAGGCCTTCGCAGCTCATTACCGTGAGGGATCTGTTCAATGATCCAAATACCGATATCGCCACTCTGGTAAAGCCTTTCGCTCCCGATTCGACATTTGAAAAGATATCGAATCCCAACAGCCCCAAGGTTGTGGTCGATGATAACTGGAATGCTTTGTATTTCAGCCGCAGCGTCATTCCGTTCCTTCGTGGAATACCACAGGATGAATGGGCTTCGCGTCACACATATTACAAGCACATCGGACTGTATGCTTTCCGCAGTGAGGTTCTTGCCAAGGTTACATCGCTGCCTCAGGCTCCACTGGAAAAGGCGGAGAGTCTGGAACAGCTTAGATGGCTGTCGGCGGGCTATACCATAAGAGTGGGGGTTACCGATGTCGAGACAATAGGAATTGATACGCCGCAGGATCTTGCTGCAGCCGAGGTTTTCTTAAAACAGGAGGGATGGGATTGAATAAAGGTGTGATGCTTGTGACAGTTCTGCTGACAGTTGCTCCGCAGGCATCGGCAGGTGTCATGAACACGCAGAAGGAACATGTGCTGGCCGATGGCTCTGTATATACCGGAAGGATGAAATTCGGAAAGCCTGACGGTGACGGTAAGACGGTGTTCAAGAACGGTGACATTTATGAAGGCGCATTCAGGAAAGGCAAGCTGAACGGTGTGGGGATACGTCACTATTCCAATGGTGACAAGTATCTTGGAAAGTGGAGCAACAATCAGTTCAACGGCGAAGGTGCGTATCTGTGGAACGACGGCTCGCATTACAGCGGGTTGTGGTCCAACGGCCGGCGTAACGGCAATGGCTCCATGGAGTGGAAGGACGGTTCCAGCTACAGGGGTGAATGGAAAGATGGCCTGTTCGATGGCCTGGGCCAGTTTGACAGCCCCGCCTATTCTTATGTCGGAGAATGGAAAAACGGCAGGGAGAACGGCAGGGGCGAATGTCATTTTGAGTCGGGCGACACTTATACCGGGCAGTTCTCAAACGGCAGCATGGACGGTAAAGGCAAATATGTTTTTGCCGACGGGGCTGTCTTTGAGGGGGCTTTCTCCAATGGAAACGTACAGGGTACGGGACGTCTCAGTTATGCCGACGGTTCTGTATATGACGGAGAGTGGAGCAATAATGTCCGCTCGGGAGAGGGTGTAATGCAGTGGTCTAACGGAGAGAGCTATGCCGGTGCATGGAAGAATGACTGTCCGGACGGGAAGGGCGAATTCACTATGGCTGACGGCTCGGTACTTGTAGCGACCTTTGTCAAGGGACAGCCTGACGGACAGGCCACAATCAGACGGACCGATGGCACCAGCCTTTGCGGTCAGTATGATAATGGCCGGCGTAGCGGCCGTTTCAGTGTGCTGGACAGTAATGGAAAGACGATAAGGACAATAAACTATTGATATATCTGACATGATACTCGATTCTCTGGACAGGCTTGCCGACTATGGCTGTATCAGTCCGCTGATGGACAGAGTGCTGGATTTCCTGCACAGTACGGAACTGGAATCGCTTAAGCCGGGCCGGATAGACCTTCAGGGCGATGATTTGTTTGTCAACGTGAACCTTCAGGATTCCAAAACCAGAGAGGAAGCGCCTATTGAGGCTCATCGGGATTACATAGATATCCAGATTCCAATTTCCTGTGATGAGGAAATGGGGTATCAGTCATTGTCATACAGTCCGTCCATATCGGTGCCCTATGATGCCTCAAAGGACATTGCCTTTTATGACGGTATGTGTGACTCATATATCAAAGTGCGCAAGGGAATGTTTGTGGTGTTCTTTCCCGGTGAAGGTCATGCTCCGGGTATTGTGGAACGGAGTATTCTGAAAATCATAGTCAAAATAAGGAAATCATGCTGAACATCATATCGCGTGACCCGTGGCTGGAACCGTATTCGGCGGCAATAGAGGGACGGCACAATCATGCCCTTCAGAAGGAGAACAGCCTTACAGGCGGCAATGTGCCGCTTTCCAGTTTTGCCATGGGACACGAATGGTATGGCCTGCATAGGGAAACGGACCGATGGGTTTTCAGAGAATGGGCTCCAAATGCTGCAGGAGCTTGTCTGATAGGCGATTTCTCAAATTGGCAGGAACAGGAAAAGTTCAGACTGCATCCTGTCGGTGATAACGGTGACTGGGAGGTTTCGATGCCTCTTGACAGTTTGGCTCACGGACAGCATTACAAACTGCGGGTTTTCTGGAACGGAGGTCAGGGGGACCGCATTCCCGCATGGTGCCGTAGGGTTGTTCAGGATCCGTCGACCAATATGTTTTCGGCGCAGGTCTGGGATGCCGGACCATACAGGTTCAAACACAGGCGTTTTTCAATAAGGAAGACTGCTCCGCTGCTGATATACGAATGCCATGTGGGCATGGCGCAGGAGAAGGAGGCTGTAGGCACATACCGTGAATTCAAGGACAATGTGCTGCTGCGCATCAAGGCCGACGGCTATAACTGCATTCAGATTATGGCAATACAGGAACATCCGTATTACGGCAGTTTCGGTTATCATGTGTCGAGTTTCTTTGCACCGTCGTCACGTTTCGGTACACCAGAAGAACTGAAGGAACTTATTGATGCCGCACATGGAATGGGGCTTGGCGTCATTATGGACCTGGTCCATTCACATTCGGCCAGAAATGAAAATGAAGGTCTGGGCAACCTTGCCGGAGACCCGAACCAGTATTTTCTGCCTGGAAGCCGGCATTCACACCCGGCATGGGATTCGTTGTGCTTTGATTACGGCAAGAACCAGGTACTTCACTTCCTGCTGTCAAACTGCCGCTACTGGCTTGAAGAATTCCATTTTGACGGATTCCGCTTTGACGGAGTGACATCAATGCTATATTACAGTCATGGACTTGGCGAGGCTTTCTGTAACTATGATGACTATTTCAACGGCCATCAGGATGACGATGCGATTTGTTATCTTATGCTTGCCAACAGGCTTATCCATGAGGTCAATCCGAATGCTGTGACCATTGCCGAAGAGGTCAGCGGAATGCCGGGCATAGCGGCTCCGTTCAATGACGGCGGCTATGGCTTTGACTACCGTCTTGCCATGAATATTCCCGATTACTGGATAAAGACCATTAAGGAAAAGCGGGATCAGGACTGGTCTGTGTCGGGCATTCTTTGGGAAACAACCAACCGCCGCAGTGATGAAAAGACCATATCGTACGTCGAGAGCCATGACCAGGCTCTTGTGGGTGACAAAACGGTGATATTCCGTCTTGTCGATTCCGATATGTATTGGCATTTCTCGAAGGACTGCGGCAATGACAATACAGCCCGTGGCATTGCCCTGCATAAAATGATCAGGCTGGTGACGGCATCGACCATGAACGGCGGCTATCTGAACTTCATGGGCAATGAATTCGGCCATCCGGAGTGGATAGACTTTCCGCGTCAGGGCAACGGATGGAGCTGTAAGTATGCACGTCGCCAATGGAGTCTTATTGACAACAGGCAGCTGGCATACGACTGGCTTGGTACTTTTGACCGTGATATGATTGAACTGCTGGCATCGGCCCGCGGTTTTCTCAAGACCGGAGTGACGGAATACTGGCACAACGATTCGGATCAGGTGCTTGCATTCGGCCGTGGGGACAAAGTGTTCGTTTTCAATTTCTCGCCTACCAGGTCGTATTCCGATTATGGCATTCTTGTTCCGCAGGGCAGGTATGTGACGGTGTTGGACAGTGATAATGTAAAATACGGTGGATATGGCCGCCCTGATGACGGGGTAGAACATACTGCCATTATTGACCGACAGTACAAAAAGGAAAGAAAGGGTTGGCTGATGCTGTATCTTCCATCAAGAACTGCATTGGTATTGGAAAGAATAAGAATATGAACGGATATCAGAAACACGAAGTAAAACAGAGAAGACGGTTCTGTCTTATAGTATTTTCGCTTTTTTCATTTTCATGGCTGTCATTCTTTCAGGGACATCTGATATGCTATGCATATGATAAGGTGATCAGTTCGCTTGGAGGGATAGTCGGAAACTGCAACCGTTTCATAGCGGCTGCATTCATCACGGTCATCCTGGATCTGATAGCCCGATGGATAAACCGCATGCGCAGACATGCCGGCATTTTCAATGCTATGGATTATCTGATTCCTTCAATTATCCTTGGCATCATTACCGGTTTTGACAACGAGGTTTTCTTTTCACAGTCTGCCGTACAATGGGTTGTCGCTGTCATTCTCATAGTCCTGTTACTGCTGGCTACAGTTGTAATCAGATACAGGAACAACATTAAGCCGGACAGCCGGAAAATAGTTTCCACCACCAATCTTCTGATTCTGTTTTTCGAGATGCTGATTGTGGCTTCGCTGGGCAACACCGATGAAAACCTGCACCGGCGTACGGCAATGGAGAAATATCTGAATGAATGCCGGTATGAAAAATTGCTTGCAGTGGGCTATGATGAGCAGGAGTCCGATTCCAAGATTGACTGGCTGCGTTTGCAGGCGATGTATGCATTGGATACCGATTCTCTTGGTACCGGACTTGCTGAACGTATGTTCCAGTATCCCATTTCGGACATTCCATTGGCAACGACGTTTATCAGAAATTCAATATCATCGTCGGATGACAGCCTGATGCAGGTTTATCTTGGCGATGTCGCTGCATTGCTTGAACGTGATATGCAGCACCTGGACAGCATGGACCTGTCACTGTATTATAATAAGGTGCTTCCGCGATATTTCATGCAGGCACTGATAGTTGCAGGACATGATTCGTTGGAGTATTACTTCCCTGACCAGTACCGTGAAGAAAAGCGTGTTTTCGAATCGTTTGAAAATGTACTTGAAAACGCCGACGGCCAGTCTGAAGTTTACCGCCGTAATGCGACATACTATGATTTCCATAGGACCTATTACTGGTTCTATAATTTTTAAGTTATTGGGAGGCCGTTAATGAAGGCGCCCCTGCAGAATTCTGCAGAGCCGCTTTTTGATGTATGTGCTGTCAGGGTTATGCGTTTTCGATAGCACCCTGAGCGGCAGCCAGACGTGCAATTGGAACGCGGAACGGTGAGCAGCTTACGTAGTTGAGACCGACCTTGTCGCAGAACTTGACTGATGAAGGTTCACCGCCATGTTCGCCGCAGATACCGCACTTCAGGTCAGGACGGACTGAACGGCCCTTTTCTACGGCCATCTGGATGAGCTGGCCGACACCCTTCTGGTCGAGAACCTGGAACGGGTCAACCTTGAGGATCTTTTTCTCCAGATAAACCGGGAGGAACGATGCGATATCGTCACGTGAGTATCCGAAGGTCATCTGGGTAAGGTCATTTGTACCGAATGAGAAGTATTCTGCGCGGGCGGCAACTGCATCGGCAGTAAGTGCGGCACGTGGAATTTCAATCATGGTACCGACCTTGAATTCGAACGGCTGGACACCTTCTGCCTTGAAGAGGGCGGCTGCTGTAGCACGGATAATCTCTTCCTGCTGTTCAAACTCGTAGTGCTTGCCTACCAGAGGAACCATGATTTCAGGCTTCGGATCCATGCCTTCCTTGCGGAGCTGGATGGCGGCGCCGATAATGGCCTTGGTCTGCATTTCGGTGATTTCAGGATATGTGTTACCCAGACGGCAACCACGGTGACCGAGCATCGGGTTGTTCTCGGACAGAGACTCGACGCGTGCCTTGATGGCTTCGAGTGTGGTACCCATGGCATCGGCCATTTCCTGCTGTCCCTTTACATCGTGGGGAACGAATTCGTGCAATGGAGGATCGAGCAGACGGATGTTGACTGGCAGTCCGTTCATTGCCTTCAGGATTCCGTAGAAGTCCTTCATCTGATAGGGGAGCAGCTTCTCAAGAGCCTTCTCGCGTCCAGCCTTGTCATTGGCAAGGATCATTTCGCGCATGGCCTTGATCTTTTCGCCCTCAAAGAACATGTGCTCTGTGCGGCAGAGACCTATGCCTACGGCTCCGAATTCGCGTGCTACCTGTGCATCGTGCGGGGTGTCGGCGTTTGTGCGGACAACCAGACGGGTGTACTTTGAGCAGAGGTCCATCAGTTCTGCAAAGTCGCCGCTGATTTCGGCAGCCTTGGTCTCAACCTGACCGAGCAGTACCTGACCTGTAGAACCGTTTATTGAAATGTAGTCACCTTCCTTAAGTGTGATGTCCTCAATCTTGACTGTCTTCTTGACGTAGTCAACCGACAGGGCACCTGCACCTGATACACAGCACTTGCCCATGCCGCGTGCAACGACTGCAGCGTGGCTGGTCATACCGCCACGGCAGGTAAGGATACCTTCGGCAGCAGCCATACCGGCAAGGTCTTCGGGTGATGTTTCCATACGTACCATGACAACCTTGTGGCCGTTCTTGTGCCATTCTTCGGCATCGTCGGCGCTGAATACAATCTGACCGCAGGCGGCACCCGGAGAAGCGGGAAGTCCGGTGGTCAGAACCTTGGCCTTCTTGAGGGCGTTCTTGTCAAATACGGGGTGGAGCAGCTCGTCGAGCTTCTGCGGTTCGCAGCGCTGGATGGCTGTCTTTTCGTCAATCAGACCTTCGTGCATCAGGTCCATTGCAATCTTGACCATTGCGGTACCTGTACGCTTTCCGTTACGGGTCTGGAGGAACCAGAGCTTGCCTTCCTGAACGGTGAACTCCATATCCTGCATATCGTGATAGTGGTTTTCAAGCTTTGTCTGAAGGTCATCGAGCTGCTTGTAGACTTCCGGCATGGCTTCTTCCATTGAAGGATACTTGGCAAGACGTTCCTCTTCGGAAATCTCGGCGCGCTTTGCCCAGCGCTGTGAACCTTCCTTGGTGATCTGCTGCGGTGTGCGTATGCCTGCTACAACATCTTCACCCTGTGCGTTTACAAGATACTCGCCGTTGAATATGTTTTCACCGGTGGCGGCATCACGGCTGAAGCATACGCCTGTGGCCGATGTGTCGCCCATGTTGCCGAATACCATGGCCATGACCGATACGGCGGTGCCCCATTCGTCTGGAATTCCTTCCATCTTGCGGTACAGAATGGCGCGTTCGTTGTTCCATGAGCCGAATACGGCACAGATTGCGCCCCACAGCTGATCCATTGCGCTGGTCGGGAAGTCCTGGCCGGTACGCTGTTTTACTGCAGCCTTGAACAGGACAACAAGTTTCTTGAGGTCATCGACGCTCAGGTCCTTGTCAAGAACCACACCGCTTTCTTTCTTAACCTTCTCTATGATTTCTTCGAACGGGTCGATATCGGTCTTGTTGATTGGCTTCATACCCAGAACGACATCGCCGTACATCTGTACGAAACGGCGGTAGCTGTCCCATGCGAAATGCGGGTTGTTGGTCTTGCGTGACAGGCCTTCTACAACTTCATCGTTCAGACCAAGGTTCAGAATGGTGTCCATCATTCCCGGCATTGAAGCGCGGGCACCTGAACGGACTGATACCAGAAGCGGTCTTTCAACATCACCGAACTTTGAGTTCATGAGCTTCTCAATATGCTTGATAGCTTCTTCAACATCATCCTTCAGAATGGCGACAACCTGGTCACGGCCAATCCGGTAATATTCATTGCAAACATCTGTCGTGATGGTGAATCCGGGAGGAACCGGTACACCAAGCAAATTCATTTCGGCAAGGTTTGCGCCCTTACCGCCAAGCAGATTACGCATCTGGGCATTGCCTTCAGCTTGTCCGTTACCGAACTTGTAAACTCTTTTTTCGCTCATAAATAAACTGTTGTGAAAAATATATATTGAAAATTTAATCTGCGATATGGGTATCGCGCGCACGCACGCTTGTTAAAGTGGTTGCAAAGGTACTCAAAAAACTTGAATATGTGATTTTCGCGCACTTCATTTTTGTTGAAAATAAACTATCTTTGCCGCGAATTACAATGCAGGGCATGTCTAAAAAGAACAAAAAGCAGCCGATTATTGAGAATGTGACAATTACGGATTATGCAGCCGAGGGAAAATCGCTGGTCCGTATTGACGATCTTGTGATATTTGTTCCGTTTGCAGTTCCCGGTGATGTGGTTGACTTGAAGATTGTCAAGAAAAAGCACAGTTATGCCGAGGCGGTAGTCGAACGGATGGTTGAACCTTCGCCTGTCCGCGCAGTGCCTTTCTGCAAGCATTTTGGAATATGCGGCGGTTGCAAGTGGCAGAACCTGCCGTACGAAAAGCAGCTTGAATACAAGCGGCAGCAGGTCGTTGACTGTCTGACCAGAATTGGCAAGGTTGAACTGCCCGATGTAAAGCCTGTTCTCGGTTCACAGGAAACTGTGAGATACCGCAACAAGCTGGAGTATTCATTCAGCAACATGCGCTGGCTGACTCAGGAGGAACTTCAGGAATTTGACGACCCCAGGACCGATGCGCGCCGCAAGCAGCCCGGGCTGGGATTCCATATCCCAGGCGCGTTCGACAAGGTGCTTCATATAGAGGAATGCTGGCTGCAGGACAGTATATCGGACAGAATAAGGAACGCCGCGTTCCAGTATTCGGTCGAACATGGCATACCCTTCATAAACCTGCGTTCGCAGGAGGGAATACTTCGTGACATGATGGTACGTGTCGTTACTACCGGTCAGATCATGGTCCTTCTGCAGGCAAAGGTGGAGACTCCGCAGGATAAGGAACTGTTTATGGGACTGATGTCGTATCTGTCTGAAAAATTTCCCAAAATCACATCGCTCCTGTATGTCATAAACAACAAATGCAACGACACTTTCGGTGACCTTGATGTCCATGTGTTCCGTGGCGATGACTGCATTTACGAAACAATGGAGGACCTGCGGTTCAAAATCGGTCCGAAATCATTCTTCCAGACCAACAGCCGTCAGGCGTACCGTCTGTATTCGACAGTGCGTGAATTTGCCGGATTGGAAAAGGACGATGTGGTATATGACCTTTACACCGGAACCGGTACAATTGCCCAGTTCCTGGCACGCAGCGTCAGGAAAGTCGTTGGAATCGAATATGTCCCTGAGGCCATTGAAGATGCAAAGGTGAATGCCGCACTCAATGGCATTGAAAACACTGCATTCTTTGCCGGCGATATGAAAGACGTTCTGACGGCCGATTTCATTGCCTGTCACGGTACTCCCGATGTCATTGTAACTGATCCGCCACGCGTGGGTATGCACAAGGATGTGATTGATGTGATTATGGCAGCGGCCCCGAAGCGCATTGTATATGTAAGCTGCAATCCGGCAACACAGGCCCGTGATATAGCCATGCTTGACAGCGCATACAGGGTTGTCGCCGTCCAGCCGGTCGATATGTTCCCCCATACGCATCATGTCGAGGTGGTTACATTGCTGGAAAAGCGTTAAGAAGATATAATTGGATAACCTGTCCCCTTAACAATGCCAACGGACACGTATAATAAAAATGCTATGTTGAAAAAGACGATTCTGATATTCTTCGGCCTGTTTGCCGCTACATGGGCTTATGCGCAGGACGAT
This sequence comes from Bacteroidaceae bacterium, assembly GCA_045640885.1. Taxonomy (GTDB): domain Bacteria; phylum Bacteroidota; class Bacteroidia; order Bacteroidales; family Bacteroidaceae; genus Colenecus. Next base: position 5,273 of record JAZUFX010000066.1, on the reverse strand, counting down.
TCTACTGAGGTTGAGAGCGATACCATTTCTGAAGATGTAATTGTTCCGCCCGAGTTCAAAGGCGGTATGGACAAGTTTTATGATTTCCTTTATACCAATTTCCAGTATCCGGAGGAATCGGCCAAGAGAAATGTCAGCGGAACTGTGGAACTTGAATTTGTGGTGGAAAGAACCGGCGATGTGACGCATGTGCTGTTGCTAAAGGGGCTTGACTATACGATTGATGATGTCATTCTTGAACTGATGAAGGCGATGCCGCGTTGGACACCTGCGACCAAGAATGGCATTCCTACACGCTACAAGGTTTCCATGCCTCTAACCATACGTGCTTCAAGAAACAAGAATACCCGTTCCGGTGAAGCGCTGTTTGACTATCGCACGGAATAACGATTTGAACTAACCAACCGATTATTCAATATGAAAAAGTATTTGCGTTTGTTGTTTCTGGCCGCAGTTACGATGATGTTTGCCGGCTGTGTTTTTGAAGGACCTGAAATGAGGTCATACGTGATATCGACTGAACCGAGAAATTGGTTTGAAGGCAATACGTCGGGCTTGAAATATCTATATTCGGACCAGAGTTTTCCGGAAATCGATTCCTGGATGATGGAACAGGGACTGGTGGAAGTTTCAATGATTGTTCAGGAAGGCCGTCAGGTTCAGCACAAACTGCCGTACACATTTACGGTATGGGTTGACAAGGGTTCGGCTTCGTATACCACAACCGAGACAATACGCTATGAGGTAAGTCACGGCTTGCTGACGCTTGTCATAGAATGGGGTGACGGAAATGCTTATCCCGTCAGAGATACCTATTCGTTCCGTGTGACGACTGTTGACAAATAACTGAGAAAAATTCTATTATTTTTCAGGAGCCTGAAGAATGATGGTTGTGGCTCCTAATGTTATGATGTCGCCGTCTTCGATGGTGGCCCTTTCACGGTCGCCAAGGATGCGGTTGAACAGGAACGTGCCGGTAAGACTGGGCCAGTCACGCAGTGAATAGTTGAGTTTCCCGCTGCTGTCCCTCTTTACGGTAATGACGCAGTGGCGGCGGTCCATGCTGCGGTCTGTGGTGTCTATCGGAATGTCAATGCTGTCGCCGGGATTGTATCGGCCGATAATGTTTTCTCCTTCTTTCAGCGCGAAACTCTGACGGAAACCGAATACGTTTTCCACTACCTGAATTGATCCGAATCCGTTGTCCCGAGTCTCATGGTTGCGGTTCGCATCCTTCTGTGTGGCTTGCAGGCTGCTCGTGCCGATGCGTATCTTGAACTGCTTGCGGCAGTTTTCGCACTCGAACACCAGCGACTGGCCTTCGGCGTAAAGCGTTTCATCAAATGTGTTGTAGTGGTCACACTTCGGACAACGTACTCTTTTCATATCGGGATGTCATTCTTTTCAAATAAAAGCTGGCCTGTAAGCCGGGTTCTGTGCCGTCAGAATGTCTTTTGTCAGTCTGACGGTGTCTGCCATTAATCTTGACCTGCCGTCACCGACAGGCTCGGCAGTCTTGTACGACTGCCCTCGTTCCACCCTCCGGCTCGGGCGGGCAGCCCTCTGACGCCGGTTTACATGAACTTGCAACATCCAGGATGCACAGCACCTGTGTCACCACAGGCCTGGTGGGCTCTTACCCCGCCTTCTCACCCTTACCATCACTGGGATGGCGGTAGTTTTCTTCTGCACTGCCCAACCGTTGCCGACTGCTTCTTTATGGGAAGTGGATTGCCCTGCGTTGCCCGGACTTTCCTCCGCCCATGGGGGACGGCGGCAGACCGGCCAGCTTTGATGCTGCAAAAGTACGTTATTTTGGGCAGGCAATCAGTTAAATATTGGCAAAATTCAGTCGGGTCATGTAACAATGGCAAGATTCTTGCATACATTTGGTAGTGCATCCAATTGGACAGACATTGATTATCGACTAACTTAATTGACTGATTATTATGAAAAAGACAGCTCAAATCATTACAACTGCATTGTTCTCGGCAGCCTTGTGCGTATCGGTCTCCGCATTAGTTGCAAAGCATACGGTCGAGAAAGACGGAAAGTCTGTAGCCCAGACCGGTGATATCAATTCCATGAGACCTGGCACAAGCCTTGCGGCTTTGTCATCGGGACAACTTCAGCCTGTCGATCTGACTGACGCCGCCGAAAAGACGGTTCATGCCGTAGTGCATATCAAATCGACGGTTCAAAGCCGCACACGTACAGTGCAGGAATACGATTTCTTTTTTGGACCGCGTCAGCGCCAATATCGCAGTGAACCGCAGTATGGCTACGGCTCGGGTGTGATAATTTCAGAAGACGGATATATTGTAACGAATTATCATGTGATAGAGACCGCCGATGAGATTGAAGCCACCCTCAATGACGGCAGGGTGTTTACTGCCACGACCGTAGGTTCCGATCCAAGCACCGACCTTGCCCTGCTGAAGATTGACGGAAAGGGCTTTCCCACAATCCCGTTCGGCGATTCCGACCAACTTAGACTGGGAGAGTGGGTTCTGGCTGTAGGCAATCCGTTCAATCTGACATCGAGTGTTACCGCCGGAGTTGTCAGCGCCAAGTCACGCAAGATTGGCGTATATGATGAAAACAGCATTGAGTCGTTCATACAGACCGATGCCGCCATAAATATGGGAAACAGCGGTGGTGCGCTTGTCAATGTAAAGGGTGAACTGGTGGGTATAAATTCGGCATTGGAGTCACCCACAGGCACATACGCCGGATACGGATTTGCCATACCGTCGACCATTGTCAGAAAGGTAGTTGCCGATTTGAAGGAATACGGCTCTGTCCAACGTGCAATGCTTGGCATTTCGGGCCGTGATGTGTCTGAGATGCGCAAGATGCCGGAAAACAGGGACAAGGATTATGGGGTCACCGAAGGCATATACATTGCCGGTATCCTTGAAGGCAGCGGTGCATCGGCCGCCGACATCAGGAAGGGCGATATCATAACATCGGTTGATGGCAAGCAGCTCAAGACAATGAATGAACTGCAGGAGACTCTGGTCAGATATCGTCCGGGCGATAAAGTCGATGTGACTCTGCTGCGCGACAAAAAGCAGAAGACCGTCAGGGTTGAGCTGAAGAATTCACTTGGCAACACGGAAATAATCAATAAGGCTGATATGCAGATTCTCGGTGCGTCTTTCCAGGAAGTTCCTGAACAGGTTCGTTACAGAATGCGGATTAACGGCGGTATGCAGGTCAGTGAAGTTGGAAAGGGGCTTTTCAAGAATGTGGGAATACAGCGCGGCTTCATCATTCTCAAAATAAACAGTCAGGAAGTAAACTCGTTTCAGGATATTGAGCGAATATACGGTGAAGCCAGTAAATCCCAGGACCAGGTGCTATTCATTTCCGGCATCACCCAGTCCGGCAGCCGCATGAACTACGCCATCGGTCTTGATGCTGAGTGACAAAAGTTTTTCGGCAGTTTTACTAAAAGGGCAAACGTCTTGTAAAATATAAAATATAATACTAATTTTGCGCCCAATTCGCTTATTACGCTTTTAAATGAGACAGCTTAAGATTACCAAAAGTATCACAAACCGCGAGAGCGCATCACTTGACAAGTATCTGCAGGAAATCGGCCGTGAAGAACTTATTACGGTAGAAGAGGAAGTTGAACTTGCACAGCGTATCCGTAAGGGTGATCGTGCGGCTCTTGAAAAACTGACCCGCGCAAATCTGCGTTTCGTGGTATCGGTATCAAAACAGTATCAGAATCAGGGCTTGAGCCTTCCGGACCTTATCAACGAAGGAAATCTGGGACTGATCAAGGCCGCTGAAAAATTTGATGAAACCCGTGGATTCAAGTTCATCAGCTATGCTGTATGGTGGATCCGGCAGTCAATTCTGCAGGCTCTTGCCGAGCAGGCCAGGATAGTCAGGCTGCCTTTGAATCAGGTTGGCTCATTGAACAAGATAAGCAAGGCTCTGTCAAAGTTCGAGCAGGAGAATGAACGCAGGCCGTCACCGGAGGAACTTGCTGAAGAACTTGACATTCCTGTTGACAAGATTGCCGATACGCTAAAGGTTTCAGGCCGCCATATTTCGGTCGACGCACCGTTTGTCGATGGCGAGGACAACAGTCTGCTTGATGTCCTGGTCAATGATGATTCCCCTATGGCGGACCGTACTCTTGTGAACGAGTCGCTGTCAAAGGAGATTGACCGTGCACTTTCCACTCTCACTGACAGGGAGAAGGATATAATCAGAATGTTCTTCGGAATAGGCTGCCGCGAGATGACTCTGGAAGAAATAGGAGACAAGTTCGGACTGACCCGTGAACGCGTACGCCAGATTAAGGAAAAGGCCATCCGCCGTCTTCGCCAGAATTCCCGCAGCAAACTGCTCAAATCATATCTTGGCTGATATGTCTCTTTGTTCGTGCCGACGTGCGTTTCTTGTTGTGCTCTTGCTCTCTGTGGGCATTGTTGCACAGGCCCAGAACCGTTCCAAAAGTGCAGTCCTTGAAACAGGACAGGGTTTGGAAATGGATCGTGGCGATTTGGAGAAAATGAGAAACAACAATCAGGACAAGAAATCCAGGGTCGTTGACGTTTATCTTATGGCGGTCTCATATTCCATAGTGGATTCCGTCATGTTTGTATCGGATATCCGGAAGATGGATAACGAAACTGTCAATAATCACTATTTCCTTATTAATAGGCAGGCATACGAGAACCAGTTCTCTGCATTCGTGTCCGATGGCAATGATGAGACGATGATAACGTTCCTGTATTTTTCCGAAAAGGAAGAGGATTTATTCAAAAAGGAATCGCGTCTGCTGAAAAGAAATGCCAAGACCAACAAGTTTGAGGTGAAAAAAACAGGTGCGGAATTTGCCTTTACTTCAATAACGGAATAACTGTATGTGGTGTATATAAGCGCCCGGGCTTTCAGCCGGGCGTTTTTTGTTTTTGCTATATCCGTATAAATGGGTGAGTTACCTTTATTAACACAGAAAGTGGCAAAAAAAAGTGGCTGTAATGTTTGGTGGGTAATAAAAAGTGCTCTATCTTTGCACCCGCTTTCGCAAGGGAACGCCCCTGCGTTGAGCACGAACAAAAGACGTTCTTTGAACAGATTTCATACAGACAAGTACTACGACGGGTGTATCTGACGTCAGTTGGATATGTCCAAGGGTAATACGAACCGTCAATACAAGAAACAAGGAATACGAAGAGACGGACCTGAGCAACAAGAGAAAGAACACTCTTGTCTTCCGGTTATCCGGGAGAATAAGAGTCAACGGT
>JAZUFX010000065.1:0-8967 GCA_045640885.1 Bacteroidaceae bacterium | reverse complement strand
GGCACATGATTTAACAGATAAGCCTCTGCTATCATACGCTTTTGATCATCTGTGAAGTGTTTCTGGCAACTTTTACTCTTAAGCTTATGAGACAATGCCAGTGCCTGCAAGCTCATCAACTCTCCATCCTGATTCTTTTCCATATAATAAGTTGGTTTGTATTCAACTTATTTCAGGGTAGGACAGGTCCCGGCTGCACAGTTTTCTGTGGCCGGGACCGTGCTTTGTAGATTCACTTACTCAGTTGGTGCTACTATTTCTACAGGGTATATGTGCCAATATTTATTATTGTTTGTTGGATCACTGTTGCTTAGAGCAATCGTTCCAGAATTATCATATAAATAATAAGTGCTACCACGATAAATTCTACAGCCCTTGTCTGCAGTGTAGTCAATAGTCCAGTCTGATCTATTAGTGCTGTTACTGAATCGTATTGCATCTCCATCTTTATTAGTACGTATGTTTCTGGTCGTTCCAGTACCGGTACTCGATATCATTGATGGAGATGCGGTATTACTGAACTTCCACATACACAGATAATTAAAACTATCGTTGGCGGCCAAATTATCATCCACATCAACATTACGCAGATATTTGTTGTTTGCATAGCTCTTGATTGCATAATAGCCTGAGGTGTTGAAACTCAATGTTGTGCCAGAAACCTCCTGGTCAGTCCTGACATTCAGTCCATATACCGGAACATCAATGTACATTTGTGTCTCAGTGCCGACAATTACCGGCAGTTGCTTTATGCCTGCGGTCAATTCCGTGTAATTGTTAACGTAGTAAGCGTAGTAAGTTGTACCATCAATTGTTTTACTTCCTGTTTTCTTTGTGGCCGCATTACCACCAATTTTCACGGTGCCCGTACCGCCATTGGCAACATAGACTGTCAGCGTGCAAGTCTGTCCTATTACTGGTGCATATTTGCCTCCCGTATAGTCGTAGCTCAAGTTGGAAATCATATCGTCTGCATCGGCATTGGTCCTTGAAGCATCGACATATACGGCATAGGAGCCTAAACTTGCCGTTTTGTTTATCGTTTTTCTCTCAAACTTGTAGGCATCAAGTACTATTGATACCGTACCAGCCTTGAATGGCTTGATCTGGAACGAGCCGCTTGTACCGCTGGCAATGCTGTATTCGTAAAGCTCGTATTCCTTACCATCAATGGTAGTATTGCCTGCATATGTAAGTCCTGATACAGGATCAAATCCATCTAATGCCACCATCACCTTGTCATCAGTAGGATGCGCACTCATTGTGAATGAGAAAGTAGTGCTTGTTCCTGTCTTAAGTACGGCAGACGAGAAGCTGGTGCTTGTGAACGTAGCTGGAGTATAATTGTACAGGCTTTTGTGGTTTTGTGCGAAATACGTCTGCGATACATAGATGTCTGTAGCGCTGACTTTTGTGTTAGCCTTCAGCTTGCAGGTAAAATACTTTTCACCAGTTTCCGGGTCGGTGGGGGCAGCCTGATACTCATCCCACGAAATGGATTTGACAAACCAGAAGGCAGAACTGCTCTTGCCATCAATGGTCGAGATGCCTGTTCTTACTGGCAGGTCGTCATTGTCAGGTGTAAGAGTAAGGTTTTCTGCCTCAATATTGAATTCCAACGGGAAGATTGAGGCAGGCAGGCCTCCCTCGAATCCGATTGTCAAATCAACGGGCTCTCCAAGTTTCTCCTTGATATAACCGTTGCCACTGGCATCGCTTATCGGACCGCATTTCAAGCTCATGGTAAGATACGGCCTCAGATAGAACTCGACTGTTCTGGTTATGGTCTCGTCCTTTGAACCGTTTATTTTATGGCCTTTTATAACAAGGGTCTGGTGCTTAGGCTGGGCAGAAATTTTATTTGTACTTAAGGTCAGTTTGCGATTGGCACCATCGTCGGTACTCTGTCTGGCAACCGATGAGAATACGGTACCTGATTCGCCATAATTACTATCATCAATGGTAACATAATAACTGGCGTTGTCTGTGCTTGTTCCATTATATACAGTACCTGGGTGTTCTTCAATGTCAGGTTCATATCTATACCAGAAGTCAGTATAACCTGATATGGATTCTCCAACCGTTCCCACCAGCATGACAGTTGTGGCACTTACGGTCATTCGTGCTTTGCCATCGGATATGTTCGTCAGGTCCTGCAAATCCACGTTGACGGAAATGTCACCACTAGGCGCTGCCAAAAGCGCGGCAGCCGCAGTACTCTCACCCTTTCTTGAAACGCTCTGAATCTCAATAAGGTAATTGAAGTTTCTGAGCATGGCGTAGAAACTGCCGTTTCCATCCTGCATTGCAATCTTGTAATAGCAAAAACTTTCATCCTCAAGGCTACCATTTTCGTTAGAATCATACTTACCCTTGATGATAAGGTACATTGGGCTGCTCAAAGCCTTCTCTCTTTCGTACACATAACCAACGGCCTTTCCCGTTTCCAATTCACCCAGTTTACAATAGCCGCCTGCTGCAGTCTCAACGAACGTCTCGGGAGTAAGGAACTTTGTTGTGGCAAGCATAAAACCCTGATAGTTGCCGCCATCAAGAGTTTCCTCTTCGGCCGTACCTTCATTTATCTTGTAAGTCTCACTCTCCATCGCTTTGGCGCTTGTGTAATTCAGATAGTCTGTCATAAAAGTGCCGGTGTTTCGGTTGTATGGAGCGACAGTACCACGATCGGGATAATTGACAAACCAGAAACCATCAAGTGTAAAATTGGTTACTGAACTCTTGACCTGAGCCGTAACCTTGGAATAGTTTCTTATCAGTTTTACACTGCTCAGTTCTTTTACTATATCATTGTATTTTGTTAACTTGGCTGAATAATCAGTCTCGCCAGTTACCGGCTTCTTTGGAATGCAGTCAAGTTCAAGACGTGCCCAGTAAGACTCCTTGAAGCTGAACGATTCGGCGTTGTCTGTTGCATCAATGCTTGTGTACAGCGAACCAATCACAGTGTTCTCCGAACCGTATGTAAGACTTTCGGGAGCATTGGCTATTATATGCAGGATTCTGGCATCATCAGTAATAGTAAGCTCGGCTGTGTAATGGTACAATCCATCGTTGTCCCCTGCCTTTGTATTGGGCTCGGCCTCTACATACTCTGACAGCTTATATCCGCTGGCATCGAACACGCAAATATAGATGTTCTTGACCTGGGCGTTCTCAGTCAGGGCTCTGGTCCCGGGCAGTTCGCCTAAATCCAGCGCAAGCTCAACGGTTGTCTTCTCGCCTGTCGATTCTTCTTCGTTAACAAGAAGCTTATTCTGAATATCATCCGCGCAAGATAAGGTAGTGAGCGCGGCTGCAAAAGCAATGACTGTATTGATGAATTTTCTCATGTCTCAATCCTTATTTGAAGTTTGCTCTGTCCATGTCACCCCAGACAAATTGGGTGTAATTTGGTGTAACCGAAGTGTCGTGGGACAGGGTGGAATAATCGCTGTTCTCCCAATACCACTCGTCGTACACGCAACGGAGAACGGCTGTTGTGGCGGACGTGTTAGCGGTGAAACTTTTGCTTTCTGTACTGAATGTGTATACTCCTGTCGCAGTCCAATAATTTCCTCCATTAGCGAAACTTGACGGCATCTTACCGTACGCCATCAAGGTTGCCACAAACTGCAGTTCTGCCAATGTTGGAAGACGCCAGCGGCCTGCCGGATAGCCGTATTCCTGATAAGTGGCGCATCTCTGTCTTGCAGCCTGTTTTTTAAGATTATACGAGTTGCAGAATGAATTGCCGGATACGATGAGGAACTTCGGGGCAATCATATTCTCATGGTCAGCATCTTCGTAGGTCGGATAATAATACGTGAGTGTACGGTTGGTGGGGCCACCCTGGCCGTCATAGTGCGGAGCACTGACAGGGTTTATTTTGTCTACGTTATTGTTATCCGTATTACTCTCAAAATTCAGATCTGTTGCTGTCCAATAAGTGGCACGTCTCGGGTCGCCAATGATATGGACTCCGTCATCAATTTTGGATACGGAAATGGAATACAGGTTGGGGTTAACGGAACTTGAATTTCTTCCTATCACTTCACGGTAATCACCACTATTTGATCCGTTGTAATGGAATGTATTATTACCATTTACGTACGTGGTGTACATTCCTTTTCTACGCCTGACTTCAGCGTTATTTCCTGTAGTTCCACTGACATGTTCGGAGTAAGTATTACCACGAATGGTGGTAGTGGATTGATCATAACCCGTGGCGCAGTCCTTGTCGTTTAGTACAGCTTCCAGTACCAGTGCAGGATTCTGTTCAACGGTGATTATCTTGCAATATTCTGACTCGCCTGTGGTTTCCTTTCCCTCCTGGTACAATTTGATTGTGAAGGTGTACTTGCAATAGTCAAATGATCCCACGCTTTCCTCACTGGCATTCAATGTCGTTGAGTTCATTGTATTCACAAGATTGTGTGTCAGGACAATGCCGTCGTTGGTAATGTTGATTAAATCAGCATCAGCGGTATATTTTGCAGAATTAAGAGTTTTGCCATTTTTAACAACAGTATTTCCACTGAAATCATCATAAGTCGCCGAAATTACCTTTGCATAGCACTTATGGCTGCTGGTAAAAGGTATTGTAATCGTGTTGACGTTATCCATCACATACTTACTACCGTATGTCATCAGGTAGCGCATGTCCTTAATGTCGGCAGGGGTGTTGGGGTCTTCACCCTGAAAAGCATTGCTCCAGCCTTTCACAAGATAGTCCATATTTTCAAACAGTTCGGTAGGATCTGTTCTGTCAAAGCTGCCAAGGACATCCAGCTTCACAGTTATGTCGTACCATTCGTTCGATGTTATTGACTTCTGCCCAAGCACAAGCTTGTAGTATCTTGGCACGGCCTCGGTTGTGCCTTCTTTCTTCCATACCTGCTTGAATATCAGGCACGGCTCATAGCGGTCTGTGAACTCCCAGGCCATAGGATATGAGTAGATGGGGCTGTCTTCTTCGCTGTCAAAGCATTTGAATGTCTTTCCTCCTATGGTTTCATCTTCTTTATATTCAAATGGTACAGGCGATGATTCAAAGTAATCGCCTGCAGTCATCACGCTCTTCTTAAATCCACTGAGTGTTGTCTTATTAATAAAATTTGTAACGGTGACATTAAGACCATCGGCATTTGTGACAGGAATCCAGGTATTGCCATCGTCTGTAACTTCTTCCGCCACTTTTACGTGGAATGTAAACTTACATGCCAGACGCTTCAGGTCAAGTGTGGCGGTAAGAACTGTTGCATCGGTTCTCGATGACACGGTCAGTTCATCATCATACACCATAACGAAATTGTCCTGCTCACCATCAAGCAATGACTGCAGAGTGGCATTTCTGAGCTCGCTAAGCGTGTGATCGGCACGCAGGAATTTTTCCAGGTCGGCAGTAGGGTTGACAACCACAAAAGCCCTGCAATTACGGCCATCCTTGAAAAGGACGTTATTGATGGTGTTGGTACTTACCGGTATAGTCTCAGTATGTGCACCCTGCTTGGAAAGACCAGCCACGGAGCCCTTCACTGCCGGACTGCCCGTGCCATCTTCCTTGAACAAAAAATAGAAGCAAGAGTTTATAAGGTTCTCATTGAGATTCTCCACGCCCTCTTTGGTGGCAGCTCTTGTCAGTTCATAGTCTGGCAGGCGGAAAGTCATAGTAAAGTTGCCATCGGCTGCGGATTGATAGTCTTCTTTCGTACAGCCGCAGAAAATGGCACCTGCAACTATTGATGCGAAAATTATTTTTTTCATTCTTCAAATTATTTTTTCAACAGTACGATAGTATAATAGTAAGTCTCCGTCCCATCTGTAAATATCTTATCATCAATTCCGGTAACGGCACCTTTGGCATCGCGTACAGAGAAACTTAGTTGCATTGTGTAGTCTCTCTCAGGGTCGGTGATGGCAGGGCAAATGCTTATGGTAGACATGAGAGCGTTAATTTTACCCTCAAGGGTATTCACACCATCGCCAGGCGTACCGGTTCCAATATTGTCAATTTCGAATGCGTCAAAGTCGCCCGTTTTCGACACCATCCATGAACCGTTGAGCGGCTGGTCCACACGGAATGTAGCCTCGATGGGCTTATCGCCTTTGAAGTATATCTTATAATAATGGTGAAGGGGGTCGTCATCGCCATCATCGGTCGTGGGTATTTCTTCTTTTATGCAGGTCGCATCGGTACCACCGGTACCATCGGAAAAAAGAAGGCAAGCACCCACACTGGCAAGTTCCGAATAGTCTATGCTGGACTCTATGAGATTCCAGTCGAGCGGTGTCATTGTGAGTTTGAGTGATTTGTTCATGAATGACAGCTCAATATTGCGGCACACACCGGCCGGCCAGCTGAAGTCTGTACCGTCCGCAACCTCATCGCCAGGAACGGCAAGTTCCACGGGTGTCTGTGTTACCCCACCAACCTTATATGATACCGTCAGCTTGGCACTTGCAAGCTCGGCCTTGGTTTGCGGCCACATAAGGAAATACTTGGAATCGCTACCTGAGCCTTTTGCCAGATTCTGAACTGTGCTGTTCGATGCTACCGTCACGCCACCGGCAGAGATCTCTGTAGATGTAAGCAACTGCTCATCACTCAGAGCTGCCTCATTATCAAACTCAGTGGTTACGCCAACTTCCAGGTCTGTATTGAATTTAATGAGTGCGCTCTTCTTGTTGTAGATTCCGTCAAGAATGATGCTTGTTATCACTATGTCCTGATCGGTATAGTTGTGTGCCGAAAGCGAGAAACCGGAGAAAAGGTGTTCAAGTTTCAGCTGTATCATGGAGTAGTTCGGCCTGTTTGTGGCGGTGGTGCTTGTGGAGCGCGTCTCAACATTGGAATAGCAGAAATCCATAATACCGGCATCTATTGGCAGTGCCGTAGCCTCTATTGCCAACTGTGCAGGAGTATCACCTTCCGTTGACGTGGTGCTGGCTTTTGCGGCGGTATATGTAAAGCCAGCAGTAAAAAGACCGCTTGCTGTTTTCCCGAAAGCATCCTGCTGTGTCCAGGAAAAGAAGGTGTAGTCTTTACCATCTTCCCATGTAGGCTCCAAATCCGCTCCAGTTGCGTCCTTAATGGTCCAGTTAGATATTTTGACGGCACCCTGCTGACCACCTTGCTGACTTGGCGGGGTTGCCGTAAGCCCGTTAAACACCGGAATGTCAGTTCCATCGTAGCCATAAACCGTCAACTGCGTGTTGGCGTTTTTCAGGTCCGATGCATTCATTCTGGCCCTTGTTTCTGCCATTCCAACACCTATTTTAATATAGTTGTCGTCACTTTGTGATGGTGCCACATTCTCCTTCTCGCAAGCCGCTAACAGCAGCGGCATTGCCAACATAATATATTTTGCCGATACCTTCATAGTTAACACGGAACATTAATTTTAGAATCGTGGTCAGTCCAGTCAGTCAGGACAACGTATGACGAGATGGAACGGCCAATCTTGGTAGCCTCAATCTTGTATGTATAGTAGTAACCTGGCTTCCAGACAACAGGATTGGAACTGTCGCCACATATTTTGTGGGTTCTAACAATATCAGTTGATGTTGCAGAATCATAGAACGTTATCTCAATTACAGTCTCCTTACCAGAGACATAGCTCAGCGTATGCGGAATCAGCATAAAAGCATTGTCGCAGGTGTATATATGATATGTATTACTTGATTTCTGATAAGTACCGGCAGTCCATTCGGTAACAGCATCGTCATCGTCAAACATCATGTTATAGTCCTGCGAGTAATTGTCGAGCGTTGTTGTGACCGGTGTCCAGGTAAACATCTTTGTGGAGCCGGTAATGGTTCCAGCCGGATCGAACACGCAACTTCCTTCTTTGGGTACGTTCTTAATCTCTATTCTCTTTATCTGCAGGCTTACATCGAAGGTCGCATCATCGGGACTCACGCAGAAGCGTATCTCCGAGAGCGGATGATTGAATGTAATGTCAATGTCGTCATCACTCTCCTCCTTCTGCTTGATTCTGTCTGAATACGCGAACATCAAGTCCAGCTGGTTGGTGGCATCTCTGCCCGCTACAGAAACTGGCAGTTTGTAGTTAAAGTTCTCTTTTGTAACTTTAGCGCCAGGAACTGTCACCGTAAGAGTGCCCTCATTGGTACCACCGTCAACCATAGACTTTTCCGGATATCTTGCCCAGAAACGCAGTTTGATGCCGTTTATCCAGTTATAGACCTCATATCCCTCAGAGTCGTAGATGTACCAGCCTTCGGTTTCCTCGGTGTCGTGGTCATAACCCGGAGTGTCGGGGTGCGATGTGCTGGAGTACTTCACATTCGCTGCACCGCTACTGATGACATATGGACCGGCCAGGTTCTCGGAACCGACAGCGTGGCCATATTCGTCAACCTTTGTCCATTTTTCGTCTGCAATGACATCCAGCACGAATCCCTGGCCCTGAAGCGAAGTAGCGGTCATTGCCACAGATTTTGTGGACGCAACCGTATTGACGTTAATCCGTATTGGACCATTATGACTGCCAATCTCATCATTCCTTTCACATCCCGCTGTCAGGATAATGCATCCTACAATAAAGGTAAGACGTGTAATATTATTCTTCATCAGTACCATCGCTTTGATTATAAATCGTCGAATGAAATTGATTGGAAATTCTGGCCCTCATCATTTGCAAAGCCAGTGTCCTTGATGTACGGTTCCACAGAAACGCTGTTCACGTCAATCTTGGTCTTGGTAAGTGAGCCCTGCAGCATCTGCTGTCCGCATTCCACCTGCAGCACTTCCATGGTCAGTGTCTGGTATGCTTTTTTCATTTTTTATACTGTTTTATTATTTTTTCACTATCTTTGTGAATATGACCCAGCGGGGATTATATACTTAATGCCCTTCGGCCGATTCATATTCCAGTTGTTGTTATGTGTTCACAAATCAGTCATTTGCGCCTGGGCGACCGGAGAAACCGGAAGGACACATTTGAA
>JAZUFX010000064.1:0-2815 GCA_045640885.1 Bacteroidaceae bacterium | reverse complement strand
CAAGGATGGGAATACCCAGTGACACGCTGACTGCCTGCTCGTCATTCAGGTTCCGCATGCTTTCCGGCAGTTCTTCGGCCGTCTGTGCAAGTCCAAGACGCATGTATATCGATGCCCTGAGACCTGTCTGTGACTTGTAGTATGCCAGATTGCTCTCGCTGTTTATCAGGTTCAGCTCCATGGCGTCAATGTCCGGACTGTTCTGTTCGGCCAGCGCCAGCGCCTCATCGAATGGAACGGTGAAGTGGGGGATGCTGTCATCGGTCACCACCTGAATTACAATGTCCGATGGCAGGTTCAGGAAGTTGCGCAGGGCATCGGTCGCATCGTCAAGACCTGTCCGGGCCGATATGATTCCAGTCTCCTCGCCAAGCAGGCGCAGTTCCAGCTGCAGCAGTTCGTTTTCAGTTATTGTGCCAATGTCATATCGGCCCTTGCCAAATGAGTACAGCGTGTCGGCCGCGGCATAGTTCAGCGTGGCAATCTCCATATCGGTCTGGGCCGATACCAACGCGAAGAAGTACGATACGGCCTGGCTTGCCACCAGTTCCAAGGTCTCGGCATACTCCTTGCGGGCCATGCGGTAGGACAGGGGCTCTATCCTGCGCTCCCACTTGAAGGAGTTGTAGCCGTTCAGACTTTGCGATATGCTGAGCTGCAGCGGTTGCGAGTAGTAGTTGTGCGTCCGGCTGTTACCGAACTGGTCCAGACGGCTCACCGATCCGGACAGCGACATCGTACCTCCGGTGAACCAGATGTTCTGTGAAAGGTCCAGATTCAGGTTGCTGTGCACGCTGTTTGTGCGCACGTACTTTTCGGTTCCGTCAGGCAGAGTCACGGAACTGGTGCTGCGGTTCAGTGACGGACTTGCCGACAGCGACAGTGAAGGCAGGTATTCGGCCCTGTAGCTCTTGTAGCTGAGCTGTGCCGATTCAAAGTTGCCGCGCGCCTGCACGGCCTGTGGCGATGACTCCTGTGCCATGCGTATGACATCGGCCATACTCAGGCGTATGCCCCCGGGCTCTGCAGCAACCCCTGCCGCACCCTGCATCAGCACCAGCACAAACAATATACTTTTGAAGCGTATCATATTCACGCTCCAAAAGTATAATCACTGACGGCTGTCAGGAAATGATTTTTATGAAAACGTCAGAATAGGGCGAAAACTGTCCAATTTTTTGACATTACTTCTTCCAGGGACCCTTCTGCTCAAAGAGTGACAGGTCTATGCAGTTGCCCATCTGCTGATAACCCTGGGCATTGGGGTGGAGGTAGTCGTTCTCGAACAGGTAGGCCTTGTTCAGGCGTATGGAATCGTCAGGATCGGTCATGGCGGCATCAAAGTCTATGACTCCGTCAAACAGGTCTGTGGTGCGAATCCATTCATTCAGTTTCTGACGGCCGGCCTCGTGATTCTCGCTGTAGTAGTTGTTGCCCTTGAACGGCATTACAGGTGCACCAATCACGTAGATGCCGCGTTCATGCGCCTCGTCTGCTATCTGGCTCCACACTTCAATAATCTGGTCAGCCTTCTTTACGGCATCGCCATAGCCGCCAAGGTCGTTGACACCTTCAAACAGAATGACGTAACGGACACCTTCCTGCCCGAACACATCGCGCGGGTAGCGGCTGCGGGCAGTCGGGCCAAGGCCGCCGTTAAGAATGCAGTTGCCGCCAAGACCCATGTTCAGCACCGAAATGCGGTTTGTCTTCCTGTTCTGAAGCAGACGGCGTGAAAGGTTGTCGGTCCAACGGTCCTGACCGTTTGTCGTGGTGCCGCGGCCGTCGGTAATGGAATTGCCGAGAGCTACAATGGCGCAGGCATTCTTTTCGGCCTTGACCTCAATGGCATTGATTATGTACCAGTGAGCTGTGCTGACTGCATTGCTGAAGTCCGATGTCTGTCCGACGGCAATGTATGAATCGGTACGTGAGCCCGGATGTCCGGTTACATCGGTCGATGATGCCTTGCCCATGTGCATTGTAATGGCAACGTTCTGGCGTGTGGTCATAGGGAACTTGATGGGGTCCGATGTCACCAGTTCTCCCGGCTGTATGGTTATGCTGGCATTGCCGCCGAATGTCAGACTGACCTGGCTCTTTTCGTCAATGTCGCTGCTGCTGCCTGCTGTCAGGGCAATGGCAATCTCGGCGGCGTTGATTTCAACCGGCACCTTGCTCATTTCATTTGAGAACTTGACCCTTACTGTCTTGCCGCTGATAGAGGTCTGTACTATCTGACGGATGGAATTGCCCTCAAGACCCGGGGCAGGGGGGCAGTTATGCGGTTCTACAACCTGTTCGGCTGTAGCCCAGGTGGCTACCCAATGTTTTCCGGCGTTGGCGTCGGTGAAAGCAAACAATGCCATAACGGCTGCTGCAAATGCTGTTCTTAGCTTCATAATATCGGTGTAATTAGTTTATACTAAATTGTTTATCCTATATCAACCACAGTAATGCCATGCCCTCCGAACTGAATATGTTCGTCATGATAATCCTTGACGGCAGGTACGGTATGAAGGTATTGTCTTATAAGGTTTCTGAGTATTCCGTTACCTGTTCCGTGAAGAATCCTGACTCTGCTCATTCCAATCAGAGTGGCATCGTCAATGAAATGCATGACGGTCTGAACGGCTTCATCGCCACGCATCCCGCGCACGTCAATGTCGGGTTTGAAGGCCAGTTTCCTGTTATATATGTCATCGTGAGTCTGCTTGCTCATGTGGGTGTAGGTCTGGTTGGTGCCGGTTGCCTGCACCGGTTTGGCGTGTTCCAGACGGCTGGCCTTCACAATGCTGGTAATCTGTCCGAACGA
>JAZUFX010000063.1:0-6148 GCA_045640885.1 Bacteroidaceae bacterium | reverse complement strand
GACCTTACCGTATGGCAGATATCGGGCGATGGTGACGGTCTTGCCATTGGCGGCAACCACTTCATACATGCCAACCGCCGCAACATCAACCTGAACATGATTCTGTTGAACAACCGCATTTACGGCTTGACCAAGGGACAGTACTCACCCACATCGCCCCGCGGCTTTGTCAGCAAGTCAAGTCCTTACGGAACTGTCGAGGATCCGTTCCGTCCTGCCGAGCTCTGCTTCGGTGCCCGCGGACATTTCTTTGCCCGTGCCGTTGCGACCGATGCTCCCGGTACTGTTGACATACTTAAAGCCGCTTACAACCACAAGGGCGCAGCCGTATGTGAGATACTGCAGAACTGTGTGATTTTCAACAACGGCACACACGAAGCCGTATACAACAAGGAAGGACGCGCAAAGAATGCCATCTATGTCAAGCACGGACAGCCGCTTCTGTTCGGCGAAAACAACGAGTTCGGACTTATGCAGGAAGGATTCGGCCTGAAAGTCGTCAAGCTTGGCGAGAACGGCATAACCCTTAAGGACATCCTTGTTCACGATGCACACTGCCAGGACAACACCCTGCAGCTGAAGCTTGCCCTGATGGGCGATGGTGACGGCTTCCCGATAGCCCTTGGCGTAATACGTGATGTCGATGCCCCCACCTACGATGACTCGGTCACTGCACAGATTGAGGAAGTCAAGGCTGCAAAGAAGTACCACAACTTTGCCCAGCTCCTTGAAACCAACGACATCTGGGAGGTGAAGTAAGGGTAGTGAACACAGTATTCAGAACTTTGGCAATTCTGTCAGCCGCTTGCCTGGTGTCATGCGGCCACAGCCGCCCCATGCGCGTGCTGTCAGACATCGAGGCCATTCTGGACACCGACCCTCAGACAGCCCGTGCCCGCCTGGACAGCATCGATGCCGGCATCCTGACTGGCCAGCCGCTTGCTCTGTACGCCATGCTCAAGACCCAGGCTGACTACAAGTGCTATGTTGACATACCCGATGACAGCCTGATACGCATAGCCACCGACTGGTACGGCACCCGCCGCAAGGACTGGCGTGCCGCCATGTCCTGGTACTCGCTGGGGTGCGTCAGTGACCTGAACGGAAACGATACAATAGCCGTTGACGCATACCTCAAGTCTCTCAGCCTGTTCCCTGATACTACTGTAAGGCCATATATTTTGTGTGAGCACAACCTTGGTCAGTCATATCTTGATCATCACCAGTATAAAAAGGCCGTTGGAATACTGCAACAGTGTTTGTCTAACTCTGATATTCTTGGTGATACCCTGACGGCCTTCTATGCCACATACAACATCGCCACCGCTTTTATGTATTTGCATGAATACAGCCGTTCTGACAGTTTGTTCAATATCATATTGCAGTTTGCAGACATCCCTGTGGGTACGGATGCTGACATATATCTGGAAAAGGCAAAAATTCAGTTGTACGGTTTTGAGGATTATGACTCTGCCTTATGGTATATAGACCAATCCATATCACTTGAGACTGATACCTCCATGCTGAATCCTCAGTACAGCATAAAAGGCAGCATCTACTATGCTCTTGGCATGCCTGATTCCGCATATTGGTATTATTCACATTCGCTGCACGGTGAAGGCAACCTCCAAACCAAAAGTCACGGATACCGCCAGCTTGCTGAACTGGCCATATTGCTGCAGAAAACAGACGATGCAATAGAATATATTGAAAAATACAAAGAATCCCTGAATCAGGTATATGAGGGGTATCACCTGAATGCCATCAACAGGATACAGAGCCATTATGATGACGAATTGCGCAGGGCGCATGCAATCAGAGTCAGGAACAACACAATCGTATTGCTGCTCCTGCTTGTAATGATTGCAACGTTTTTAACAGTCAGGTCATACCGCAGGAAAGTACTAAATATACGTAACGCATACCTTGTGGAATATCAAAATGCACTGAAGGTGCTGAAGGCGGGCAAGGCCACAGAACTGACAAACCGCATACAGGAATGCACCAGTACATTCAGGAAGAGCAGCTGTTATGTTCTGCTTATGACAATAGTGAACGAGAAACGTAATGCCTCAGCATCCGAAAAGTCACAAATATGTCAGGAACTTTCTGCCGCATTTTCTGACATTGAATGCGAGTTGCGTTCCAAGGCATCAAGTCTGAATGCTGACGAAATAACATATTGTATGCTGACTGCCGTGGGGTTAAACAGCGTACAGTGCGGTTATGTGTTGCCGGGCTATTCTAATCTGCGCATGCTGAAGAAACGTGTCAAGTCAAAACTGCCTGATGAATTAAGCGTTTCATTCTTCGGTGAAGATAAAGCACAGTAATTAACATTACTTTTTTGTCATTTTTCGACAATTGTTACGTTTTGTTACGCGATAATTGCCGTTTATTCTCTTCATTTGTGCAAAAATCATGCAATATGAAAAGAATACTGGCATTAATTATTGCCGTAGCATCCATGTTTCCAATGTGGGCTGCCGATGAGATTGAACTCGACAGTGCTTTGCTGTTTCTCGCCTGGCAGTGCGTGAGACCAGTGAACTGCTTGGCATCACGAAAGACGAACTCCAGCTGTCTTCTGTTGCTTGTGAGCATCCTCAGATGCCATCCGGTAAGTGAGTCCGGGTCAATCATGCCCTCGGTGCATTTGGGCTTGCGTCCGCGTTTCTTCTCGGTGAACGTCTGCTCCGCCTTAAGGAAGATGGAATCCCTGGCATCGGCATCAACGATGGAGATGCCGAGTATCTCCAGCCCCTTCTTCATGGTCGATGCGCACCCGGACCAGAACCAGTCGACACCCGGAGTCTTCTTTCCTGACTTTGGGATGTACACGGATCCAAATATTTCAGCCATGAATATCATATATTTATAACACTTTTTTCAGTCTTTGTTCTACTGCCGCAAAGTTGTCAGCTGAAGTGACAAAAAGCGGACTATTCGAAATGTAAATTATTGATAACTATATATTTATAAACTTTTTAACGAACTGTTGTTATGAGGAGACATATATTAATTGCATTGGCTGTATTCTGCAACTTGACCGGTATCATGTATGCAGACAATGACGCTCTCATGCGTTTTGCCGGAAACATACATCAGTTCAATGAGCTGTTCCCTCAGGAAAAAGTATACCTGCAGTTTGACAACACTGCCTATTTTCAGGGCGAGGACATCTGGTTCAAGGCCTTTGTGACCAGGGCATCGGACATGAGCCGCGCCCCGTCCAAGGTACTTTACGTGGATCTGATTTCTCCTAACGGTGTTCTCATGCAGCATCAGAAGCTTAAGATAACTGGCGGTCAGGCGGACGGCAGCATCAGTCTGATGGATGTTTCCACCCAGCAGGCGCGCGAACTCCGTGGCATCAGACCCTATCCAAGCGGCTACTATGAAATACGTGCATACACACAGTATATGCTCAATTTTGACGAAGGGATAGTGTTCTCCAGAGTATTTCCCGTGTACCGGACACCTGACAGGGAAGGGGACTATTCAGATCCTGATCTTGCACCTGAATCAAAGATTGAGAGTCAGAACCGTCCTGATACGGAACACCTGCGTGACGTGAACATACAGTTCTATCCCGAAGGAGGACATACAGTCCGGGGACTTCCGGGCCGTGTCGCCTTCAAGGCAACAGACGAACTGGGTCGCGGACTTGAAGGGACCCTTACACTAACATGCGATGACGGCCTTCAGATAAGTGCCGAAAGCGGTCATGAAGGCATGGGATCCTTCCAGTTCACTGCCGGTACCGGCAGTACTCCGGCCGTCTTCACTACAGGAGGCAGGCATTATTCAGTGTCTGTTCCCGCGCCATTGCCATCGGGCTACACCATGCAGGTGGACAATCTCTCAGGCAAAATGAATGTCAGGATAAACAGGTCAGACATACGTCATGAGCAGACTGTGGGCCTGACCGTAACCTGTCGCGGTGAACTGTGCATGTTCAAGGAGCTGACCATGAATGATGGCGATAACCGCTTCTGCTTTGATACAGAAGGCTGGCCTGTCGGTGTATGCCGTGCTGTCCTGTTCACGGACCGTGGCGAGGTACTGGCAGCCCGCAGCATCTTCAATGAAGTAAAAGGCTATGCGCCTCCTACCATTACAGTAAAGGCGGACAAGAAACGCTACAACGCGTTTGACCGTCTGAAATTGTCATTTGACCTTCGTGACCGTGAGGGCAATCCCTTCATGGACCGTTTCTGCGTGTCAGTCCGTGACGCTGCCGACTATGGCACACAATATGCAGACAACCTGATGACCGACATGCTTCTGTCATCGGACCTGAAAGGTTTCATACACAATCCCGCATATTATTTTGAATCTGACGACAGGAACCGTCGCAGTGACCTTGACCTGCTGTGTATGATACAGGGCTGGGAACGCTATGATTGGGAATATATGAGTGACAACCGCATTTTCCAGGAAACCCATCGTCTGGAAGAGGATCTCGGTCTGAACGGCTGGATACTCAGCAACAATATTGGTAAGGACCGTAGCATGAAGGATGTGAAGATATACGTTGCCGTTGTACCCCGTACCAGTGACAACATTGAAATGGGGCAGGCCGTAACCGGAAGTGACGGCTATTTCGGTTTCAACATGAGTGACTTCTATGGAAAGGCAGACCTTACCATGCGCATAGCCAAGGTCAATGACGCGCAGATGGAGCCAAAGGCCAGAATCCGCCTGGAACGTGCACAGCTTCCCGCAGTCCGTGCCTACACGAAGGAAGAGCTGCAGCCGGCATGGGCAAGAAAGATACCTGTAAAGGAAAGCACTCAGGATTCATCCCTGTTCCCTGTAATCATTGACGAGTCCAAGGGAATAGCATTGCCTGATGTCGACATTGAAGGCAAGCGCAAGTATGTGGACTATTTCACGTTCAAGGCATATGACGTATATTCGGATGTTGAGTCTGAACTTGATCTGGGCAGCTATACTACCGATGTCACAGGTTATCTTGTTGACAAGGGCTATGACGTCTGGTGCCCGACCGGCAACATTGTCTGGTCTTTCGTTGAGACCTCATCGGAATACGGTCTGGTTCCTTCAAACCAATATGTTTCCAGCGATGATATCGATCATTTCTACCTTAACGAAAACGGGGCTCAGATAGAACTGGACAGAAGATATCAGTATTATGACACTTACGATGGCCTGATATATGACACGAATGGAGGCGGCCCGACAGATTATTGCAAGCTGAACGGGCACAATGTCGTGTGGTATGTGCACGACAATGAACAATACTACAACAGCGGCCGGTATTTTGAACCGTGGACCATAGATATCCAGGACATAGAAAGTATTCTGGTCTTTGATGACCTGCTCAGTATGGCCCAGATAAGGGAACATGCCCCGTTGTATGCAAAGTATCTGGACAGCAGCGGGCTTATGTCCATGTTCTACAGCCAGACAAGTGAGGAGCGCGTCAATATGCTTGTAGACATCAAGTTGAAGGATGCGTCCAAAATACTTCCCAAAAGTGACAAGCTGAATCTTGGCAAGCGTGTGACTACCTTTGAAGGCTTTACTCCGTCACACCGGTTCTATGCTCCCGAATATCCGGACGGAGCCATTCAGGGCGACGTTGATTACCGCCGTACACTGTACTGGAATCCGAACGTGGTGACTGACGGCAATGGCCATGCCGAAATAGAGTTCTACAACAACTCATACAGCACAAAGTTCAACGTCAGCGGTTGCGGCATCACTGCAGGCGGATCACCGTACGTCCTGGACAAGAACTTCTGAATTCCAAGATAATGATTCAAAATAAGTTATTTTCCTGAGATATATTGGAAATGCCAGTGAAGGTTCCTTCATCTGACACCATAGCAATGAGGCTTGAAGTGAGAAAAACATTGTATGAAATGCAACTTTGATAGATTGGCAAAAACATAATTATAAACGGGTCACTATGAAACTGATAAAGACGATCCTGTTCCTGTCCGCCCTGGCGCTCTGCTCATGCAAGGGTACCGATGAGGGAGGCGAATCAAAGCCCGAGGGCATAGTAATGAACCAGATCGGTGCGGCATCATTGTCCGCCACCGTGTCATGCACCTTCAACGACCTTTCAGACAAGGACCTGATGTACGGCCGTGTGGTGGTGCTGTACAGTGATGCT
>JAZUFX010000062.1:0-25505 GCA_045640885.1 Bacteroidaceae bacterium | reverse complement strand
CGTAAGTGCTTGATTTTCAGTGTGGGCCATCTAGGGCTTGAACCTAGGACCTCCAGATTATGAGTCTGTTGCTCTAACCAACTGAGCTAAAAGCCCGACAAAGATGCCGCGAAGGGCTTCTTCCGGGTGCAAAAGTACAGCATATAGCTGAACCTGCAAAGTTTTGCGCCAAAAAATTCCTTAACTTTGCGGCATGTCTCAGACGAAAGATTTATTTGCGGCCACAATAGGCTTTTTTGACGGAGTCCATCTTGGACACCGGCATCTCTTCGGGCAACTGTGCGGAATTGCTTCGGAGCGTCATCTGAAAAGCATGGCCGTGACTTTTCCCGAGCATCCGCGGCAGATTCTGCAGTCGGACTATATGCCGCGTCTGCTGCTGGCTCCGGAGACCAAGGTCGCGATGCTTGGAAAGACTGGAATAGACTTCTGTTTCCCGCTTCATTTTACCAGCGAACTGGCATCGATGGACGCACGCGGTTTCATGCGTGACTTTCTGCAGGAAAAGCTTGGCGTAAGCACTCTGCTGGTGGGTCATGACCATCATTTCGGCCATGATCCGCACACCACGTTCAGCGACTACAGGAGCATCGGCAACGAAATAGGCATGGAAGTCATAAAGGCCGATGCGCTTCTCTATGACGGTGCGCCGATAAGCAGCTCTCGCATAAGACGCTGTCTTTCCGAAGGCAATGTGACCGATGCGGCCGGCATGCTCGGGTACAGATACATGCTCAGCGGACAGGTCATACACGGACTTCAGAACGGCCGTAAGATGGGTTTCCCGACGGCGAATCTGGGGCCGTACTGCGAATTCATACAGATACCGGCCGACGGGGTGTATTGCGCTATGGCTACGGTCGATGGCGAGACGCATCCTGCAATGGTGAACATAGGGTATCGGCCTACATTCGAGGGCAAGGCCCGTACAATCGAGGCGCATCTGCTGGATTTTGACCGCGACATATATTTCAGGGAACTGACTCTTGAGTTCGTGAAATTCATCCGCCCTGAACGCCGTTTCCAGTCTCCCATGGAGCTGGCTGCCCAGTTGGAATCGGACCGTGCCGCCGTAGGACAGACAATCAGCGAACTTGGCCTATGAAAATAGGGAAGACGATTATGGCCCTTGGAATCTGGCTTGCGTCGCAGGTAATCAGTGCCATTCCATATTCTGCCGGTACGGTCATCTGCAGTCCAGAATCGGCCGATTGTATACAGAATACCGGCAATCTGCTTGCCATCGGCCTTATCATATCGCAGATAATCGAGCTGCTGGCATTCTGGGGTTTAAAGTACTTCAAGCCGGTTGAAACGGTAAGGCCTTTCCCGGGCTGGAAAACGCTTGCCGTCTCGCTGCCTCTCGGCTTTTTCTGCCTGTATGGGGTCGATGTCCTTACCCTGCTGACCGATGCACCTGACCTGCTGGCCGATGAAATGAAGCAGATGTGCCAAAGTGCTGTCGGCATCCTGTCGGTGGCCGTAATCGGACCGGTATCGGAAGAAGTCCTTATGCGGCGTATCATACTGCGTGACATGGAGGCGGCAACCGGCAGCACATGGGGCGGAATACTGATATCGGCTGCAATCTTTGCAATTATACATTTCAATCCTGCGCAGATGCTGTT
Source organism: Bacteroidaceae bacterium (assembly GCA_045640885.1). GTDB lineage: Bacteria > Bacteroidota > Bacteroidia > Bacteroidales > Bacteroidaceae > Colenecus. The sequence goes on along the minus strand of JAZUFX010000062.1, from coordinate 23,877 downwards.
CGCGTTTCCCGCCGGAGTGCTGCTTGGCTGGCTCTACTGCAAGACAGGCAGCCTGCTCACCCCCATATGCGTACACATACTGAACAACGGTTCATCGGTCATTGCTGCAAATATGGATTGGGACGATGTGTCAATGGCTTTTGATGCGGAGGCTTTGATTACTGTTGCTGTCTGTGCGGCCGTATCGGTCCCGCTCATAATGTGGCTGAATCGCCGCTATCCATCCCTGAAATCTGTCAAATAGTTTTCAACAGGCGCGCCAATTTGTGTCCTGACGGGGCGCTTTTTCCCTGTATTTTGCTTATCTTCGCTGAAATATGGAAAACGAGGAAGTACTTTTTGGCCAGAACCCTGACGGGCAGCCTGCACAGCCGCAGGTTCAGTATGACGAGGATAACATACGCCACATGGACGATATGGAGCATATCCGTACGCGTCCGGGTATGTACATAGGCAAGCTGGGCGACGGAAGTGCGGCCGATGACGGCATCTACGTGCTGCTCAAGGAAATCGTTGACAACAGCATTGACGAGTTTCGCATGAATACCGGAAAGCGCATTGAAATAGACCTGGCCGACGGCCGCGTGTCGGTCCGTGACTACGGACGTGGCATCCCCCTTGGCAAACTGCTTGAGGTTGTAAGTGTACTGAACACCGGAGGCAAGTTTGACAGCAAGGCGTTCAAGAAGAGCGTTGGTCTGAACGGCGTGGGCCTGAAGGCTGTGAATGCGCTGAGCAGCTACTTTAAGGTCTTCAGCTGTCGTGACGGCCAGAAACGCACTATGGAGTTCAGTTGCGGAAAGCTTAAGACCGATGTCACGGAAGCCAGCAGCGAGGAACACGGAACAGGCATAGTTTTCGAGCCGGACAACACCAAGTTTGTCGGTTATCAGTTCCGCCCGGCCATCATTGAGACCATGATGCGTAACTACACGTATCTGAACACGGGGCTTACAATAATGTACAACGGCCAGCGTTTCGTGTCGCGCAGCGGTCTTGAGGATCTGCTCAACGAGCGTATGAGCGCACAGAGTCTGTACCCCATAATCCATCTGAAGGCAAATGACATTGAGATAGCCTTCACCCATACCGACCAGTACGGCGAGGAATACTATTCGTTCGTGAACGGCCAGTACACATCGCAGGGCGGAACACATCAGAGCGCATTCAAGGAGCATATTGCACGTACCATCAAGGAGTTCTACGGCAAGAACTTTGAACTGGGCGATGTGCGCAACGGCCTGGTGGCAGCCATTGCAGTCAATGTCGAAGAGCCTGTCTTTGAAAGCCAGACCAAGATAAAGCTGGGCTCCACCACCATGACTCCGAACGGCGGTCAGTCGCTGAACAAGTTCGTGGGCGATTTCATAAAGAAGGAGGTCGATGACCTTCTGCACAAGGACTCGGAACTGGCCGATGTCATGCTCAAGAAGATTCTGGAATCCGAGAAGGAACGCAAGGACATTGCCGGCATTACCAAACAGGCCCGCGAGCGTGCAAAGAAAGCCAATCTGCACAACCGCAAGCTGGCCGACTGCCGCATCCATCTGAACGATGCCCGCGGTGACCGTCAGGAGGAAAGCTGCATTTTCATCACCGAGGGCGATTCGGCCAGCGGCTCAATCACAAAGAGCCGCGATGTGAACACCCAGGCCGTATTCTCGCTCCGAGGCAAACCCTTGAACTGCTTTGGCCTGACCAAGAAAGTGGTCTATGAAAACGAGGAATTCAACCTGCTGCAGGCAGCCCTGAACATTGAGGAAGGGCTTGACGATTTGCGCTACAACAGGATAATAGTTGCGACCGATGCCGATGTCGACGGCATGCACATACGCCTGCTTATGATAACTTTCTTCCTCCAGTTCTTCCCCGAACTGGTAAGAAAGGGACACGTGTTCATACTCCAGACCCCGCTGTTCCGTGTACGCAACCGCCGCAAGAAGAAAGGCAAATCGGCTCAGGGCCAGGTTGACGGCGTCGTTACCGAGAAGGGCGAGTTCGAGACCATATACTGCTACAGCGACGAAGAGCGCCGCGTGGCCATTGAAAAGCTCTCGCCTAATCCTGAGATTACCCGATTCAAGGGACTCGGCGAGATTTCGCCCGATGAATTCAAGAATTTCATCGGTCCCGACATGCGTCTTGAAATGGTGACTCTTGAAAAGACCGATGCCGTTGATGAGCTGCTGTCGTTCTACATGGGCAAGAACACTATGGAGCGCCAGAACTTCATCATTGACAATCTGGTTGTCGAAGAGGACCGCGTTGACGAGGATGAGGGCGAAAAATTTTAAGTGACCCCTGCATAACAAGCTGAACTATGAAACTTTTATTTCCCGGAACATTCGATCCGTTTACAAAAGGCCATGCGGATCTTGTAAGCCGTGCGCTCAAGCTTTGTGACGAACTGGTGATAGCCGTGGGCATCAATGGACAGAAGTCTCCAATGTTCAGCGCTGAAGACCGCGTGAAGGCAATCAGCGGGTATTACAGCGGCGACAGGCGCATAAGTGTAATGTCATATTCCGGTCTAACGGCCGATGCGGTACGTCAGACAGGTGCCGATGCCATACTGCGTGGCGTACGTTCCGGAGCCGATTTCGATATGGAACGCACTATGGCCGATGCCAACCTGGCTGTCCTGGGTGTCGAAACGGTGCTTCTGGTGGCTGCACCTGCTTTTCAGCATGTCTCAAGCAGCCTGTGCCGTGAACTGTCGGGTTTCGGATACAGTACCGATGAACTGGTCATTGACACTTTCAAGAATCTGAAGAAATGAGGCTCGGAATACTGGCTGCCATATTGGTACTGGCTCCGATGACGGCAAGCGCGCAGTCGGGCAGGCCGTCAAGACAGTCGCAGCAGGCAGCACGCAGTTCCATTGAGGAGAATCTGCAGAAGCTGCTTATAGCGGAAAGTGCCATAACCGGTCTTTATGTTGATGAAGTCGACGAGGATGAACTTGTCAGAAATGCCATTACCGGTATGCTTGAAGGGCTCGATCCGCATTCAATCTATCTTACACCGAAGGAAAACGAGAGCACGCAAGAAACGCTGAACGGTTCGTTCGACGGCATAGGCGTGCAGTTCAATATGGTTGAAGATACGCTGTTCGTCGTCCAGCCCATTGTTGACGGTCCTTCCGAGAGGGTGGGAATCATTGCCGGAGACCGCATCGTATCGGTCAATGATACGGCTATCGCGGGCGTGAAGATGTCGCAGGATGCCATTATGAAGCGTCTGCGCGGACCGCGTGGCACAAAGGTGAATCTGGGCGTCGTGCGCCGTGGCGTTTCCCGGGTGCTGACTTTTACCGTTGTGCGTGACAGGATTCCGGTCAACTCGGTCGATGCCGCCTACATGATAAGGCCCGGCATCGGATATATACGCATTTCAAATTTTGCAACTACGACGGTTCAGGAGTTTGAAGACAAGCTTTCGGAACTGAAGACACTGGGCATGCGGGATCTTGTCCTTGACCTGCAGGGGAACGGAGGCGGACTGCTTGTAGCTGCCGTAGGCATTGCCAACGAGTTCCTCGAGAGAGGAAATCTGGTGGTATATACCGAAGGCAGGACATCGCCCAAGAGCTCATACCTCAGTGACGGCCACGGCAAGTTCCGTTCAGGACGTCTTGTGGTGCTGGTTGACGAGTATTCGGCATCGGCCAGCGAGATAGTGTCGGGAGCAGTCCAGGATTGGGACAGGGGAACCATAGTCGGCCGCCGCACATACGGCAAGGGGCTTGTCCAGCGTCCTATAGAGTTTCATGACGGTTCGCTGATACGTCTTACAATTGCACAGTATTTCACACCATCGGGCCGGTGCATCCAGAAACCGTATGGAAAGGACGTGGATTACGGCCGTGACATTGTGGAACGCCTGCAGCATGGAGAACTGACCAATCCCGACAGCATTCATTTTCCCGATTCGCTCAAGTACAGCACCCTGATTGAAAAGCGTACCGTTTATGGCGGCGGCGGAATAATGCCCGACGTGTTCGTGCCGCTTGACACTGCACGTACCAACCAGTATTACCGTGATGTCACTGCGCATGGCGTGGTGCTGCAGACGGCACTCCAGTATGCCGAAAGCAACCGCCGTTCCCTGCTCCGCCGTTTCAAGGATACCGATGAGTTCCTTGACGGTTATCAGGTAGGGACCGATGTGTATGACATCATGAATAAGAAGGCTTCCGATGCCGGAGTGGCGTATGACGAAGAGCAGTTCAACCACGTCAAACCCATATTCGATGTCCAGCTCAAGGCTCTGGTCGCTCGGAATCTTTACGGAATGACAGCTTATTGGAAAGGCATGGAAAGCCTTGACAATACTCTGCAACGTGCATTGGAACTGTTGGAAAACGGGTTGTGATTAATTTCATCAGCATTTCAAAACAGGTCCTTTAGCGGGCGGATTTTTTTTTGTATGTTTGCGACTTGGAATATTACTAATCAATTAAAAGAATAAAAAAACATTATGGCTAACGAAGTTAACAACGGCTATTACAAGCTGAGCTGGGGCCAGAGAATCGGTTTCGGTTCAGGTGACCTTGCCCAGAATCTCATTTTCCAGACGGTTGCATGTTTCCTGATGCTGTATCTGACTACAGTATTGAAAATCAGCCCCGCTTTCGTAAGCGGTCTTATCCTTGCTGTCCGACTCCTTGACTGTTTCTGGAGCCCTGTAGTTGGAAAATACATTGACAACCACAATCCCAAGCTCGGCAAATACCGCACGTATCTCCTGTACGGCGGCATTCCTCTTACGGTTGCAGCATGCCTGCTGATGCTCCCCGCGGTAGCTTCATGGGGCATGACCGGAAGGATTGTCTATGCTACACTCAGCTATACAATCCTCAGCATGATCTATTCGGTCGTGAACATTCCTTACGGCTCGATCATGGCCAGCATGACACGTGACAACGATGAAGTGCTTATCCTCACCTCAACCCGTATGGTCTGCGCCAACATCGGTCAGATTGTCGTTCAGGCGGGTTTCCCGATAGGACTTGCAATGATAGTAGGCATTGCCGTTGACTGGAATCAGGCTGTATTCATGGCCATCGGCACAATCCCCGCATTTATTATCCTGCCTTCTATGCCGGTTCTGAAGAGATGGTTCGGCAAGAAGGGACTCTATTACCTGCTTCTTGCAGTCGGCCTCGTAGGCTTTATTGCACTGTTCATCATAGGCAAGTTCTACAATGTACAGGAGTGCAACACACTCGTTCAGGCTGCAAAGGTCATGACCGGTGTCGGTCTGCTTGTAGGCTCGCTCATGTGGGCTCTTGTTCCTGAAGTCATAACCGAGTCGGAGTATCGTACCGGCAACCGTCCTGCCGCTACCGTCAACGCTCTTGCTGGTGTTGCCTTCAAGGCCGGTTTCTCGCTTGCCGGTTTCATCACTCCCTGGGTCATGGCCGCCATCGGCTTCAATCTGGCCGATGAGGAGTCAGCACTGCCTACAGACCCCAAGGCATGGTTTACGGTTACATGTATCTTTGCCCTTGCCGGTTTCATTCTTCTGACATACTGCTTCCTGAGCAGTAAGGAGAATATCACCACTACGCCTGAAAAGCCTGTAACATTCGGTGAAATGTGGCAGGAGTTCAAGGCAAACAAGTGTCTCCAGCTGGTGCTTGGCGTTTTCATTGTAGTGTTCCTGGCTTCATTTATCAGCGCACCGGTAAATGCATATTACACTCACCTGAGCGATTACAATCCTACAGTTCAGAATGCCATTCTGTGGTTCACCACAATCATTCCCGCACTTCTTCTCATCATTGTAGGTTTCCTTATCTACAAGTATCCACTTACCGATGAGAAACTTGACGAAATGAACAAGGCAATCGAAGCAAAGAACGGAAAGTGATAATTCCCTGATTCTTTCAACAAAAAAGCGGTCTTCCGGAAACGGAAGGCCGTTTTTTATGATTAATGCTCATGAGTGACCACAGGAAAATCGTTTTCTAGAACTGGAAGTAGATGAAGGGCTGGACATCGCCGCCCTGGAAGAGCATGGCGATGTAGATGACTGCAACGCTCAGCAGTATCTTGATTGCAATCGGAAGACGGAAGACGGCCTGCTTCATGTTTTCGTGGCTGGTGAACGGTATGAAATGCATTACGTAGGCTGTCAGAATTATCAGGAATACCTTCCAGTAGCTGGCAATGAATGTGGGGACCATTTCCCACTGCATGGACGTGCCGACCTGATGAAGCATGTCATGAACGGTTTGCATGTCGCCGGCACGGAAGAATATCCAGCAGAAGCAGACGAAGTTGAAGGTTACAAGAGTGCTCAGGAAACGGCGCCAGAGTGTCATGTCCTCGCCGCAGACCTTCATGCCCGGGAATATGCTCATGGCCAGTTTATGCAGACACAATGCCAGCCCGTGCAGTCCGCCCCAGATGATGAAGCGTATGGCCGCTCCATGCCACAGGCCGCCCAGCAGCATGGTGATGAGCAGATTCAGGTACATCCTGAATTTGCCTTTGCGGTTGCCGCCAAGGGAAATGTACAGATAGTCTTTCAGCCAGGTTGAAAGTGAAATGTGCCAGCGGTGCCAGAAATCTGTGATTGAAGCTGCCTGGTAGGGCAGATGGAAGTTCTCCGGGAAGCGGAAGCCCAACAGCAGGGCAAGCCCTATGGCAATGTCGGAATATCCGGAAAAGTCACAGTAAATCTGTATGGCATAGCCGTATATGGCCATCAGGTTTTCAAAGCCGGAATAAAGCAGCGGGTTGTCGAATACTCGGTCAACATAGTTGACGCTTATGTAGTCCGACACCATGATTTTCTTGCACAGACCGATGAGTATGAGTATCAGTCCATAGTTGAACATTCTCCCCGTGGGGAATGGCTTGCGGTAAATCTGTGGAATGAAATCCTTGGCACGCACAATGGGGCCTGCAACCAGTTGCGGGAAGAATGACAGGTAGAACAGGTAGTCAATCCATTTCTGTGTAGGTTCCAGCCTGCCCCGGTAAATGTCAATCACATAACTCAGCGACTGGAATGTGAAGAATGACACACCGACAGGAAGGAATATGTTGCGCGCTGTGAAGGGTTCGCTTGAGAACAGCGGGTGCAGCAGTTCAAGAAAGAAATTGGTGTACTTGAAATAGCTGAGCAGTCCAAGGTCTATTACAAGGCTCAGCGCCAGCAGCAGTTTCTTTTGTATGCCTCTTCTTTTCCGGCTTATGAAGAATCCCAGCGAGAAGTCGCTGACCGACATGAATATGAGCAGCCAGAAATACAGACCGCTTGACAGATAGTAGAAATAGACCGAGAAGACGGTCACATAGAGCACTCTGGCGTTGAAGTTCTTTTTCAGAAGGTTGAATATGACCAGAAATGCCGCAAACAACAGCAGAAAGCCCTTCGATGTGAACAGCAGAGGGCTGGCGGGATTGTATTGCCAGAAATCTATGAACGACCTGAAGTCGAACATGGTTTACTGATTGTCCTTTTGAGTGAAGGATACGTTGCCGTTGATTACAGCACCGCGGTTAACTTCAATGGCCGCAGTCCTGATGTCGCCGGTAACGGTTGCGCTTGCCGTGATGACAATTTCTTTTTTTGCGTTGATGTTGCCGTTTACCGTACCTCCGATGTTGACAATGCTTGCGTTTATATTGCCGTTGATAACGGTGTCCTGGTTAACGGTGACTTTTTCCGATGCGTCGATATTGGCATTAAGGACTTTCGCTCCGACACAGACTGAACTGCCTGAAATTGAACCGCTTACAACACCGTTTATTGTGACACGGCCTTCGCTGGAAATGTTCCCGTCAACAGTTCCTGCAATTTCAATGTCGCTCTTTGTTTCAATGCTGCCATGGACAATCATGTCGCTTTGAATGACTGACTGGGCGCGTCTGGCAGCCTGTGCCGGTTTGTAGGTTGCAGTGAAAATATCGGAATTGTTTCCGCGGCCGGACGGTTCTTTGACAGCATCCTCCAGCGAATCGGGGATAGCCTGCTGTTCGGGCTGGTCATGATTGGTTGAGAAAGCCTTCAGAAAATCCTTGAAATTTGAGCTCATATTATCTTACTTTGCTGTGATGTCAAAAATACCGGTCGCCATTTTGTCCGACAGCAGCCTTCCGCCTTCAAACCTTATGTGGGTGTAGTCTTTGGCTGCCCAGCCTTTGTTTACCAGTTCCTTCATGGAGCCTTCACCTCCCATAGCTTGAAAAGTGTCCCAGAACATTACTCCGCATTGCATTGAGGCTTCACGTTGGCTGGCAACCATGGGTTTGACGGCAGGAGCTGTAACCACTGTACCGTCGTTGTTCCAGCCTACATCGCCCACGCTCATCACTATAATGACGCTCTCGGGAAAGCAAAGATGAACAAAATTCACAACATTTTTGAGCTTGTCGGCAAAAAAACTGTAGTCGGTTACGGTTTTCTGCATGACATTCAGACCATATTCCAGAACTATGATGTCCTGATTCACAATGTCACCGAACTGTCGGTTGAGTTCTCTGTCTGTGCCTACCAGATTGAGGCCGCTGTGTGAACGCAGGGCAAAATTGTCAACATACACACCGGTTCCGCTTTCAAACTCGACGCCGTATCCGACAAAGTCATCGCATTCCGTCAGCTTGATTTCCAGACTTTGGATATCGGCGGCCAGTGAAATCTTCTGGATTTCATCGCTGGTTTCCAGATCGTAATGCAGCGAATCCTGACCATTTATGATGACGTCCATGTGGCCCGATGCCCTGTTCTTGAATATAATGCTGGCATTGGAACAGCCCAATCCCTCGCCGCCACGTGACTTGAAGATCGCTTTGGCCCCGGCTGTCGGGATACTTATGTAGCCGTTGACTGCAAAATCATTGCGGTTCCTCTCCGGTACGCTCTTCTTTTTCAGCAGACTGTAGCAAGTCCAGCCGCTGGCTGTCTGCTCGATGGCGGGCCGGTTGTTGGCGCGCGGATCGTTGAAGGGAATGTAGCCTATTCCGTTGCCGCCGTATGTTTTCTGCAGTTTCTCTCTCAAGGTGGCTGTCAGAATGTCGCCCTCGATGAACGAATCTCCAAGGAACGATATATGGATGCTGTGTTCCTGACTGTTGTGCGAAAGCAGTCTGGCCAGTCTGTCTGTCATCTGCTGTCCTTCACTGTAGTCTTCAATTGATCCTGCCGTTACGTTGGCGGGAGTGTATTGTCCGCAATTTGAAGCCTGTTCTTCCGCTGTTTCTCCTGTTGCGTCGGCTTCAATGGGGTGCTGTACTGCGGCGGGCTGTGCCGACGGCTCAATTTCCGGAGTGGAGCTGCCGTGTGAGCCGGAAATCTGTCGGACAATGTCTTTGGGCAGTTCGGCCATGAAAGATGTGTCAATGATATCCTTTGAGGTAAGTGTTTTTGTGCTGTCCTGGAATTTGATGAAATCGGAAAAAACGTTTACCCGACGGATGTTGACTTTGCCAAGAGTGAAGGGGGGAATATAGCTAATGACTACAAACACCAGAACAATGATGATTGTCGAGAGAAGTATGATCGATGACTGGTCGTCGGTGTTCTTGAGTTTTCTCATTATTCTTGTCTGGCTTACCCCTTGTCTCTCTGAATAAAAGCGCGTCCCCTTCCGGGGACGCAAATGTAATAACTTTTTTTGGGTTATCAAGGCCCTGACTCTTACCCTTTTTACGCCTGGATGGGTGGCAGGAGCCTTTTTGCAGGCTGTCAGAAGCCAAAATCAAGATTGTCAGTACTTATGTTCTGTTCCTGTTCGGCAAGCTGGGCTTCAAGATGTACCGGATTTCCCTCGATATGCACGGCATGGGCAGGGCAGATGTATTCGCATCCGCCGCATCCTACACACAGTTCCTGACTGGCCTCGGGAATTGTAAGGCCGTCTCTGAACGGAATCATGTGCAGAGCCTGGACAGGACAGTGTTCCGAACATGCGCCACAACTGGTTCCCTGTATGTTTACAATGCATCTGTCGATGTCAAATACCACATGACCGGGCTGTGTCCTGTGTTTCTGCTCAACGGTAAGAGGTCTGATGGCACCGTTCGGGCAAACCTGGCTGCAAATGTTGCAGTCGTAGTTGCAGTAACCCTGATTGAACCTCATTACCGGCTGCATTATGCCACCGATGCCATATTCCAGACCGGCCGGCTTCAGTACATGCGACGGGCATTTGCTGACGCACAGATGGCATGCGGTGCAATGTTGCAGCAGGTTTTCGTGACTTATTGAACCGGGAGGCGACATCGGAACGCGTTTCACTTTGCTTTCTCCGGAAGCTTTTGCCTGAAGTGCCTGAGGGGCCAGCGCCGCTACGGCCAGTGCCGATTTCAGGAACTGGCGTTTTGATTCATCGATTGTGTCATCCTGGGTCGGAGCCTGTTTCCTGCGTGGAAGACCGTATGTCAAAGCCTTCTGCCTGCAGGCATCCAGGCAGTCGAAACACCCTACGCAACGTGAATAGTCAATGGTCTGGTTCTTTGAGTCTATGCAAAAGGCCTTGCACTTTTTGCCGCAAGCCTGGCAGTGGTTGCATCTGTCGGCGTCAATGCGTATGCGGAACAGGGCAAAACGGGAGAAAAAGCCTAACACCGTACCCACGGGGCAAAGGGTGTTGCACCAGGTCCTTCCGTGATGGTATGCAATGTGTCCCACTATGAGCAGTGTAAGGATTGCCACAACCAGCGATGTCACTGATTTCAATGACAGTATAACCTTGAAAAACCTGTAGCTTCCTGTCCTTTCCGATATCCATGCAAACAGGTTGTTGCCAAGAATATACAGCGGCTTGAGTATTTCGTCGGCCATGCGTCCGTATGCGCTGTACGGCTCAAGCAGGCCCACCAGGAATGTGAATCCCAGCAGCCAGCTGACTGCCAGAACGACAAGCGTTCCATAGCGCAGCCATCTGTTTTCAGCCTTGTATCCGTATTTCTTTTTCTTGTTGAATTTTTTTGACAGCCAGTTGAAGAAGTCCTGGAAAATGCCGAGAGGGCAGATGATGGAGCAGTATACGCGGCCGAAGAGCAGCGTGGCGGCTATCAGGCAGACCAGCGTGACAATGCTGAGTGACAGCAGGGCGGGTCCGAACTGGATTTTCTGGATGAACGGGTTGTCCAGAACTCCGCCAATATCAATGAATCCGAACGTGAGTATCCCGAAAACCGCTACTGCCAGTATGGTTCTGACGATTCTTGGTGCTTTCATCCTAAAGCTTGATTTTCTGTACGTTGATGGCATCCAGATTCATAGTCCCGAGACCCAGTTTCTGTCCGTCTGATATGTGTTCTATGTTTTCGAACTTGATGTCCTTGTTCAACTGTGTGAAGAACTTGCCTGCCGCTGTGTCGACAGCGACGATATCGGTCGATGCGAACAGTGCTTTTGTGAGCGCAACGTCGCTGGCGCCCTTTCCTTGCGGTCCGTTGGTTACCAGAGTGCGGTATGCGTCAACGATGTGCAGCGCTGCCGGCTTGTATGTGCATATGTCGGCAATGCACTGATGTAGTCCTCCGCGGTGTATGGCCATGCGGTCCCATACAATTCCCATGTGGTTCTTCATTGCGGCGGTCATAAGGGCGCCGCCGTGGTTCTTCAGAATGGGCAGGTTGAACCAGACATCGCAGTCCACTATAGCCTTGTGAACCAGTGCGTTCTTGAGCACCTTGCCGTTGGGAATCTGTACGCTGGCATATTCTGACTGCTGGTCTGCCGGAACCATGATGCCGCCGGCCTTCTTTACGGCCTCTTCAATTCCGCTGTGCGGATAGCAGTTGGCCTGGCGGTCGCAGGTGTGGTCGAACACCTTGACTTCGGATGCTCCGGCGGCAAGGCACTGCCTGATCATTTCGGCTACAATTTCCGGGTTGGTGTTGCCCGCAAGTTCAGGCTTGCGGTCCCAGCCGATATTCGGCTTGATGACCACTTTCTGGCCCTTTTTTACAAAACGGCCTATTCCTCCCAGTTCCTTGAGGGCAGCCTGAAGCATCGGCACGGGTTCTCCGTTCATGATCGCTGCCAGGTCGGCATATTTTGATTTGGAATCGGTGGCCGGGCTGGCTGACGGCAGTGCCGATGCCATTACATCCATCATTCCGTTGTTCTTTACTGTGAATAATGCACCTGCGGCTGCAAGTGTCTTCAAAAAGTCTCTTCTGTCCATGCTGTAAGTGTGGGTTGGTGTTACGGGCGCTAATGTATGAAATTTCTTTTTTTCTGAGACTAAATATGGTTCAAAAGGTTTGATTGAAAGGCGATAATTCATTACTTTTGCGCTGAACAAAAAGGCAAATCATACAATCAACTTAATAATGTCTCAAACTAAAAGAATTTCAGCAGCGCTGGTATCGGTCTTCCATAAGGACGGACTTGATGAGATCATTGCAAAACTCCATCAGGAAGGTGTTACGCTCATATCGACGGGCGGTACCAAAAAGTTCATCGAATCACTTGGCTTCCCATGTCAGGCAGTAGAGGATTTGACAGGCTATCCGTCAATACTCGGCGGTCGTGTAAAGACTCTTCACCCGAAGGTTTTCGGCGGCATTCTTGCCCGCAGGGAAAACGAAGAGGACAGACAGCAGATGTCTGCATACGATATTCCTGAAATAGACCTTGTAATCGTTGATCTGTATCCGTTTGAACAGACAGTTGCCAGCGGAGCACAGGAACAGGACATTATCGAAAAGATTGATATAGGTGGCATCTCGCTTATCCGTGCCGGCGCAAAGAATTTTGCAGACTCTGTAATCGTTGCCAGCAAGGACCAGTACAAGCCGCTTCTTGACATTCTGAACGAGCGCGGTGCCCAGACCACACTTGAAGAACGCCGCTGGTTCGCCAAAGAGGCCTTTGCAGTTTCATCGTACTATGACAGCTGCATCTACAACTGGTTCTCGGCAGGTCAGGACGATGACCACTACCGTCTGGCCCTTGACGGACACAAGGCAATGCGCTATGGCGAGAACCCTCACCAGAAGGGTGTCTTCCACGGAGACCTCGATGCCATGTTTGACCAGCTGCACGGTAAGGAGATTTCATACAACAACCTGCTTGACATCAACGCTGCCGTTGACTTGATTGACGAATTCCAGGATACCACGTTCGCAATCCTCAAGCATAACAACGCATGTGGCGTCGCTACGCGTCCTACTCTGGTCGAGGCATGGAAGGACGCTCTGGCCGGTGACCCTGTATCGGCATTCGGCGGCGTGCTTGTGACAAACCGCCCGGTTGATGCCGCCACTGCCCAGGAAATCAACAATATCTTCTTTGAGGTTATCATCGCTCCCGATTATGACATGCAGGCTCTCGAAATCCTGGGCCAGAAGAAGAACCGTATCATCCTGGTCCGCAAACCTCAGGTCATGCCGGCCATGACGGTGCGTACCGCTCTGAACGGTGTGCTGGTTCAGGAAAAGGATCTCAAACAGGAAACGCCGGACGATTTGAAACTTGTGACTTCACGCAAGCCAAACGAGCAGGAAATCCAGGATATGCTTTTCGCCAACAAGATTGTCAAGAACAGCAAGTCAAACTCAATTGTATTTGCACGCAACGGCCAGCTGCTTGCCAGCGGCGTAGGCCAGACTTCAAGAGTGGACGCTCTCAAGCAGGCTGTCGAAAAGGCTCACAGCTTCGGCTTCTCGCTGGAGGGTGCAGCCATGGCGAGCGATGCTTTCTTCCCGTTCGGCGACTGTGTTGAACTGGCCGACAAAGCCGGTGTCAAGAATGTGATCCATCCGGGAGGTTCGGTACGCGACCAGGAGTCGGTTGACTATTGTGAGCAGCATGACATGACAATGGTCATGACCGGTTTCCGTCATTTCAAACATTGATTATTAACAATTTAATCCTACATAAATGGGACTCTTTTCACTGACGCAGGAATTTGCGATGGACCTTGGTACCGCCAATACCATTATCCTGAACAATGATAAGATTGTAGTAAACGAGCCTTCGATTGTTGCCATGAATGACCGTACGGGCAAAATGGTGGCCGTTGGAAACGAGGCAAAGCTGATGTATGAGAAGACCAATAAGGATCTTCGTGTCGTACGTCCTCTGCGCAATGGCGTGATTGCAGACTTTGATGCGTGCGAGGCCATGATGCGCGGACTCATTGGCATGGTTGATACCGGTCATCACCTGTTTTCACCTTCGCTCAAAATGGTTATCGGTGTTCCGTCGGGCTGCACCGAGGTTGAACTTCGTGCCGTACGTGACAGTGCCGAACATGCCGGTGGCCGTGAGGTATATATCCTTTTCGAGCCTATGGCCGCTGCAATCGGAATAGGGCTTGATGTACTTGCGCCAGAAGGCAATATGATTGTCGATATAGGCGGAGGTACCACTGAAATCGCCGTCATCTCATTGGGAGGCCTTGTCTCAAACACTTCGGTTAAGGTTGCCGGTGACGATTTTACAGCCGATATCCAGGATTATATGGGCCGTCAGCACAATATCAAGGTCGGCGAGCGTATGGCCGAGCGTATCAAAATCAGTGTCGGTGCCGCAATCACTGAACTTGAGGAGGATGCTCCTGAAGACTACATTGTGAATGGCCCGAACAAGATTACAGCCATGCCGATGTCGATTCCCGTATGCTATCAGGAGATTGCGCACTGTCTTGACCGCTCCATCACCAGAATAGAGCAGGCCATCATGAGCACTCTTGAAAACACTCCTCCGGAACTGTATGCCGACATTCTTAAGAACGGTATCTATCTGTCGGGCGGCGGTGCGCAGTTGCGCGGTATCAGTACGCGTCTGGCCGAGAAGATCGGAATCCCGTTCCATGTGGCTTCCGAGCCGCTTCTCAGCGTAGCCCGTGGCACCGGTATAGCACTCAAGAACATTGAACGCTTCTCATTCCTGAGAAGATAACCTGACTGAAGGGTGCGGGCGCTTTTCGACTTCTTCATCAAACACGGCAGTGCCTTCCTGTTCATCATATTGGAAGGCCTGTCTCTTTTGTTGTTGTTCACGTTGAGCGAAAGCAGAAACGCCGCCATACTGACATCGGCCGGAAACATTTCCGGAAGCATTCTGAAAGCCCGTTCTTCGGTAGGCCAGTATTTCGGTCTCAAGAAGGAAAACACGGCTCTCGCCCTTGAGAATGCATTGCTCCGCGAAAGACTCTGGCAGTATGAGTCCGATTCCGCATTCATGGAACGTGAGCAGTTGGAGACCCGGCTTTCCAATCCCGAACAGACGGTGCTGGCACGTGTCATTGACAATTCCACCCGTTATGATGACAATTACATAACCATTGACCGCGGAACCATAGACGGAGTTGAGGACGGCATGGGTGTATATGACAGCAATGGAGCTGTAGGCATAGTCATGATAGCGGGAAGCCGTTATTCAATTGTGCTTCCAATTCTGAACCGCCGCACCAGTATAAGCTGTAAAATCAAGGACACGGATCAATTCGGTTTCGTCGAATGGAAGGGCGGAAGCATCTATGAGGCTCTGCTTGTTGACATTCCTTACCAGAGTACCGTGCAGCAGGGCGATACTGTTCAGACCAGCGGTTTTTCATGGGCTTTTCCCGAAGGGCTTATGGTCGGTACCGTTTCCTGGGTGAAACACAGGCAGAATGCCATAACGCTTGACATAGGCATTGAACTGGCCTCGGATCTGAGCGACCTGGGCTGGGTGTATGTCCATCAGGGTCATCCCAACGAGGAGACAGATGCAATAAAGGAACTGATATCCCAAAATGACGACTGAAACAGCGTGAAGTTATGAATGTGATATCCTTCTTCAAACATCTTGGCACACTCCTGCTGCTTGTCATGCTGCAAGTGTTGGTGTTCAGCAGAATCAACCTGTTCGGGTATGCGGCGCCTTTGTTCTATTTGTGGATGATTCTGCACATGGATTCCAAAATGTCCAGGTCAAGTGTGCTGTTATGGTCTTTTTTCCTTGGACTTTCGGTCGATGTCTTCACTTCAACTCCCGGCTTGAATGCTGCGGTTGCCACGCTGACCGGTTTACTGCAGCCCGTGGCGCTGCATATTTCAACGCGCATTGACTCCCATGACACACTGAGACCTTCATGCAGTTCGCTGGGCTGGCGCCGTTTCATGCTGTACAGCATGTCTCTCATACTGATACACTGTCTGGCATATTTCCTGCTGCGCGGTGCACCTGACCAGAATACCGGTATCTTGGTGACCAGCATATCGGGCAGTTTCGCAATAACATTTCTGCTGATATTCTTCATAGATTTGGCATTTGCTGGAAAACCGAACAGCCGTCAGTCCTGAGCCCTATGATGAACCATAAGTTTGACAACCGCAAATATCTGATAGGCCTGATTGCCATTCTGGTTGTGTTTGTCTACATTGTGCGGCTTTTCCAGCTTCAGGTTCTTGACAAGGGCTATCGCGAATCGGCCGAAAACAATGCCCTTCTGTACCATACCGTGTATCCCATGCGGGGCTCGCTTAGCGACCGGCAGGGACGTATCATCGTAAGCAACCAGCCGTCATACGACATAATGGTAACGCTCCGCGAGGTGCACGATCTCGATACGCTGGCGTTATGCTCGTCTCTTGGCATCACCAGGGCAGAATTCGATGCCTGCATGGCCGGAATACGTGACCTCAGACGCAATCCCGGATATTCCAGATATACAAGGCAGCTGTTCATGTCCCAGCTGTCGGCTGCCGAGATATCGAATTTCAAGCAGGAGTTGTACCGTTTCCCCGGTTTCGAGATAGACAGCCGCACGGTCAGACATTATGAATATGAGGCAGGAGCCCACATGCTTGGCGATCTTGGCGAAGTGTCAAAGGTTGACATGGAAAAGGACCCGTATTACGGCAAGGGAGACTTTATCGGAAAACAGGGTATCGAGAAATACTACGAAAATGTGCTTCGTGGAGAAAAGGGTGTCGAAGTCCTTCTGCGCGATGCCAGAGGACGCATTCAGGGCCGGTATCGTGACGGACTTCTGGACCATGAGGCTGTTCCGGGAAAGGATCTTCAGCTGGGCGTGGATATTGAACTTCAACAGTTGGGCGAGATGCTCATGCAGCACAAGATAGGCAGCATTGTAGCCATTGAACCTGCTACCGGAGAAATACTCTGCATGGTATCGTCACCGACATTCAAGCCATCGGAACTGACCGGCCGTCATCGTGGAGAGAATTTCAACCGTCTGGCTGCGCAGTATGACAAGCCTCTTCTGAACAGAACCATTCAGGGTACATATCCGCCCGGTTCAACATTCAAGACAGCACAGGCTCTTACACTTCTTCAAGAGGGGATCATTGATGAGAACACCATGTACCAGTGCCGTCAGGGATTCCGGTATAAGGGGCTGAAGGTGGGATGTCATGCTCATGCCGCCCCGCTTTCCCTGATTCCCGCCATTGCCACATCGTGCAACGGCTATTTCTGCTGGGGATACTATTATATGATAGGTGACGATAAATACGGCACGCCGCAGAAGGCTCTTACCGTATGGAAAGACTATATGGTCAATATGGGTTTCGGATACAAGCTCGGTGTTGACCTGCCTGGCGAGGCCAGGGGCATGATACCGAATTCCGATTATTATGACCGCCATTACCGCAATTCATGGAACGGCCTTACAATAATAAGCAATGCCATCGGCCAGGGAGAGGTGACTCTTACCCCTTTGCAGATTGCAAATCTTGGAGCGACCATTGCCAATCGCGGTTATTACATTACCCCTCATGTCGTAAAGGCAGGTCAGGTCGATGCTGACAGCAGTTTTACCGAGCGCCATTATGTAAATGTCGACACCTGTCAGTATAATCTGGTCGTACGCGGTATGCGCCAGTCGGTACTATCCGGAACATGCCATGCTGCCAATACTCCGAACTATGAACTCTGCGGAAAGACCGGAACCGCCGAAAACAGGGGAAAGGACCATTCGGTATTCATGGGCTTTGCGCCGATGGACAATCCAAAGATTGCCATAGCGGTGTATGTCGAGAACGGCGGTTTCGGAGCGGTGTACGGTGTGCCTATCGGAGCTCTCATGATAGAGCAGTATCTTATGGGTGGCCTGTCGGAGGAGAGTCGGAAGAAAGCCGAAGAAATGTCTCAAAGGGAAATATTCTATGGGGAGTCGAAACGCTGAAATAATAAGGAGCATTGACTGGATTACCATATTGCTGGTAGCGGCGCTTATGATATGCGGATGGTTCAGCATTGTGGGCTCCAGTTCCGAAAGCTTTTCAACCGAACTGCTTTCATTTTCCACACGTCCCGGCAAACAGCTGGTATGGATGTTGTGCGCAGTTGTTCTTGCTATGGTTGTATCGTCGGTCACGCAGCTGTTCTACAACTCGTATTCGTATATCATATATGTGGCGTTTATGATCCTGCTGCTTGCCACGATATTTTTGGCGCATGAGCACAAGGGATCGCGTTCATGGCTGGACATAGGTCCTGTCAGCCTGCAGCCGGCCGAGTTTGCAAAGTTTGCTACCGCTCTGGCGCTTGCCAAGTTCACGGACAAGTTCAATTTCAATGCTCATGACCTGAGGGATATTGTCAGTGCAGGCGGACTGGTCCTGCTGCCGATGCTTCTCATTGTCATGCAGAACGAGACCGGTTCGGCTCTGGTTTATCTGGCATTTGTCTTTGTCCTGTTCCGTGAGGGACTTACAGGCTTTATACTGTACCTTGGAGCCATGGCCGTCATAATTTTCATAGTGTCATTGAAGTATGCCGCTGTACCTGTCGGCGCAATGCCGTTCCATGCGGGCAAGTTTGCGGCATTGCTGCTCATCGAACTTCTGATACCTGTATTATGCCTGTTCCTGCAGCATGACAGGAGAACAAGTCTGATATTACTGGCGATAGCCGTTGGCGGAACAGTTGCAGGTCTGCTCTTTTCCGGATATGTCATCCCCTTTGATGTCACTTATCTTCAGGTGGTTCTGATTGTCGGAATCTCTCTCAGCCTTGTATTTCTGAGTTTCAAGGCCATTGCCCGAAAATACCTCATCGTGGCGGGCATTTCTCTTCTTGGCGTGGTGTATCTGTTCTCGGTAGACTACATGTTCAATGAGATTCTGCAGGATCACCAGCGTTCCAGAATCAATGTCATTCTTGGTCTGGAGGACGACCCGAAGGCTGCAGGCTATAATGTGAACCAGTCAATGATTGCCATAGGCTCGGGCGGTTTCAGCGGAAAGGGTTTCATGGAGGGAACCCAGACCCGACTCAAGTATGTGCCTGAACAGGATACTGACTTCATTTTCTGTACGGTCGGGGAAGAACAGGGATTCCTTGGCTCTTCGTTCGTATTGCTGCTTTATCTTGCCCTGATATTGCGTCTGCTGTTCCTGGCCGAGCGTCAGCCGTCGGTATTCGGACGTGTCTATGGATACAGCGTGCTGTGCATCCTGCTGTTCCACGTGTTCGTCAACGTCGGCATGGTACTGGGCATAACGCCGGTAATCGGCATACCGCTGCCGTTCTTCAGTTATGGCGGATCATCACTGTGGGGATTCACCATACTGCTTTTCATCTTCCTTAGAATAGACGCAGAGCGTATGCTCAGTTACTGAGCGGCCGTATTGCCCGAGTCCGGTCTTGAATCCCTATGCCCGTGGTGGTGCCCGTGTCTCTGCCCGTGCTGCTGTTTCGGCATCTGGCCCTGTTCCGTATTGTCCTTCGGACGATTGTCGGCCTGGACACCGTCCTCGCGGTGATGCGGTTTCTTTTTCTTCTTTTTCTTCTTGTCGAAGCGTGACAGATCGCCCTCATCCAGTATGTCGGATGATATTCTGGCATCGGCCGTACCCTGGCCTCCGTCAAGGTTCAAGGGCTTTTGGCCTTCGCGGTTCATCTTGATTACCTCCAAGGCTCTGTCGGCACTGATTGTAACCAGATTGGCGGCGAAGACCTTATCGGTAGAATATGACAGCATGCCTGAGAGGATGTCGGCCTTGAAGAAATAGTATGTAGCGTCTTTCGTTTCCAGCTGTATGTCGCGGGCGGGGAAGCGCTTCTGTGCTTCCACGTATGCATCGACCTCGTAGTTCAGACAGCATTTCAGCTTTGCACACTGACCGGCCAGCTTCTGCGGGTTCATGGACAAATCCTGAAAGCGTGCGGCTCCGGTAGAAACCGAAACGAAGCTTGTCATCCAGGTGGAACAGCACAGCTCGCGGCCACAGGGGCCGATGCCGCCGATGCGGCCGGCTTCCTGGCGTGCGCCAATCTGCTTCATTTCAATGCGGATATGGAAGGCGGCAGCCAGATCCTTGATAAGCTGGCGGAAGTCAACGCGGCCGTCGGCAATGTAATAGAATATCGCTTTGGCACCGTCGCCCTGATATTCAACGTCTCCGATTTTCATTTCCAGACCGAGATCCTTAGCAATCTGGCGCGAGCGTATCATGGTATCGTGTTCAAGCGCTTTGGCCTGATTGTATTTTTCCATATCGGCTTCACGGGCCTTCCTGTACACGCGGCGTATTTCGGCGTCGGCTTTCAGATTCGCTTTCTTCATCTGGAGGGCAACCAGACGGCCTGTCATGGTAACGGTACCTATGTCATGGCCGGGGTTTGATTCAACGGCAACAATATCGCCCTTTTCAAGCGGCAGGTTGTTGGAATTCAGATAAAAGCCCTTGCGGGTGTTCTTGAACTGGACTTCCACATAGCCGCCGTTTTCATCTTCACCCGGTATCCCTGCAAGGTAATCAAACGAGTGAAGCTGTCCCATGCCGCGACCGCAGCCTTTGTAGCATATTGTGTCGCTTCCGTTGCCTATAATGAAATTGTCTTCCATACAATGTTATTTTTTCAGTAAAAGTATGGCTTTCAGAGAAAAGTCAAAGAAAACCATCTTGGAATTGACATTCTGTTCTATGTCTCTCTGAGCCGACTGGAGTTCTTCCATAAAGCCTATAATGTTGCTCTCGTTGACGTAGGGCGCAAATTTCGTCGAAAATGCCAGCTCCCTTTCCGTCAGGAAATTCAGGTCAGGAACGTGAAAGTTGCAAACAAAGTTCTCCCTGACCATACGCTGGCAGTATGTAAGGAAACGCTTCTGCCATTCGCGTCCTTTCACAGCCATGGCTTCGGACCATGCTTTCAGTTCTTTGACCTTGCGTGCGTATGCAAGCCGCATAAGCTGCATGAAAAAGTCAAGGAACTCTTCGCTTTCACTGTCAATGCGCAGTGCTTCGACGGCCTTCAGCCAGCTGCCTCCGCTCAGATGTGCAATACGCCGGGCCTGGTCCGCCTGCAGCTCATACCCCGGTCCTTCCAGTCTCTCTTCTATGACCTGTTGCGGCAATGGCCTGAAATCAATTCGCTGGGTACGGCTCAGGATGGTCTCAAGCACATTCTCGGGCGCATCGGTCACAAGTATGAACACCGTCATGGCCGGAGGCTCCTCAAGCAGTTTGAGCAGGGCATTGGCGCAGTTGTCATGAAGCTTTTCCGGATGCCAGACAATCATGATCTTGTAGCCTCCCTCGACTGATTT
This sequence comes from Bacteroidaceae bacterium, assembly GCA_045640885.1. Taxonomy (GTDB): domain Bacteria; phylum Bacteroidota; class Bacteroidia; order Bacteroidales; family Bacteroidaceae; genus Colenecus. The sequence goes on along the minus strand of JAZUFX010000062.1, from coordinate 2,399 downwards.
CAGGGAAATCAGAGACTGTATGGTCTCGCTTTCCCTGGTGCAGATTTGCGCCTGCTTGTTTTCGGCCCCCAGTTCATCAAGCCATTCCTGATAGCTGAAATATCCTTTCTCCAGAATAATCTGCCGCCACGATGTGATTTCGTCGGCCGATTGCGTGGGATTGTCGGATTTCCTTTTGTTGATGACGGGGAATATGAAATGCAAGTCCGGATGCACAAGCTTGTTCATCTTGACGCACGAGGGGCACTTGTCACATGAATCCTCTCCGTGTTCCCTGCACAGCAGGTAACGTGAAAAGGCCAGGGCTGCCTGAAGTTTTCCTGTTCCTTCAGGTCCTGCAAACAGAAGGGCATGAGGGACAGAGCCGCTGTCCGCCATGCGGCGCAGCCTGTCCTTTATCTCTTCCTGTCCTATTATGTCCCTGAAGTACATATTTCCAGAATATGATTTTTTTTTTTGTGTGTAGCTCAGCAAGCGCCCGAAAGGTAAAAACCACTGGTTTTTTACGCGGCTGAAAGCCGCCCGTTTGCGGAGCAAACTAAAACAGCGTCGAAAGATCTTTTCAAACGATTAAAGAATTGTGCAATTGGCACAAGGCTTTAATTGCTTGAAGAAATCGTTGCCCTTGTCATCGACCAGTATGAATGCGGGGAAGTCTTCGACCTCAATCTTCCAGATGGCCTCCATGCCAAGTTCCGGATACTCGACGCACTCAATTGACTTGATGTTGTTCTGTGCCAGAATGGCTGCCGGGCCGCCTATCGAACCCAGATAGAAGCCGCCGTGCTTCTTGCAGGCATCGGTCACAGCCTGTGAACGGTTGCCCTTGGCCAGCATTATCATCGAGCCGCCGTTATCCTGGAACTCGTCAACGTACGGGTCCATACGGCCGGCGGTTGTCGGGCCCATCGAGCCGCATGCCATTCCGGCGGGAGTCTTGGCGGGACCTGCGTAGTAGATGGGGTGTTCCTTCATGTACTGCGGCATGCCTTCGCCTGCATCAAGGCGTGCCTTGAGCTTGGCATGGGCAATGTCACGGCCTACAATGATGGTGCCGTTCAGTGACAGACGCGTGCTTACGGGGTACTGTGAAAGCTGCTTGCAGACCTCGCTCATCGGGCGGTTCAGGTCAACCTTTACGGCATCGCCTTCGCCGGCCTGGCGCAGCTGCTCGGGAATAAGCTCGTATGGTTTGTCATCCATCTTCTCAATCCAGATACCGTCCTTGTTTATCTTGGCCTTGATGTTGCGGTCGGCGCTGCAGCTTACGCCAAGTCCTATGGGACAGCTTGCGCCGTGGCGCGGCAGACGTATCACGCGGACGTCATGAGCCAGGTATTTGCCGCCGAACTGTGCGCCAAGTCCAATCTTGTAAGCCTCCTGGAGCAGCTGCTTTTCAAGTTCTACGTCGCGGAATGCGCGGCCGGTCTCATCGCCTGTCGTGGGCAGACTGTCATAGTAGTGGGTCGATGCCAGCTTGACGGTGAGCAGGTTCTTTTCGGCGCTTGTGCCGCCAATCACGAATGCAATGTGGTAGGGAGGACATGCTGCGGTGCCCAGGCTCTTCATCTTCTCGACCAGGAAAGGAATCAGGGTGCCGGGGTTCTGGATGCGTGCCTTGGTCTCCTGGTACAGGTATGACTTGTTGGCCGATCCGCCGCCCTTCGTTACCATGAGGAAACGGTATTCCATGCCCTCGGTGGCCTCAAGGTCAATCTGTGCGGGCAGGTTGCATTTTGTGTTCACCTCGTTGTACATGTCAAGCGGAGCGTTCTGCGAGTAGCGCAGGTTCTCCTCGGTGTATGTCTTGAATACGCCCTTTGCCAGAGCCTCCTCGTCACAGAAGCCGGTCCATACCTGCTGGCCCTTCTCTCCGTGGATTATGGCAGTACCGGTATCCTGACACAGAGGAAGCTTGCCCTTGGCGGCAACTTCGGCGTTGCGCAGGAAAGTCAGAGCCACGTACTTGTCGTTCTCGCTGGCCTCGGGGTCGCGCAGTATCTTGGCAACCTGCTCGTTGTGGCTGCGGCGGAGCAGGAAGCTCACGTCACGGAAAGCCGCATTTGCCATCATGGTCAGTGCCTCGGGCTGAACCTTAAGGATCTGTTTGCCTTCAAACTCGCTTACGCTGACATAGTCCTTTGTAAGCAGATAATACTCAGTCTCGTCCTTGCCGAGCTGAAACATCGGTGCATACTTGAATTCCATAGTTCTTATTGTATTTTTAATTTTCAGTTTCCATATCGGGGTACAGGAAGTCGTTGTAGGGGTATTTCTGGACGTGGAGCTGCTTGACCCTTTCGTACAGGGTGCGTCTCATCTCCTCCAGTCCTGTCTTCTTTATGGCCGATACGAACAGACACTCGCCGTTCAGCTTGGCCATCCAGGTGCGCTGCAGC
>JAZUFX010000061.1:0-20266 GCA_045640885.1 Bacteroidaceae bacterium | reverse complement strand
AAGCAAGTGCATTGTCCCGCTGAACCGCACCAGCTGCGGAGCATGTGCCGAACACTGTCCGGTCCAGGCCATCCACATGGTGCCGTTCGAAGGCGGTCTGACCATTCCTGAAACGACCCCCGAAATGTGTGTCGGCTGCGGTGGCTGTGAGTTCATCTGCCCCAAGAAAGCCGTTCACATTGAAGGCAACGAGGTCCATCAGGAGGCCCGCCTGCCCGAGCAGGACCAGAACATACAGACCGAAGACCTTGACTTCGGCTTCTGATTCAATCCGATTGGTTCACTGATCCGATTCACTAGAACAGCCGGTCCCATGGCATCTCCCATGGGGCCGGTTTTTTTGCATGATGCGTTGCCTTTATTTTCACTTCGATCTGGATGTATTGTCTTTCCGGACCGAGCCCCGATACTTGAGCGATATGGGCAGTTCATGCCCATCGTCCATGACAATCGTGTCATTGTCCACCCTGGAAATATGCATTCTGGCAACAAGATATGAGCGATGGATGCGGACGAAATCCATGCCAAGAAGACGCTCCCACTGGGAAATGGCTGTAATGTTCCTGTATTTCTGACCATCAGAGGCATATACCAGCGTTTCATTGTCATTGCTCTCGACAAACACTATTTCGGACAGGAACAATGTGACCGGTTTTCTGGAGCTGGTAAAAGTGATTTTTGCCGGATCCTGCGGTAGTTTTTTCCTTAGATATCGTGTCAGCCACCAATCCAATGCACTGATGAGAATTGAAGTTCCCACAAGAAGGAAGTTATAGGCATGGTCAAATATCGGGAAGCCTGGGGCTTTCAATGTTCTATAGCCATAACTGATATATTCAGCGGACGCAAAGCCGCTCCCGACAACGGTAAGAAACATTACCAGGAAATATACCGAGACAAGGAGCAGGCACAATTTGACCACTCTGCCAGGTTTGGGTCTTTCCAGGACCGATGGCAGGTTTATCTTGATGAAGAGACCGCCAATAATTACTATCAGGCCCAGGACCAGTGATTTCCTGAAATAAAAAAGCTCATAGGGTATTCCCAATAAGAGGGATGAGACCATGAAGGCAAATATCCAAAAGGCAAGGGTCAGGTTCCTTTGTTTCATTTCTGCAGATTCAAATGTTATGTTATTCAAAATGTCAGATACGCGGATTCTGTATTATTCTCAGTATGACCGATATCAGGTATATTGTCAGACCGATGAATAATATTCTGGCTGCCGGCAACAGGACTCCGGCGATTTCCATTTGCCGGTTGTCGCTTTTAACAATCAGAATATCAATTATGCCCAACGTTACTGACAGGAAATAAATGATGGAGAGTATCAGAACGATATGTCCGCATGCCTTGACCATTCCTTTTAATGCGGAAGAGTTGGATGTCTGGACCAGATCAATGATAAGGGCTATGAGGTATATCATCAGCCCGTAAATCAGTGTCATTATGAAAATTCTCGCTCCATCGACAATGCATGTCTGGGATATAGAACCAGCTGTCAGACAATCGGTACACGTTTGAATGACACGTAGCATAAAAACCATGATACAGACTACAGGAGCTGCAAGCCCTATCTTCCTGACCCATTTGGGCGCTTTCCATGCTGCAAACAGAACGCCGACAAGTGAGACTGTGACCAACGCCTGCAATCCTATTCCGTTGGATACGAACAATTCAGTAAGGATTTCCTTTAAACTTGGGGCACTCTCATCCAATACTTCAATCAGGTCTTCTTCCATAATAATCCGATGCGTGGGGTTAAGAATTCTGCTGCATAGTTATCCCATTTATCCGGAAAAGCAAAATTCAAATCCCCAAAGTGGGGAATTTTGGGGATTTATCGGGCAAAAAACAGGCTCCGGAAGTCCTGGGACCTTCGGAGCCTGCTGTTTTATGCGTTTATGCGTCAGAGGAGAATCAAGCCTTTGCGGCACTCTTCTCTGCGATAGCCTTATTCATTTCATTAAGCTTCTCATCGGTGAGAGGATACTTGTAAATAAGGTAACCTACAACTATGAGAAGAACTGCAGGAATGATTGTGGTGAACCACAGGATTGCATTCTGAACAGTTGTACTATAATCGCTCAGATGTGTGTAATAGGCATTTACAGGAGCACTGATGAATGAAGCCAGGAACACTACAATGAAAATGCCGAGCACCAGCTGGAGGCACTTGTTTGCCTTGAACTCCTGCCACATCTCACCAAATGAAACGGGCTTTTCAGGAGTTGTGGTGATATTTTCCTTACTGCTCAGGAAGCAGTATGTCAGAAGAATGAAACCTACAATGGCAAAGATGCATGTAACTGTAAACCAAGCCTTTGGATCTGTGGGCAGTGCTGACTCCTCACTGGCCAGATTGAAACCGATTGCGGCCATGACCCAAGGAGTGATGAAACCGGCAAGTGAGAAACCGGCCTTGAAAGCCACACCTGCAAGAGCATTAACTGTAGCTGCAGGTCTGTTGCCTGTACGGTATTCGGCCTCGGTGATGACTTCAGGAACCAGAGCCCACATGAGTGAACCTACAAGCAGACCTACACCTGTCATGACCTTTGCAGCCTGGACAAGAGTATTGCATTTCTGTACATCAAAGAACTTGCCGATAACGAACAGTGCGATAAATCCTACAAGACCTACTGCAAGAAGCAGGTAATAAAGTCCCTTCTTGCCGAACCATTTCTTCAGGATAGGCAGAGATGGCAGAATGATGAATGCAGGAATTGTACCGATAGCCATGAACACAGCCTGATTCCAGTCAACTGCAATGCCTACGATCATTGCAAGTCCGATTGGGAAACCGGCCTGGACAATGATCTGACCGATGTTGGCGCATACCATACGGGTTGAGGTAAGGATAAGGACCTCATCGTTGTCACGTGTCATGCTGGCCATGATTGAGCCGTAAGGGATATTGACGACTGAATAGATCATGCTGAGGATTGTATAGCTGAGTGTAGCATATACGATCTTGCCGGTCATGCCCCATGTAGCTGCAGCAGGAAGCATGAGCAGACAGGCTGCAACAGTAAGAGGAATACCGCCATACAGCAGATATGTACGGTACTTGCCCAGTTTGGGATTGTGATTATCGATGTACTTTCCAACTACAGGGCTCCAGAAACAGTCAAGGAGTCTGACTGCAAGAATAAGTCCGCTTACAAATCCGGGGTTGATTTTCAATACTGTAGTAAGATACAGCATCAGGAAACATGCAACAGTCTGGAAAATCAGGTTCTGGGCAAGGTCTCCTGAACCGAAACCGATTCTCTGGCCCCAACTCAGCTTGTAATAGCCGTTGTTTACTTCGTTTGCCATAATGATAAAGATGTGTTATTTGATTAATTGGTTAATATTCCATTCAGTTTCCAATTCGCAAACATACAAAAAATAATACTCCACACAAGCAATCACTGACCGTTTTCAAGAAGTTCGAGCGCGCGCATAAGGGTCAGGTCCAGACTCTCTATTGCACGCCAGTACCCGTTCATGCCCCATAGATTTCTGGCAATGAATGATTTGAGCTGTACGTCAAATATGGGTTTGCAATGGTCAAACTGCTCCTGATCGAACTTGACGCCGGCATCATCGGCCTTCTTTAGCATAAGGTCATATATATCCTGACCTACCTGATAATCTGCAAGATAGGCATCCAGATCCGGATAGCGGCGCTCCAGTGAACGGCGGTTCTTCTCGACATACTGAAGGCCGGTCTGCAGGACTACGCTCTTTGCTGTGATATCGCGGTAGTACTGGTTGGTTCGTGTGGTGTCAAGAGGAACGAACACATCGGGCATGATTCCGCCACCGCCATAAACAGTACGCTTCTCTATCATGGTGCTGTACTTGAGCGAATCGGGGAAATGGATGCTGTCCGGATTGGTCAGCTCGCCGTGGTTCAGGCGTTCCACTATATCATGGCCGTAGTCCACATCCTTGCCGTACGGTTTCTGGATGCACCGGCCCGAAGGAGTGAAATATTGGGCGACCGTAAGGCGTATCATCGAACCGTCATGGAATTCGATGGGACGCTGGACCAGACCCTTTCCGAAGCTGCGGCGGCCCACAATGGTGGCACGGTCCCAGTCCTGAAGGGCACCGGAAACGATTTCGCTTGCGCTGGCCGAAAATTCGTCAATCAGGACCAGCAGTTTGCCGTTGCGGAACTTTCCATGGCCGTCACTCACATAACCGCTCTTGGGCTGACGGCGTCCCTCGGTATAGACCACCATGCGGTCACGCTCAAGGAACTCGTTGGCAATGCCCACGGCAGCCATAAGCAGTCCGCCACCATTACCCTGAAGATCAAGGATAAGCTGCTGCATGCCCTGTGACTGGAGTTCTGAAAGACAAGTCTCGAATTCATTGACAGTAGTGGCTCCAAAACTGGAAACGCGAATGTATCCTATGCCCGGTCTGATCATGTATCCGGCATCAACGGTAGTGACTGGAATCCTGTCGCGGACAACAGTGAACTTCAGAGTATCCGAAACGCCACGGCGCACAATTCCCAGATTCACCCTTGTTCCTCTCGGTCCGCGCAGACGCTTCATTATGGCCTCCTGTGACATCTTGACACCGGCAATTGCCGTGTCGTTGACCGACACTATGCGGTCTCCGGCCAGGATACCCACCTTTTCAGACGGGCCGTCAACGATGGGCTGGACAATGAACAGAGTATCCTGAACCATGTTGAACTGGATGCCTATGCCGTCAAACGAACCTGTCAGAGTCTCCTGAGTGCTTTCGTTCTCCTTCGGAGTAAGGTAGGTGGAATGAGGGTCAAGTTCCTCAAGCATACCCACAATGGCATTCTTCACAAGCTCTTCCTCATCGACATCGTCAACGTAGAGATTGGCAATGGCACTTTCAGCTACAAGCAGTTTCTGCAGGTTGGCTTCTATCGCTGACTGAGGTCCCGGCTGTTGTGGAACCGGCTGCTGGCGCTGGAACGGTGTATTCTGACGCTGTTGTGGAATAACACGGCCCGGCTGGGCGGCCATGGCCATTGGAAAGAGCGCCATCAGCGCTACAAGATATCTGAGTCTCATTTCTGTTTCTTTCTGAATGTATCAATGACCAGACTGTCGGTGTCATACCCGAAATGCTCGAGTTCGCGGCACAGGCTGCTGGAGACATGCTGAAGCTGCGGAGTGGCGATAAGCAGTATTGTCTCGACACCCAACACCGCCAGATTGGCATCGGCCAGCGTGCGTTCCATATCGAAATCGGCTCCTGAGCGCACTCCGCGCAGAATGGCATCGGCCCCGCACTCACGTACAGCATCGGCCGTCAGACCCGAATATGAGATGACGCTTACACGCTCATTGTCCTTGTAGTAAAGGCCGATGGCACTGACGCGCTCTTCAACGCTGAACATGGGATTCTTGCCTTCATTGATGCCGACAGCGATGACCAGTTGGTCACATATGCGCAGGGCGCGTTCCACAAGGTCGGCATGTCCTGTGGTAAACGGATCGAATGTGCCGGGAAACAGCAGTTTCATTTCTCTTTTCAATTAGAATTTTTCACCTTCGTCCTCTTCGACACGGTCCTCTTCAACAACCAGGTTGTCAATGATGAAGTTCTGACGTTCCATGGTGTTCTTGCCCATGTAGAACGACAGCAGCTCCTCAACCGCATCGGTCTTTTCAAGTGTCACCAGCTCCAGACGCATGTCAGAACCTATGAAGTTCTTGAATTCGTCAGGCGATATCTCACCGAGTCCTTTGAATCGGGTGATTTCGGGATTGGGCGAGAGCTTTTCTATTGCCACACGGCGCTCTTCATCGCTGTAGCAGTAGATGGTCTCGAATTCTCCCTTCTCAGTCACCACGCCCTCAACCTGATTCTGCGCCGTCTTGCGTTTCCTGCGCTTGTTGCGCACGCGGAACAGCGGAGTCTGGAGAATATAGACATGCCCCTTTCTGACAAGTTCCGGGAAGAACTGCAGGAAGAACGTTATCATGAGCAGACGTATGTGCATGCCGTCAACATCGGCATCGGTAGCGACTATTATCTTGTTGTAGCGCAGGTCGTCAAGTCCCTCCTCGATGTTCAGAGCCGCCTGCAGCAGGTTGAACTCCTCATTTTCATAGACCACCTTTTTCGTAAGGCCGAAACAGTTCAGCGGCTTGCCACGGAGCGAGAATACGGCCTGGGTGTTCACATCGCGGCTCTTGGTGATTGATCCGCTTGCCGAATCGCCCTCGGTAATGAAAATGCAGCTCTCCTCCTGACGGTCGCCACGGGCATCGTTCAGATGGATGCGGCAGTCAGCCAGCTTGCGGTTATGCAGGTTGGCCTTCTTGGCACGCTCACGGGCCTGCTTGGTTATGCCTGCAATCTCCTTGCGCTCCTTTTCGGAATCCTGTATCTTCTTGAGAATGACATTGGCAATGTCAGGCTGCTTGTGCATCAGGTCATCGACCTCCTTCTTGATGAAATCGCCCACGAACTTGTTCAGAGACTGTCCTCCGCCAGGCGTCATTGTGGTCGAGCCCAGCTTGATCTTGGTCTGGCTCTCGAACACCGGTTCCTCGACGTTGATGGCAATGGCAGCCACCAGACCGTTGCGGACATCGCATGCCTCGAAGTTCTTGCCGTAGAATTCCTTGATGGTACGGGCAATATGCTCCTTGAAGGCACTCTGATGAGTTCCGCCCTGTGAGGTATACTGTCCGTTCACGAACGAGTAGTACTCTTCACCATACTGGTTGGTATGCGTGAAGGCTATCTCTATGTCAGTTCCTTTCAGATGGATGATGGGGTACAGACTCTGCGAGCTCATGCGCTCGTTGAGCAGGTCCTCAAGGCCGCTGCGGGAGAAGAAACGCTGGCCGTTGTACATTATGGTGAGACCGGTGTTCAGATAGCTGTAGTTGCGCATCATGGTCTCGATGATGGCCGGACGGAACTGATAGCCCGTGAAAAGTGCGGCATCGGGTTCGAACATGATGGTCGTGCCGTGCTCCTGATCGCTGGCAACGGTCTCATCGGACTCCAGACGTCCCTGACAGAACCTGAGAGTACGCATCTGGCCGTCCCGGCAGCTGGTCACTGAGAAATGCAGGCTCAGGGCGTTCACCGCCTTCAGACCCACACCGTTCAGACCCACACTCTTCTTGAAAGCCTTGCTGTCGAACTTGCCGCCGGTGTTGAGCACGCTCACGGCCTCAAGCAGCTTGCCAAGAGGAATGCCACGTCCGTAATCGCGCACCGTCACGCTGCCCGTCTCATTCAGGTCAATCTCAATGCGCTTGCCGGTATTCATTCGGAATTCGTCAATGCTGTTATCAACAATCTCCTTGAGAAGCACGTAGATTCCGTCATCGGCGGCACTTCCATCACCCAACTTGCCTATATACATGCCAGGACGGGTACGGATATGCTCCATATCGTCCATGTGACGAATGTTGTCCTCGTCGTAACTGACCAAAAGTTCTTCTTCGTTTTCTGCCATTATAACTTAAATATCCTTTGCAAACACCTGACGGCGTTTTGTTACCTGCGGACCATCGAACAGGTCCCAGTGATTGAGCATTTTCTGATTCGTATCCAGTTCGGGATTGCTTTCACAATTCTCGAATTTCATCTTCACGGCATTAGCCAGAACAGTGTCAATGAGTATCGCATTGAGCCCCTTGTTCTGATATTCGGGCTTTATTGCTATGCTTAACAGCTCCAGCGTCTCGGAGTGCTTCCACTTCAGAGCTTTGAGCAGATGCCACCATCCGAACGGGAACAGGCGTCCGCGTGACTTGATAAGCGCATCGGCCAATGAGCCTATGGACACTCCCACAGCCACTGGATTGTTGTCCTTGTCATGAACCAGACAGAACAGACGGTAGTCCAGAAAGCGCCCGAACTTTGCAGCTATTGATACGACCTGACGGTCCGATATGGCCGAATAACCGTAAAGAGGAGCATATGCCTCATTCATAAGCTGCAGATACTGTGACACATACATTCTGGCCATTTTCCTGATGCTGCGGTCAGTAGGAGCCAGATGGAGGTCATATCGCTTAAGCACAGCCTGTGACAGACGGTGTATGCGTTCAGGCACATCGTTGTATGGAATATGCCACTCCAGCCATGTAGCTGTTGGCTCAAGTCCCAGCTTCGCAATGTGACGAAGATAATATTCGTAATTGTAGTTGGTGACGGTAGTGGCCTTCTCATTGAAGCCGTCCACCAGCATGCCCTCGCGGTCAAAGTCCGTGAAGCCGAACGGCCCTTCCAGACGGTCCATGCCATGCTCACGGCCCCACTCCATTACCGTATTGATGAGTATGGCCGATACCCTCTCATCGTCAATGAAGTCAAGCCAGCCGAATCTGACCGTCCTGTTGTTCCATGCAGCATTTGCCTTTTCATTGATTATTGCAGCCACACGGCCCACAATCCTGCCATCCATATAAGCCAGATAGGCCTGTGCCTGACAGAATTCGTATGCTGAATTCCTGGAAGGAGTGAATGACTCCAGGACATCGGACTCCAATTCAGGTACATAATACTGTGACCCACGGTACAGTCTCTCACCGAAACGTGCGAACTGCCTCAACTGGCGGCGGTTCTGAACTGGTACAACGGTCAAATCCTTCACTGCAGTTAATGTTTAGTACATAATTTCAGCGAAGATACGGAAAAAAAAGCAAAAAGCCGTTCCCGTGCGGCAATTCAATTAGAGTGAGTCAGAAATACGCTTTTCCTTGGGACACCGGCGGTTCATCAGAGTAATGAAGGACACAGCAACTGCTGCGCACACAGCCAGTTGGATTAATGCCTGTGTCTCAGGCAGACAAACCGATTCTTCGTCCACACCAAGCAGCGTGAAGATGACCGAGCAGCTGTTGTTCAGTATGTGTACGCAGATAGGGACCAGCAGGCTGCCTGTCCTGCAGTAAAGCCATCCCAGAAGCACACCTGCCGGAAAAGCGAACACCACCTGAGCCGGATTCAGATGTATGATGGCAAATATGGCGGCTGAAATCAGAATGCCTCCCCAGGTACTGCCGGTAGCCGTCTCCATTTCACGGAGAATGATGCGGCGCATCAGGACCTCCTCGGAAATCGGTCCCACAATGGCTACGGCCAGGACACCGACAACACTGTGGCACATTGCAGCAATTTCATCGGACATGAAGTCAGGTACATCAAACGGAGTAGCCAGAATCTGGACACCGTACAGGACAGAAAAACCAAGAGGCAGTGATATCAGCAGAATCTTCCAACCCGGGAACGGCCGTACAGTATCCCGCAGCTCGAAGAACCTGATTTTCCACAGGACAAGCAGTTCCAGAATCTGTGACCCAAGAAGCCCTATTGCCAGAAGCCAGGCTGTATCAACCGCCTTCCCCATAGCGTTCATACTCAGTCCGACACTATATGGAATACCGCCCAACAGCTGCATGACAAGCCAGATGAGCAGAGCGGTCAATGTCCTTGCGATTTTTCTCATATGTACATTTCCTTTACCATAAGTTCCACAGACCTACGGTCCTCTTCAAGCTGTCCGGCAAGCTGTGCCGGCGACTCGAACCTACGTTCCGGACGTATGAAACTCATGAATTCCAATGTCAGTTCCCTGAAATAGATATCCCCGTCAAAATCAAGCAGGTGCGCCTCAATGGTACGTGCCTTGCCTTCAAATGTGGGACGGTATCCGATGTTCACCATAGCCGGTCGCGTCAGCCCGTCAACATGGGCTATGGCACAGTAGACGCCATCGGCCGGAATCTGCATGAACTCGCAATAGGGTCCCAGATTGGCCGTGGGGAAGCCCATCTTCCGCCCGTTCTTCAAACCGTGGATGACCTGCCCGCTAATGGTGTAGCGGTAACCCAGCATAAGTGCCGCACGTTCCACATCACCCTCTGAAAGACAGCGGCGAATACGCGAACTGCTTATCGGTGTACCTTCAAAAAGCAGAGCATCGGCCTTTATGACCTCCATGTCTATGGCATGTCCAATTGTAAGATAATCTTCAAATGTGGAATTGATATCGTGCCCGAAATGATGGTCATGCCCCACCAGAAGCGTCTGCACTCCAAGCTTCCGCTGCAGGAAATCCTGCATGAAACAGCGTGCGTCCATGGCAGCCAGTTCGCAGGTAAAATGCAGAGGGAAGCAAAGGTCTATGCCCGACTGCTCCAGCATTGCGACCTTGGTATCGGGAGCCAGCAGCAGACGCGGCCTGTAGTCCGACTGCAGGATCTGTCTGGGATGCTCAGGAAAAGTGACAGCCATGCTCTTGAGCCCACGATCCCTGGCAACCGCATTCAACTGCTCCAACAGATGCCGGTGTCCACGGTGGACTCCATCAAAGAATCCTATGGTAGCTGCAAATTTCTCCTGCTTCTGAGACATGCCGCAAAGTTAATCAAAAGAAAATTTTGCCGCAAAACTTTGCAAGTTCCGCTTTAAGCCGTACTTTTGCACTCGGAAGAGGTCCAAGCGGCATCTTTGTCGGGCTTTTAGCTCAGTTGGTTAGAGCAACAGACTCATAATCTGGAGGTCCTAGGTTCAAGCCCTAGATGGCCCACCCTGAAAATCAAGCACTTACGCTAAAACGTGAGTGCTTTTTTCTTTTGTCGGGAAAACAATGGGAAAACAAAACCCATTTGATAAGTCCATGAAACTGCACTTAAAACCACACCATATCACCTCTTTTTCATCAGTTTCAACGCATATCAAAGACTCCACGAATTGAACTTCTGCCGAAATAGCCGACATTGATATGTGAAATATTCTTTTATCTGTGAAAAATCGTATAGAAACCGTACGGATAAAATAGCCGGCATTTTATCAGTACGGGCACATGCTTTCTGCGCTCATTAAAACGGAGTACCTCTGCAGTCGGATTCGGAAAAGCCGGATTTCATTGACGGTTCATGAACCTCAGAAACAGTTTAACCGGAATGTCAGGAAGTACAACTGACGGACCACAGAGCACTTACATTTATGATAAAGGTAACAACCATCGAGCAGCTGCTCGAGAAGCCCGTCTGCATGATGACGGGGCAGGAACTGACCATACTTCTGGACAGAACAGGAAAGGCGGACGCGAAAGTTTCCTCCCCACCCGAACCCGAGAAACATTACGAATACGGCATTGAAGGTCTGGCAAAGGTCTTCGGATGCAGCATTCCGACTGCCAACCGCATCAAGAAGAGCGGTGTCATAGATGCCGCCATCTCTCAGATCGGACGCAAGATTGTGGTCGATGCGGATCTTGCCCTGGCACTTGCCAAGGAAGCGGGAACAGTAAAAACCAACGGGTAACTTCCAAAACTTGATTATTATGGAAAAGAGAATCTATCGCTGTTACATATTTTCTCCCGAACAGGAGATATTCCTCAGAAGCCGGAAGTATGGCATTGACCGCATGGAGTGTTTCATGACGCTGGCTGAAATGACTGTCCATGAAGATACGAAGGTCAGGATATCCGAACACAAGGACATCACTCTCACCAAGGGTCAGTTCACCATATCCGATGTTAAACTGTCGCATCTCTGGAAGCTTGAACGCAAGACCGTGCACAAGATCCTGAAACGGATGGAAGAGTTGGGCATTTTCTCATCGGCCAAGACTGGTCAGATCTGCGTGTACAGTATGAAAGCACTCTCAGGCTGGCATATCAACGGGAAATTCTGCTGGAATCCTTACTACAGGAAACCGGTACCTCCCGCGACGGACAGTGCCACGGAAGATTTCTGAAAGTGACTCATCTTGCGGCTTATTTAACCAGGACTGCGATGTCTGTAACGTAAGCAAGCATTACCCGACGATTCTCCAAAGCGTTTTCGAGAAATGCTTTTGTATGACAAAAGCGGGATGCCCGGCGTGAACTTGTGCGCATCCGGCAGTACCGCTCGCAGGCTCGCAGTCCCGTTCATATCCCTTAATTCATTAATGAAACATCAACAACTATGGCACATAAAAAGACCGACCCCAAGCCGGCACGTACCAGGATAATACAGATACGTGTCACGGAGCAGGAATATGAGGACATAACACGGAAGGCCGCGAAGAAGGGCAAAAGCGTCAGCGCCATGGGGCGCAAGGCCATACTGGGGGCCAGGCTGTACAGGCGGCTGACAGAGCGGGAATGCGAGCTGATAGCCGGTCTGTCCGACCTGCGCGCCGACCTTGTCAATGTGACGAACGCCCTGAACGGTGTACCGGACAGGATCAAACGGTTGCTGTTCGGCAATCCGGAGTTCATGAGACAGTGGCTTGAGGCCGTTGACAGGATTGTCAGGGCGCTGGGCGATTTCCTCAACAAGGTAATGCAATAACCACTAAAGGGACCGACAACTATGATAATACTGGTAAAGGCATCGTCATACGGCGGCAACGCCATACGCTATGCCATGGAGAAGGAACGGGCCGAGGTGATAACAAAGGACCATCTGCCAGACGGGCTGTCGGCAACAGCCATCTGGAACCGCATGAGGCTGCACTGCCTGCAGCACAGGGGAGAACATACCCACGGAAGACCCATGCAGCACTTCATGGTCACGTTTGTAATCTCACCCTCGCCCGACGAGTGCCGCGGCTGGACCAGCCGTGACTTCGCCGCACTGGCAAAGGAGGTCATCCATGAAATCGATGCGGCAGACATAAGCCGCATGCCCGGATGCGGAAAATGCAAGGCCACGAATTTCGGGAACAGCATGAGCGTGAGCGCCCTTCACCGTGACAGCAGTTCGGGCGTCCTGCACCTTCATCTGGATGCATGCCGTCTGGACATGGGCGGCCGCACCAATGACCTGCACCAGATACATGTGCGCTGCATGAAGGCTGCGGAAATCATCAACCGCCGTCACGGATGGGAACAGCCGGAGCAGATACGCGAGGACCGCAGGCAGCAGATATCCGATGACTGCCTTTTGATTCTAAGGAACATGCACCGGTTCAACGCCGAGGAGTATTTTGACGCTCTAAGGAAGAAGGGGTATGAAGTCAATCTGCGCAGGGACAGAGGCGGCGAGCTGTGCGGCTACACCGTTGGCATGGGTGCGACCGTCATCAAGGCATCGGATCTGGGATGTGGAAGGAATCTCACGGCATCCAAGCTGGAGAGGACATGGGATGGCATCCACAAGGCCCTGGACGCAAGGAAGCCGATGACGAAACCGGCTGGAACGTCAGTTGCAGAACCAAAGCTCCAACCAAAACCCCAACTGAAGCCAGTTCTGGCGCCAGAAACACCTGCACCGTTGTTCCGGCTCGACATCGACGTGGACGGGCACAGATACGAATGCCGTATCCCGACAAAAGTGAAGGACATTATCTTCGGTGAGGCGCAGGTACCCGAGGAGTCACTCTGGTCAACGCCCGATGACATAGCACGCACAGCTGTCCTTTTGTTCTGCAGTTACCTTGATGCGGCAACGTCAATGTCAGACTCATGCGGCGGAGGCGGCAGCGTGTCATCGGACTGGGGACGTGACAAGAATGAGGAGGACGAGATGTTTGCCCGCCGCTGCCTGCTGCAGGCCATGCGCATGCACACACGCTCTCGCGGGTACCATAGATGATAACCCTTAAATCATGTAGGATATGGATGGAACAAGGAGAAAGGAGCCGTATGGTGCCCCGTCACTGAGCGACATGGTCACGCAGGCCAGAAACGAGGATGACTGCAATTCTGCGGCAGAGAAGCTGTCGGCCGTGGTTGTCGAGCTGAATGAACTGCTCGAACTGCTGACAAAGACGCAGGACAGCAGTGTCAATGAACGGAAGCTGACGCAACAGGCGCGCGATTCATTCAGGAAGGAGCTGGACAGTCTGAAGCAGTGCGTGCACGCTGAGGTGGAGAGCGCAAGGAAAGACCTGAGCGTCAAGGTTGCGGTTGACAGCGAGTCAATGCGGCAGGTACATAAGTTTCATGAAAAGCAGCGTGAGGAAATCCGCAGAATACTGGAGCACGACAACGCCCTGTACCTGACCGGTTTCTGGCTATGGGTCTGCACGCTGTTCTTCTGGATTGGGGTTGTAGCGGCGGTGACTGTTCTGTTGATGTGGGTGATGGTAGGGATGAGGTAGATTCGAATCACAAAATAATTGCTCAATTAAGGTCAAAATCTACATTCAATGAGGGGTCCAGAAGAGTAGTAATTGTATTTATAAAACGTTATTGCGTGAATTTATCACGATTTCAACATTTATATTTGCACATTTATGAAATAACTTATATTTTTGTCCTGCCAAATGATATAAACGAAAATAATATGATTCAAGAATTCACTGTACGGAATTTCTATTCTATAAGGAATGAACAAAAAATCAGTTTCATTCCTTCTTCAGATAACACTCAAGTTGAAAACTACCTTCATGAAGTAAAGGAAGGGGTAAATCTGCTAAAGCTTGGCATCATATATGGATCAAATGCCAGCGGTAAAAGTAACGTGCTCATGGCATTAGATTTTTTTAGGGACATTATGTTGCAGATGCCAAATGACAAAATGAGTGAAATTGAAGGATATGCACCTTTTTTGCTTGATGAATCAAGCCGGAAAGAACACTCCTTTATGCGTCTTGTTTTCTGGCTGGTTCAAGAACGATACGTACATGAAATAGAGTTGGACCAGAATAGAATATACGGGGAGAAACTCATATTATATTCCAGTCAGAGACCTGCTATTTTGTACGACCGTCATTACGATACTGTTACCGACCATAGTCGTATTGAATTTGGAGCTAAGGCCGGGATTGCAAACAAAAGCCAACAGAGCATTGAAGGTAATACCATAAACAATTGTTCAGTCATGGCGGCTTTCGGGAAAAGCAATGTTGAAACTTCACGTCTGAATAGAGTTTATGAATTCTACCGCCACGGTATGGCAGATCTGCTTTCTCCTCAAATTTCACTCTATACCTATATAAAGGAACAATTGAAGCGGGACCAGAATAATACGCTCAAGCCGTTTCTGCTTAGAATGCTCAAAGCCTCGGACTTTAATATTGTAGATTTTGATATCCATGAAGAAGAAATTCCTATCACCCCTCAAATGGAAATGCTTATTAAGAATGCGCCATTCCTTCCTCAAGAGCGTGACGAGATGCTTCAACGCGGTACATTAAAGAATGACGAGTTGTCATTCAGTCATAGTGTGAGTAACAATAAACGATATGAGTTACCTGAAGGAATGGAAAGTATTGGAACAATGAGATTCCTGGGCTTGTCAGTCATCCTTCACAGGCTCCTGTCGCATGACAGTTTCGTAACAATTGACGAAGTTGAATCAAGCATTCATTATGAGTTGCTCTCCTATTTTCTGAAATTGTTTCTGGCAAACAGTAACGGTGGTTCACAGATGTTAATAACCACACATGACTTGAATTTGCTTGATGAGGATTTTATCCGTCGGGATGTCGTATGGTTTACCGACAAGAATGAGAATGGAGAAACGGAATTGAGGCGTCTTACTGAATATGGACTGCATAAAACATTGTCACCATACAATGCCTACAAGCAGGGCAAACTTGGGAAGCTTCCATTTACAGGTAGCATATTCTTGGAAGCTTATGAGTAAAAAGAGTATAGCTATTATCGGTGAGGGTATCACGGAATGGTTCTATTTCGATTCACTCCGTATAGCTCGCCGTTATCCGTATAAAGTGGCACCTGACTTTCCACAACATTCTGACATTTACCATATGTCCAAGTTGGTGGATGACTATGTTCGTCGCCAGTATGATCATGTGGTATGTCTGATTGACATGGATAGGTTGCTGGCCCATCCGGCAGAAATGGAAGTATATCAGAATATGAAAGCAAAGAGTTCAGCAAATGTAATGTGGGTAGAAACGAATCCATGTACAGAATTCTGGTTCTTGCTGCATTTCCTTCCAGGACTTGCTTCACGACATTATGATAGTCAGAATGAGGTGATAGCCGAACTGCGACGTTACATTCCCGGTTATGAAAAGACAAAGCACTATTTCGTAAAGGCCGACTTATACAATTATTTATGCCAGAATGGTGATTTGGAAAGGGCAAAGACTAATGCAGAGCAATTATGCAGACTTGCCAGCAAACACAAGGATGATGCAATGGCATATAGTCAGATACATAAGGTTCTGGAATTACTGGATACAATGTAACAAGGTGTAAAAATTACTAACTAGCATTATTCAATAATAATTATACAATAAAAACACGTAATGCTATGAGTATTATCGAAGCTTCGAGAAAACACTTTTCTCAGGAAGAACCAAATTCATTGGTTTCATTAAACAAAGTCTGTAATATACTGTCTGAAAACAACGAGTTTGTAATGGACGTATTAGATTGCTTTTTCATCAAGAATGATAAACAAAGCTTGAAAATGCCAATCATTATTGGAAATACTAAACAACTTCTTGATGACATCAAACAATTAGATTTGCAGACTGAAAAAATTGATGTGACTGTTAATCTGAAAGATATATTTCTTGAACATATTTTGGAAAATGATCATGTTCTTTTCCATATATATGGTCTTCAGGATCCAGATTTGCTAAAGGCCATCAAAGCTGATCACTTAGTCGTCGAATCACAGTATTCATCCCGGGGTGACATTATGGAATATTACCAGTTCAGCAAGTTCTCCAAATTTTTGCATGCAAATGATATGGATGCCTATGCAAAGCAAATCTGGGACAAACTTCGGGTTGAGGCAAACAAAAACATAAAATGTATGGCACGTCTGATTTATCATAAAGCAGATGAAAAATTTTATATCAGGGCTGTCACATCTGAGAATGGTTATAAAAAATATGGAGTCAATTTTTCTATTTTGGTCACTCTCCTTGCCATCAATGATTATGTTCAAAATAGGCAAGAACATGCATTTATTGAGAGTTATAATATTGATGACTCACATATCATAATGAGCATTCAATTTGATAGAAAAATCAAATTAGACGATGATATGTATCTTACTCTCGGCATATCATTAGAGAATGATGAGATTCGACAGTCTTCTGTATCATTAAATGCTGAATTCAAAGTTATTTATCAAAATGAGAAAAAAGAAAGCTCAATAATTCTAAAACCATCAAGGTATCAAAAAGCACAGGGTAATTATTCGGAGGATATGTTGACATTCACCCATGGAATGAATGTCAAAACAGCCATTGAAAAAATTTCTGACCTTCCAATATTAATTGATAGATTTATTGAACTGATTTCCAATAACGCCATTGGTATTAAGTCAATTAAAGATCCTAATCAAGTTAAGGATTTCATTCAACATAAAATTCAGAACTCAAGAAAAGAAGAATTTATTGATTATAAAGAGGCGGTCGTCAGAAAACTGACAAGAATTGATGTCAATTCCGTTTTTGACTTGTTTGAGTTATTAAGGGATGTTGAGGAACTCTTTGGCGATGATATTTTATCTAGAAATTTTTGGCGTCAAAAGTTATATGATGTACTTATTAATCATGGCAGAGATGAATGATGTCATTTCCTATCAAACTAATAACTCGGAAGAAATTTAATAAAGTATGACAATTATTGCAATTGAAATATGATTGTAGTCGAAAAACTGAAAATAAAGAATTATAAGTGCTTTCGCGACTTTGAGATTTATTTCAACAAAGGCGTGAGTATTATTGTCGGAAACAACGAAGAAGGAAAATCGACCATACTAGAGGCTCTACAACTTTGCTTATCTGGGATGCTCAATGGACGAATACTTTCTGCGGATGTTCATGAGGGGTTGTTTAACAAGAAGGTTGTGAACGAATACATAGAGAGTCTCAAAACGAACAATAAGCAACCTCTTCCTACCATACTTATTGAAGTGTACCTGAAGACGAACGAACTGCCTAGATTCGAAGGGGATGGTAATTCGGAAAAGACAAAAGGGTGTGGATTATGGTTTAAAATCAGTTTCAATGAAGACTTTCAAGGTGAATACACAGCATTGGTACAAAGTGGCGATGTAAAAACAATACCTGTGGAATACTACAAGGTAGAACGTTACTCATTTGCTCGAGAAGCTGTGACCAATCACGTAATACCCTTAAAATCAGTACTGATAGACTCTTCGTCAAATAGATTCCAAAATGGTTCAGATGTGTATATAACGAAAATCATCAAAGAGAATCTTGACGATAAGGAAATTACGTCATTAGCTCAGAGTTACCGTAAGTTGAAGGAAAACTTCGTTGGAGATGCCTCAATTGTAGCTATTAACAACAAAGTGTCGGAGAATGTCGGCATATCCAACAAGAAAGTGTCGATCTCTGTGGATATGTCTATGAAGAATTCTTGGGAGACCGTCCTAATGACATATATTGATGATATACCATTTCATCAGATAGGCAAAGGGGAACAATGTGTCATCAAGACAAATTTGGCCTTGGCCCACAAGAACGCGCAGAAATCGAACCTCGTGTTGGTAGAAGAGCCTGAAAATCACCTTTCACATACGATGCTCAATGGGTTGCTAAACACAATAAACGACACCTGTACAGATAAGCAACTGATAGTCACAACTCATAGCAATTTTGTGGCGAACAAGCTGAATCTAAAGAACCTTATTTTTTTATCGAACCATACTACTATCAAATTTGATGAATTGCCATCAGACGATGCAGAATATTTTGAGAAACTGCCAGGTTATGATACTCTCCGTTTGATTCTAGCTAATAGATCAATATTAGTAGAAGGGCCCTCTGATGAGTTGATAGTACAACGTGCTTACAAAGACAAGTATGGTAAACTACCTATCGAGGATGGTGTAGATGTAATTTCAGTTCGAGGTCTTTCTTTCAAGAGATTCCTCAATATTGCACAAAGACTTAATAAGAAAGTAGCTGTGGTAACAGACAATGACGGCAATTATGAATCCAAAATCACGAAAAAGTACAAGGACTACGAAAACATTGCTTGCATAAAAGTATGTGCCAGCAATGATGAATGCTTGAAAACACTGGAACCACAGTTTGTAGAAGCTAATAAAGATAATCTCATAGGAATAAGGGAATTGATTGGTATTCTGGAAGCAAACTTCCCCATCCAGAAGGACGTAAGTGACTATATGGAAGATAACAAGACGGAATGGGCGTTGAAAGTATTTAATTCGGATAAAACTTTCAACTATCCTGCATATATCACTGATGCCATAGACTGGATTCATGAAGATGAATAAGCTTATCATTGCTGCTGCCGGAGCAGGAAAGACAACATATCTGGTAGAAGAGGCATATCGACGAAGTGAGAACGTGCTGATTACCACATTCACACAGGAGAATGAGGCCGAAATCCGTCAGAAGTTTATAAATAAATACGGTTCAGTTCCAAGTCACGTAATGATTCAGACGTGGTTTTCGTTCCTGTTGCAACATGGAGTGAAACCGTATCAGGGAACCTGCCGACACAACTTGTTCGAGATGAAAATCAATGGAATAGTTTTGGTGAATGAGCAAAGTGGCGTGAAATACCGCCTGAAGGATGCCAAGAAAACGCCAGTTTTATATAATGAGGAAACGGAATTTGAAAAGTGCTTTTTTAATAATGGAATGAGGTTGTTTACCGATAAATTGGCTCGCTTCGTGATCAAAGCGAACAAGAACTCAAATGGTAATGTGATAGACCGAATTTCAAGAATATATACTACTATTTTCGTAGACGAGGTTCAAGACTTGGCGGGTTATGATCTGGAAATACTGAAATTGCTCTATCACAGTCACTCAACAGTAATTTGTGTGGGGGATCCGAGGCAGGTAACGTACTACACTCATTGGGAAAAGAAGAACAAGTCATACCGTAATGGAATGATAAAGTTTTTTGTGGATGAGAAGTGTTATAAAAATGACAAAATAGTAGTAGACGAAAGCACCTTGGCATATTCGCATCGAAACAATTTGCAAATTTGTGATTTCTCATCAATGATATATCCTTCATTGCCAAAGACCAGACCATGTAATTGTTTGGAATGTCACAATGCTATGATGGAACATCAAGGAGTTTTTATAGTGAAGAACAGCGATTTAGATAAGTATTTGTCAAGGTATGCCCCGATTCAGCTTAGACATGACATCCGCACAATAACTAACAGAGGGTATTCTAGTTTGAATTTTGGTCAGTCAAAGGGAAAAACTTATAACCGCGTTGTAATCTAGGGACTGTCGTTTAATGTTTCCATTTTGAGCGAGGCAGCGACTGGTCCCATCCGTTTTCTGCATCCGGCTCATCAAAATTACGTTTTTATATCTCATTCCGGCCGTTTCGGTCGGTTTTTTTATCTGTTTCCGATGGTG
>JAZUFX010000060.1:0-18267 GCA_045640885.1 Bacteroidaceae bacterium | reverse complement strand
TTTCTGCCTGAAAAGTGTCCAATTATTTGACACTTGGAAGATTCCTGTTACTCGTCGATGATTGAAGGGTCAAGATTGTCCATTGTGCGGCAGAAACTTAGGAAATCCGCCATCAGATGTGTGAGAGCACTGGCATCTTCTACTGATGTTACAGGTCATCCTGGTTCGCGAACCGATTCATACATTGCTGTCGGCCAGACATCTGACTTCAGCAACGCAGTCAGCACAGCACACTGGTACATAATCAATGCAATTGAAGTCAAAGCCGAAAAGAAGGCATGTGCCATTGTTGCACTTGGCAATTCCATTACTGACGGGCGCGGCACCACAACAAACGGTCAGGACCGCTGGACCGACAACCTTTCACGCCGTCTGCTTGCCAATAAGGCAACCCGCAGAGTGTCAGTCCTCAACATGGGACTTGGAGGCAACTGCATAGACCTTTCACTCTTTGAAAAGTAACCGGCACATTTATTCAAAAAACATAATCCCTGCCCTGCTGTATTGATGTCAGCAAGGCAGGGATTTTATATTGCACTTATCAATCAGTCAACTATTGAAGGGTCAAGGTTTTCTATTCCACGTACAAAACTTATGAAATCAGCCATCAGGTGCGGGAAAAGAGGAGCATAATCGCCACCGATTATTTCGTTTGCAATCATCGATGTGACGGGAGTTTCAAACATGTGAAGCTTCACATTCCTGTTCGGCATACCGTCCTGCCTGTTTCGGAGCAGATTATAAGCAGCTATAATCTGATATTCAGGAGTAATGCTTGTATCGTCGTATGAGCCCTCGAATGTAATCGGATGCTTGGGTTCCCAATTGAAGTTTATGTCATTCTTTATAAGTTCTTTTCTGAGAATCTGAATCAGAGGATGATTTACGTTAACCTTGTTGTTATCGTCAAGTATGGCGGTTGACAGCAGGTCTTCCGGCTTGTAACCGCACTTCTCGCTCTCAGGCAAATTGGCAATGACCGGACAGAACTGTGACATGACGCCCTGAAGCATCCCTTCATTTGACATATCGGTTGAGAACATTGTATCCAGATGAGTACCCAAGTAGATCAGGCCATTTGCTGCAAAGGTTGATATCAGATTGATTCTGTCTCTTTGCTCCTGCGGTATTACGTTCTCAATCATGTATTGCGAGTAATATGATACACCGCATCCTCCTGAAATGCCCACATTGTAAGTGCCGAATCCTTCACCCCATGTGTATCCCTCTTCCTTAAGAATGGTCAGAGCAGCCAGTTCGGCGTCAATTGCCTGACGTGCCTGAATTCTGTTTTCAATCGGAGCATATCCCAACTGTGGAGTGATTCCGCGACCCTCGTAATCGGGGACCACAACAGCATGATTGAATGCAACGCGTGCCATAAGTATTGTACCAAGCTTGGTAGGACATGCTTCAGCGCTGTTGGCTCCGTGCGGAGGGCATAACGATATGGCAGACAGTGTATGTGAAACACGTGAATTGTTCAAAACAGGCACTACTAGCGCAGCTGACAGTTGTATTGGCTTTCCTTGGGTTGAAGCAGTCCAGTAAGAATAATCTATTTTCTTTACAGACCACATTGTGCGGGCCAACAGTTCTATTGTTCTATTTTCTTTAGCCACCTGCCGGTCAACGGCCCCCCTGTTCTTTTCTACCGCCTGAGCTGCGACCAACTTGAAAACCGCATTGGCATCTTCTGTCAGATATACGTTTATGTAATCGCTGCAACTGTTGCCTATAAAATCACAAAACTCGGCCGGTGAGTATATTCTTTCATTGAATATCTCAATGTTGTCACTGTTCGAAGGGTCTGGAAAAACATTTTCTGGTTCCTGTTCTATGCTCTCCTTTCCACAAGAACAAAGCAGTACTATGGAAAGAATGCCTGCATAATCAATCAATTTCATAATGCGTTGTATATTTGTTATATATAATTACCATCCTGCATAACTCCTTTTTTTACGAAGATAGTGAAAAAACATATACATGGCATACTATTTGCACGAAAACTGCCGAACAATGAAAAAAGACGGCCTTGTTGCAACTACGTACAACAAGGCCGTCAATTATTTATACTGTCGGTCAGTCGTTAACGATTGAAGGATCAAGATTCTCCATTCCACGCAGGAAACTGATAAAGTCTGCCATCATATGAGTGAAAAGCTGAGAGTAATCGCCGCCTATGTATTCACTTGCCAGTACTGTAAGCGGAGTCTCAAACATGTGAAGCTTGACATTTCTGTTCGGCATGCCGTTTTGCTTGTTGCACAGCAATTCGTAAATGCCCATAGCCTGATGTTCCGGAGCGATTCCGGTATCATCATATGAAGCTTCAAGCGTAATCGGGTGCTTGGGTTCCCAATTGAAATTTATGTCGTTCTTTACCACTTCAGCCTTAAGTATTTTGATTAACGGGTGTTGCATATCGACACGGCCATACTCGTTCAATATGTCATGACTGAACAGATCCTCTGCCTTGTAACCGCCACGTTCGCTTTCCGGGATACCTTCAATAATTGAGGTGAAACGCATCATGTACCCTATGAACATTTCTTCAGCTTCCGATGAATATTCGAAGCCGCTGAAATAATCTTCAATAAAACTACCGCAGTCCATTACGCCATCGGCGGCAAAAGAACTGATAAGGTTGATTCTGTCCTGCTGTTCCTGCGGCAGAATATTCTCTATCATATAATGAGTATAATATGCAATTCCGCATCCAGCTGAAACACCTATATTATAGGTGCCGAATCCTTCAGCAAAGCTGTATCCCATATCCTCCAGAATGGTCAACGCCGCCAATTCAGCATCTATTGCCTGACGTGCCTGAACCTTGGCAGACATGGACGAATATGGCAACTGAGGAGCAATGCCACGGCCTTCATAATCAGGTACTACAACAGCATGGTTGAATGCTACACGCGTCATAAGCAATGTACCCTGTTTGGTAGGACATGCAGCGACACCGTTTGACTCATGCGGAGGACACAGCGACATGGCTGAAAGCGTATGTGCCACATCTGAATTGTTCAGAACCGGTACAACTAACGTTGCAGACAGCCTGATTGGCTCGCCCAAACTGGAAACAGTCCAGTATGCATAGTCTATTTTCCTTACTGACCACATCGAGCGTGCCAACAGCTCCAATGTTTTCTTTTCCCTTGCCACCTGTCTGTCAACGGCACTCCTGTCATTTTCAAATGCAGCCGCTACGGCCAGTTTGAAAATGTTATTGGCTTCTGCCGTAAAGTATGCGTTAACATAATCACTGCAACTGTTACCCACAAAATCGCAGAACTCGGACTGTGTATATGTTTTTTCATTGTACACTTCAATGTTGTCCGATGGATCAGGGAACTCATTTACCGGCAACACTTCAACACTCTCCTTTCCGCAGGAACACAGCAGCACGACAGAAAGGATACTGGCATAATCGATTAATTTCATAAGCTTTATGTTTTAAATTTTACTCACTTTCAAAAAATGTTCTTTCAAACTTATCCATGCAAATTTATGTTAATATTATGGACTATCCAAGATTTGTTTAAAAAAACGAACACGGAAATGTGTCAGCGCCTTACAGGCGATTCGGTACCGAACAGATATTGAGCCTGATAACCGCCAAGGTCAATAACAAATTTTTCAAAGACCGATGCTGGTTCTATCGGTCTGATGGTCAGCGTGTGTTCGCCGGCCTGGAGTGAGCCAAGATTGACAGTGGTCTCGACAACGCGCTTTGCCACTGTCGGATAATATACCGAATACTGGTTGGCAGGCTCCTCGTTCAGACGGCTGTTGAAGTTTATCTCCTGCTGCTGACCGCCGTCAATGCTTACCATGAAGCGGTGTCCTTCAAGACGCGCAAATGCAAGTGTCGATTTTTGAGCAATAAGCAGAGTGGCGTTGTCCGAGCCTGTGGTAACGTTGAACCTGTAGCTTATTGAAGCACCTTCAGTGGATGCGGTATATGGGAAAAGCGCTACACCTCCAAGAGTGCGCCCCATATATGGAATAACTTCCCAGTTGGCGTTACCGGCATTGTTTCCGGTTGCGGAATAATAATGCGGAGCCTCCATGATTACGGCACCATTCTTCTCTGTGAAAATGTAACCGCCCTGTACGCTGTCGTTTTCAATGCGGCTGGTACGTGGAGCACGGTCTTCACGGAAATTGTCGTTCCACGACGTGTAGCCTATGTGCTTCTGGGTCATCATGCCGTTCCACTTGCCATCGGCCATATCCTCGTTGTATGCGCGGTTCAGTTCACGGTCACGCTCAAACGTCTGCTGTACACGGTCTGCCCAGTAGTTGGCTTCAGGATTGTTCTCTCTGTAAAGTTTCTGGTTCATGGCTGCCGCATAGTACATATCGTACAGATTGGACATAGCCTGGGTCGGGAACAGTATAATCTGCCGGTATGCATCTTTGTACCTGTCGTCAAGGGTCATGTACTGGCGCAGGGCATCAAGCTCCAGACGGGCCCAGTCGTCACATACCTGACGGAATTCACCGCTTTCCAGATTGTAGACGCGGGCATCAAGCATTTCAGGGGTAATGCGGCCTGCATACTTGCTGTACAGATTCAGAATGCGACTGGCTTCCTTTGCCTGATCCTGGCCGAAGGTCTGCCCGCAGAATTCTTCAGTGTGTTCCAAAAGTGTCGATGCATTGTACTCCAGAGGATTCCATGCCATGTCAAGGAACAGCTGGATGGGATATTCCATAGGCTTGAGGTCACCCACATTAAGCACCCACAGCTTATCGACCCCGTAACGGTACGTGAGCTGCATCTGTTCCCACAGATTCTGAACGGGAGTGACATTGAGCCACTTCGAGTTGCGGGGAGCGCCTACGTAGTCAACGTGGTAATACATGCCCCACCCGCCTTTATGCTGGCGTTCCTGCTCGTTCGGCAGCTTGCGTACATCGCCCCAGTTGTCATCGCTTATGAGTATTATGACATCGTCGGGCACACGCAGTCCCTTGTTGTAGTAGAGCTGGACTTCCTTGTAGAGTGCCCAAACTTGAGGACGCTCTTCGGGCTTTCTGCCAGTGACATCCTTTATTATCTGACGCTGGTCAGCGAAAAGACCCTCCAGCATCCTGATATTGTCCTCGTCACTGCCGGCCAGTCCGGCATCACCGTCACCTCGCATACCTATTGTGATAAGGTCCTCGTTGTTCTTTGAACGCTCGACACCTTCGCGGAAGAAACGCTGCAGTTCATCCCTGTTCTTCGTATAATCCCATACGCCGCCGTATGCCTTGGGGTCTCTGGCCCATTCCTGATGGTTACGGGCCATCGGCTCATGGTGGCTGGTTCCCATAATGACGCCCATATCATTGGCAGTCTTCGAGTTCTCGGGGTCATCGGCATAGAAAGCCCAGTCCCACATGGCCGGCCACATGAAATTGCCGCGCAGACGCAGAATAAGCTCAAAGCAGTCGGCATAGAACTCATGGCCGCCGCGCTCGGTGCCGTAATGGTTCTTCACCCAGGTGGTAAGGCACGGAGCCTCATCGTTCAGGAATATGCCACGGTAACGTACGGCAGGTTCGCTGGCTGTGTATGTGCCGTTCTTCAAGTACAGGCTCTGGAGCTTTTCCACGGGGACATCGGCCCAGAAATACCAAGGTGATACACCCATCTGCTCCGACAGTTCGTATATGCCGTATATGGCACCGCGACGGTCGCTGCCTGCAATGACCAGTGCCTTGTCAACGCCTTTCAAAGGCTTGTCAACCATGGTCATTATGTACTTTTCGGTTTTGCCTTTCAGATCCTTCTCATTTATTTTCTTTGACTTGACAATCTGCCTGATATACTTGCTGTCAAGTGAACCCACAATGACCAGACCACCCTGGACGGGTTCGTTCACAATATCCGCCTTGGTTCCGGTTACTGCCTCAAAGTCTTTCTGGAGAGACTTCAGTGCAATCTGGATACCGATGTTATCGTTCGGGTCAATGAGCAGGCTTACTGCCGGCCTGCCGTTCTCGATTACGGCAAAGCAGCCTTCTTCTTTCTGCTGCAGTGCAATTCCCTTGTTGTCAATGGCATTGGCAAACAGCGTGAATGCTGCAAGGGACAGTGTAAGGATGGTTTTCTTCATATAGGTTAGTTGAAAATACGCAGTTCGAATTCACCGCAAATTGCCATGCGGTCATCCTTTACGGCAAGCGCGCCAAGAATGTCAGAGTTTTCAGAGCACATGTCAATGACAGGCTGCAGGTCACTGACGGTCTGAATGCGGTTGGCCATGGCAGTGGCATAACTGTCTGCAAGCAGCACATCGCGGCATACGACCATCATGGCATCGGCCTTGCCGAAACTCAGCGACGGACCTACAGTCCCGCTTGACGTGCATATTCCAAGCGGGAAAGCCGATGCCGGTATATGTATTCCGACTTTTTCAGAAAGCGGAGACTGCCCGGCAAAGACCGAAATGTCAAGGTCATGTGACACCTTTGCATAAATGTCGCCCCCATTCTCGACTACAATGTCGCTGCAGCCGAAATGTCCGCACATGGCATCGGCCACCAGCTTGTCAAATGCACCTGCCACGGCACTCATGGGGCCGATGCCTGTTCTGGCCGATGCCTGCGACATGAACTGGAATATAAGGGGAGCCCCGTCCATGGGCTGATACGGCACAAGCGATGTCCTGTACTGCCTGTCGGTTTCCAGATAAGCGTCCATTTCAGTACGCATCTGTCTTACGACATCCAGTGCATACTGCTTCATAGAACACGAATAGGAGCCGCTGTCGGTTCCTATCCACAAATCTGTTTCCTTATATCGGACAGAAAACGATTCCAGTGAACTGGAAAACTGCTGACGGTATGTCCTGTCCTTATATTCCATGAACCAGGCAGTTCAAGCCGGAAATCAGCCGAAAACATCCATTGAGAAAAGGTGCAGCGGGCAGGCCTTCAGGCACAACTTGCAGGCAACACACTTGTCCGGGTTGAATTTCAGTTTCCAGTCCGGAGCCTGTATTGTAAGGGCGCCCGACAGACATGACGAAGTGCATGTGCCGCAGTCCGTGCAAAGGTCACCGTTCCACTGGATCTTGCTGCCAAGAGTGCTGACCTCTATGCCGCAGCTTTCAATGTATTTGATCGCTTTCCTGATTCTGTCGGCATCGGCCTCCAGCTCAACGACCATGCGTCCGCCCTGGTCTCCCTTGACATTTGCCTTAAGGATGTTGGTTACAACGTCAAACTTCTTGACAATATCATATATTACCGGCTTCTGAGTGCTCTCAGCAGGGAAATTCAATACAATTCTCTTTTCCATAGCTTCAAAGATTTTCTTCAAGTGACTTGATACTGCGGTTTGCAGGCATCGGACGTGTAGGAGCTGCAAGCAGGAACTCGCCCTTCTCTATCCATCCTTTGAGTATGTCGGCAATCTCACGTGCACGCGCAAGACTCGAAAGCGGAGCCGTATGTATCCTGTGACCGTTGAATTCAATTTCACCGCTGCGCAGTGCGGCGTAGTTCGTTGTGCCTATCAGTTTGAAGTCATCGCCATAGTCCTCGATGTATGTCTCAATCTGCTCGTTGCGTATTGAAACGCGTGCAGCCATATCTTCGTCCAGGACAGGAATCGGTACACCTATGCCAAGATACAGCGTTACACCGTATTTCTCGAAATATGCTCCGCGCAGGAAACGGCTGTTCATTTCGCGCATTTCACCGGCAACAGCTATCGTTCTGGAACCGCCCATAGGCACACCGAACTTGTTTACCGGTTTTGATGTGTTGAACTGTGTGCCGTTATATGTCACGTATCCCTGGGCTCCGGCAAGGAATATCCTGGTGCCAAGACCTATGGTACGGCATTCAGGGTCATTCAGAAGCGGTGAAAGTTCGCCGGCCGAACTGTACGATGCATTCTTGAAATTCGGAAGCAACGTACCCATGTATGTGTAACGTATGCGGTCACTGGAATTGACTGCCACGTTGTAGTTCTGGTATGCGTTTCGCGGATTTGACAGAATGGCCTCGTTCATTGTCTCAAGCGACACGTTGGTCTTTATGTGCGTTCTCGGATAGCAGTCGGTACCCTTGGCCCATGCCTCAAGCGTGACGCTTTTTCCGTCTATCAGTTCCTGTATTATATGTGCGCCGCCGTAGTCGGGTCTCTGCGGATTACAGTCAGTAGCACCCACAAACGTGTCGACAGCAGCAAGTCCGCCGCTGACTGGAACGCCGTTCAGTTCAATGCGCTCCATACGTATCGGAGGCGTTGCATGGCCGAAGTTCAATATGGCACCCGATGAGCACATGGCACCGAAAGTAGCTGTCGTCACAACATCCACTTTGTTCAAAATCTCCTTGGGGCTCATAGTGCGTGCCATCTCTGAAACCTGTTCTGCGGTCAACACTACTGCCTTACCCTTGCGGATTTTCTCATTGATTTCTTCGTACGTCTTTTCCATGTGCTGTTCTTTTATATCCTGCAAAAATACATGTTAATGGACTTCCTTGTCATTCTTATGCCAGCAATTTCCTGTATATTTCTACAGTTTTAACACAAAACGAACTGTCAGAAAAAGTTTTGGCATATTCCAAACCGCTTTCAACCATTTTCCGGCACGTTTCAGGTTCACGCAAAAGACGGTTGAACCAGGATGCAAGCCCCTCGACATCGTCCGGATTGACATAGACCGATTCAGGTCCTCCAGCCTCCTCCAGGCACGACCCTGTCGCACCTATGACCGGCACTCCGGACCACAGTGCTTCAAGCAGAGGTATTCCGAAGCCCTCAATGCGTGACGGATATACGAATATCCGGGCCTGACGGTATATGCACGGCAAATCCACGAAGTCAACGTCAGACAGATGCAATATCCTGTCTGCCAATCCTTTATCGCTTGCATATTGAAGCACTTTGTCCGCATACGGAGTATGCCTGCCGACAATAACCAGAAACACGTCATTGTCCGTGTATTCCAATGCCCTGACAGCCAGAAGCACATTTTTCCTTTCCTCTACAGTGCCGACATTGAGAATGTACCTGTCAGGCAGCGAATACTTTCTTTTCACTTCTGCCAACCTTTCCTGCGGCTGCTGCTGGCAGAATGAACTGTCACACCCCTGATATACCACATGAATCTTTGACGGATCAATGTGGTACATATCCACAATGTCACGTTTGGTGAATTCGCTTATTGCTATGACGGCATCGGCCTTTCTGCATGACGTTCGGAATTTCAGGTCGTAAATGAACCTGTCAAACACATGATAGTATTCAGGATAATGTCTGAAAATAAGGTCATGGACAGTCACGACCGTTTTCGTGCCTTTTGGTTTTATGAACGGCAGTTCACCGCTCAATCCATGGAATATGTCCAAACGTTCCCTGTTCACGTCCCGTACAATGCCGAAACTTCTCCACA
This sequence comes from Bacteroidaceae bacterium, assembly GCA_045640885.1. Classification (GTDB taxonomy): domain Bacteria; phylum Bacteroidota; class Bacteroidia; order Bacteroidales; family Bacteroidaceae; genus Colenecus. The sequence continues at coordinate 8,860 of JAZUFX010000060.1, read as the reverse complement.
CGGATGGCAACAACTTGCCAATCAAGCCATTCGGATAGCGTGTTTCTATCCGGCTGTTCTCTTCAAAGAACCTGACCGCCCTGCCCTTCGGTGCTTTTGGCGAAAATGCCAGACACCTGTTCTGACCGTCAGCTGACAGAAGTTCAAGAACATACCGGCTGTAATTGCCAAGTCCGGTAAAATTGCGCATCGCCCTTTTGGCATCAAATCCTATCTTCATGAATTGCTTTCAAACATTAGTGATAACTGACTGTCTCCAAGCAGATTGAATGTCATTCTATGATACGGTGTAGTACCGTACTCCCTTATTGCTTCCCTATGGGCAGCCGTAGGATATCCTTTGTTGTCAAGCCAGCCGTACTGCGGATATTCCTGCGCTATGCGGTTCATGAAGTCGTCACGGCAGGTCTTTGCAAGAACCGATGCAGCTGCTATTGACAGGTACTTTCCGTCACCCTTCACAACAGTTGCATGCGGAATATCCCTGTACGGATAGAAACGGTTTCCATCGACAAGAATGAATTCGGGGCGTAACTTCAAGTCATCAAGGGCCCTGTGCATGGCAAGTATCGATGCCTTCAGAATGTTTATCCTGTCTATTTCCACATTGTCAACGACACCGACAGCCCAGGCAAGTGCCTGCTGTTGTATTATGGGCCTCAATTCGTACCTTTGCTTCTCAGTAAGCTGTTTTGAATCATTGAGAAGCGGGTTCTCAAAGTCCTGTGGCAGAATTACGGCCGCAGCGAATACCGGGCCGGCCAGACAGCCGCGCCCCGCCTCATCGCACCCGGCTTCAATGCGTCCGGGTGCCATGAAAGGCAAAAGGCTGTTTACTTTACTGCGCATGTCTCTGACAGCACAACAGTGGAACTGTTGCTGCACAGTTGAATTTCAACCTGTCCTGGTTCAAGTGTCCAGTCGTGTGCATCCTCGTTCCAGTATTTCAGCTGCTCAACTGGAATCTCCAATGTTACCTGAACTGACTCCCCACCCTTTACACTGATACGCCTGAACGCCTTGAGTTCACGTTCCGGCCATTCAATTCCGGCATCAATGCGGTGAACGTAAAGTTGCGGCACATCATCGGCATCGACACTGCTGTTATTGCTGACAGTGAATGTTGCCTTTATATTCTCGCCGTCACCATACGTATCATTTGACAGCGTCAGGTCTGAGTAGCTGAATTCTGCATAGCTCAAACCATATCCGAATGGATACATGACTGGAAGCTGTTTGGTCGTGAACCAACGGTAACCGACCAGCATATCTTCTGAATAGAGCGCCACACTGCGACCAGCGCGCGAACCGTTGTTAATCTGGTCCTTGTCGACCACAAGATTTACAAATATGTCATCGTCGACCGGAGCATCGGTCTGCGGGAAGTTGTGCAGTGCATACGCAGGTGAATCCTCAAGCTTGTACGGATACGAGAACGGCAGACGGCCCGACGGTGAAACATTGCCGAGAAGTATGTCTGCAAGTGCATGACCGCCTTCAGAACCGTTGAACCATGACTGTATGATGGCAGGAACCAGTGAATCGGTCTTTCTCAAATCGACAGGACCACCTGCAACAGCAATGAACACCGTCCTGGGGTTAGCCTTGACCACTGCCTCCAGAACGTCTTCCTGACCATACGGGAGTATTATGTCCTGACGGTCGCTGCCTTCGGTCTCCCACTGACGGTTTGTCCCGCCGAAGAAGAACACGATGTCAGCATCGGCCGCAGCCTTTACCGCCTGGTCAATCATATCCTGTCTGGCCTTCTCCTGCTGACGGCGTGCTGCCTCAAGTTCCTGCGGGGACTGGCGCCTGAAACCGAATCCGAAGCCGAATCCGCCGCCAAAGCCTCCCATTCTGGGCTGCTGTGAAGTGTAGCCCTGCGCGTACTCAATCTCAACGCCTTCGGGAACCCTGTCCATAAGTCCCTTGAGCGGAGTGATTTCATTCTTTGCCTTGACACCGGCACCGACACCGCCGTTGCACATCTTTTTGTCGGCATTGTCGCCAATCACTGCAATCTTTCTGATTTTCGATGCGTCAACAGGCAGAATGTCCTGATTCTTTAGAAGCACGACCGATTTCAGGGCCACGTCATAGGATATTGCAGCCTGTTCAGGCTTCGCAGTCATTTCGGCAGTCATCTTCTCTTCCGGAATCGGGTCAATGAGCAGTCTTACACGCAGAATCTCACGGACTCTTTCATCTATCAGATCTTCCGATACCGCACCGCTTGCAACCGAATCAATCAAAGCCTGTCCAAAGAAGTTCTGGGTAGGCATTTCAATGTTCAGTCCGGCAGTGATTGACGGAACTGTGCTGTGTGTTCCGCCCCAGTCCGATATGACCATGCCCTTGAAACCCCAGTCCTGACGCAGAATGTCATTAAGCAGCTGGCTGTTTTCAGCGCACCAGTAACCGTTTACCTTGTTATAGGCCGCCATGACTCCGTATGCGTTGCCCTCAACGGCACCGGCCTCAAAGGCAGGCAGATAAATCTCTCTCATGGCACGCGGTGTCACAATGACATCGACGCTGCCGCGGTTCGTTTCCTGGTTGTTCAATGCAAAGTGCTTCATGCAGGCTGCAACGCCATTGTCCTGAACGCCATGGACGTAACCCACGGTGATTCTCGATGACAGATACGGGTCCTCGCTCAGATATTCGAATGTACGTCCGCCTGTAGGAATGCGCTGGATGTTGATGGCCGGGCCCAAAATCATATCCTTTCCGCGAAACCTGGCCTCACGAGCCATACCAGTACCGTATTCGTATGCAATTTCCTCACTCCAGGTAGCTGCAAGGGCGCTTCCGGTTGGAAAGAATGTAGCCGAGTCATTGCTCCAGTTGAGCGGATTCCAGGACTTTGGCTCCATTTCCTCACGTATTCCGAAAGGTCCGTCGGCATAATACATATCGGCAATGCCCTGTGAAGGCACCCCCTCGGTAGTGAACATGTTCTTTCCATGCAGCATGGCAACTTTTTCTTCAAGAGTCATTCCGGCAATGATTCCGTCAATCTTCTTCTCGTTTGCAAGAAGTCTGTTTTCAGTTGTCATTCTATCACGCGGCAGAGTAACTGAATTGCTCTGGCAGCCTGCAAGTGCGAAAGCTGCAAAAGTCGCTAATACGGCTATTTTTCCCATAAGTGTTTATTTGTAGTTGGTTGCTTTACTCCATTCCAGTTTTGCATAACTGTCATTCAGCCCGAAGCTGTCATTGTCCTTGAACGGTATATAGACGGAAAGTCCCGAAAACTCAGTTACGTCAATATGATCCATTTTGTCAAACAGGTTGGGACAGTATATGAAAAGTTCCGGTGTCGATGCGGCATACAGTACGCAACGGTCAAGCTGCTCACAGAATTCAGCGTACTCGGTTTCCGACTTCGAATATGTCCTTGCAACCGCACCAAGGTCAAAGAACACCGAACGGTCCTCGCTGCCATACCTGAAGCGGTCAAAGTCCTGGATACCCTTGAATGACTTGTCCGAACGCTTTGCGTCAGGTCTTCCCGTGACAATCTTTCTGAAACAGTTTGCAAGACTGTCAAGTTCATCGGTCCTTACCAGTGACACTTCGCCAAGCCTGCAATAGTCATTGAAACTGTTATAGTAATTGTAAAAGTCACGGCATGCTCCCATCAGATAGCCCTTGGCCAATTTTCCTGTAACAGACCTGTACGGGAATCCGTACCCCATTATTTCGGTCGTTGACGATATGAAATACCTTGTCTTGTCCTTCAGGGCGTACGCCACTTCAACACAGCCCATGTAACAGGCATCGAACAGAATGAAATCAAACAGACGGTCCGGAATGGCTGTCACAAGCCCCTCTATCTCCATGGAATTGTTCTTGCCTGAAGATGTTGGCTCGTATGCAAAATATCTGGTCTGCATGTCATTTTTCGTTATCAGCGGCAACCCCGATTCCGACAGCGGTACCGGTTGTGAGGCAACGCTGTTCAAACCCGATTTCCAATGTGATTTGCTGATCTCGAACCATTTGTCACTGGGTATCCAGCCTCCGCCATGAGACCACAGAATAAGTCCGTATTCCCTGTTCGGGTAATGCTCCAGCATATAGTTGATCGCCATCCTCAATGTTGCCGGATTCGACGAATCAAGATTGCCGTCCTGATTGGCATCTATTTTCGGGTCAAAGTTTTTCACATTCGCTGCATTGAACGTGAAGACACGCTCCATCTTTCCATCATGGATGTTCAGAAAATACGATGTCGTTTTGTTTGTGCCGCTGCTTGGACCGTCAACGAAAGCAAGAATATTGCAGTTGCTGCAATCAGAGCCTGAAAGTCCGGCTGCCATATCTTCCAGGTTGTAATGGAGATAAGGAAACAGGTCGTTGCCCGATGGGTTATCGGCCGAAAAATATGCCAATATGGTCTTTGCAGGAGCAGACTGCGGTTCTTCTATCTCAATCTGCTCACATGAAAACAGGCATGCCATGACGGACATGCCCCAGACGAGTCTTGTCTTTCGGAATAAATCAGTCATCATTGCTGTCAACGTCAACTAACCTGAAACTTTCATTGAAGTCCAGTTCAACCCCATTGTCAAGAACGACTTCCCACAGTTTGCTGTCATGCTCAAGATTCATGACTTTATGGCCTTTGTAATTCTTTTCAACGTATTCGGTTATTCTGCCGGGAACAAGCACCTGCGGCACTGCCCTTTTGCCGGAACACTCACACTGGGTGAATTTGCCATCCTTCGAGAATTGCAGTTTCACTTTTCCCGTAAGGCGCACTTCATACTGGACCAGACTTGCACGCTTCTCAATCTTTATGCTCTTTATGCTGTCATCGGGAAACGCTTCGTCAATAAGCTCGGTCACCGTTTTCGGCAACTGGCCGGCTGTAATGCTGATATCCTGGGCCATGACGCCGACCGACATCAGAATCAATGCTATAACTGTTGATAACCTGTTCATATCACTCATTCCGGAATAAGCATGCCTTGTCCGCCCAGTTCATACTGACGGCCCTCCAGATAGCTGTTGGCTGGATTCTTGGCATCATAATACACGTTAGCTTTTCCTTTTATCTGCTTTACACCGTTTTCAACACCCTGTTGAAAACTTATGGCCGATATGTGCGAATTGTCTGAAACAAACCAGACTGAACCCTTTTCAAGATTGACAGTCACCGTCGCATCCATGTTATTCCCGACATTAATTGCGCCGTCGTACGATGCGCCCTTGCCCAAATTCAACGAAACCGCACAGGCACTGTCGGTAACAATGTCACCTTTCAGTTTCTGTCTGCTGGCTGTAATATCGGCAACGCCTCCCCTGATTGACATCAGACCGTCTTTTGTGAACGATATCGTATTGTCTGTCAATGCAGCCGTAAGAGTACCTTCATCGACAAGCAACAGAGGACCGTCCTGCAGTTTCAGCTTGCAGCCGTTCATTGTCAGACTGCCGCCTGCTGCGGTTCCATCTGAAACATAGAATCCGCACGATGCTCCCTGCGTCAGTTCGCAGTTGTCAAGCGTAATGGCACCGTTCTCCCTGATATGGGCTATCGGGGCCGATGCAGCCTCCATGCGGCTCTCTGACACATGAATACTGCCTTTGCTGCTGAACAGAGGCGCCGCATTGCCTTTGGTTCCGCCTTTCATACCGACAGCTTCAATACAGCCCATCTTGTCCGTTGACAGCACTGGACTCATTTTGGCAAACGAACTGATGTCATATTTGTCAATGCTTATCATGGCACTGTCAGTGCAGTAAAAGCCTGAAGACTGTTCCTTTGATATGGTGGTCTTGCCGTCATCGACTCTGACAAACGTGCCGGAGCCTGCAGCTGCAATGCCGCAAGAATATTCGGTATGGAGGTTGATGTCGCACTGGAAGACTGTCACTCTGCTTGACCCTGAAACCAGCAGTGCGTATCCGCGACCTGCAGTCTTGTTCATTCTTACACCGGTAAGATTCAGATTAACAGCTCCGTATGCATTAATGACACTGCCGTTGTCCGATACCGATTCCAAAGTCACATGTGAACGGTACTGCTCCTTTTCGGCATTTCCATTGACGTCATAAGTAGCCTTGACACTTTTCTCTTGAGCCGATGCGGACATGCACGAAGCCGCCATCAATATCGAAAAGACTGTTTTGAAGCGCATATTATCAGCAATAATGTGGTAAAGGTAGTATTTTTCCCTAATTTCGCACAAAGATACAAACCACAAATAATGAAAAAAGTAATTGTAGCGTTAGCCGGTCTTACGCTATTATGCGCATGTAACATGAAAGAAAACGTATTGCTTACAGATTCACCGCTGCCGTTCGGTGCCCCCCAGTTTGACAGAATCAGCAACAGCGATTACCTGCCGGCCTTCAAACAGGCTTTTGCTGACGGAAAAAACGAAATAGACCATATTGCAGCCAATGCCGAGGCACCTACATTTGAAAACACCATTGCCGCACTGGCATACGCCGGAAGCGAATACGAGAAAGTCTCTCTGATATTCTACAACCTTCTGGAGGCCGATTACAGCGACGAGCTCCAGCAGATTGCCGAGGAACTTACACCACTTGAAAACGAATACAACACATACATAACACAGAACGAATCGCTTTTTGCACGCATCAAGGCCGTCTATGACAGGCGCGATTCGCTTTCCCTTGACCCCGATCAGAGAAAACTGCTTGTCGACACATACAAATCGTTCCAGCGCAGCGGCGCCGCGTTGAATCGGGAAGACAAGGAAACGCTGTCCGGATACAATGAAAAGCTGTCGCTTCTTTCGCTGGAATTCGGCAAGAATTCACTTGCATCGACCAATGCCTTCACCATGCAGCTGACAGACTCTTCCGAAATTGCCGGACTTCCCGGATTTGTCCTGGACATGGCCGCCCAGACTGCAAGGGAAAAGGAGCTTGAAGGATGGGTATTTGACTTGTCTGCACCAAGTTACAGCAGTTTTATGAAGTACAGCGACAGGCGTGATTTAAGGGAGCGCATGTACCGCGCCTACAACCGCCGCGCCTTTGAAGACGGATATGACAACACACAGACAATAACACAGCTGGTTGATTTGAGATACAGAAAAGCCGCATTGCTGGGATATGAAAACTATGCCTGGTATCAGACCGAAGAACGCATGGTCAAGAGTCCTGAAAACGTCAGCGGCTTTCTGTCACGGCTTGGAGAACCGGCTCTGCCTGCTGCAAGGAACCAGGTCGCCATGGTTCTGGACTATGCCAGGGAAAACGGCTTTGAGGCCGACACCATAATGCCCTGGGACTTCAGTTACTGGGCCGAGAAACTCCGCGTTGCCCGATATGACCTCAGCGACGAGTCATTGAAACCGTATTTCTGTCTGGACAACTGCATCGATGCCATTTTCAGCCTCGCCAACCGTCTGTACGGAATCAGTTTCAAGCGCATCGATCTGCCTGTATACCATCCCGACGTTCAGGTCTTTGAGGTCAGCGACACCGATGGCAGCCATCTGGCCTTGTTCTACGTCGATTTCTTCCCACGCGCCAGCAAGCGCAGCGGTGCGTGGATGACATCGTTCCGTGAACAGAAAATACAGAATGGAGTTGAACAGCGCCCGATAATAAGCCTGGTAACCAATTTTACAAAACCCACGGCCGATACCCCGTCGCTAATAACCCACGACGAGTTCACCACCCTGCTCCACGAATTCGGACATTCACTGCACGGCATACTTGCCAAGGGCCGGTATCCCGGTCAGACCGGAACAAGCGTTGATCACGACTTTGTCGAACTGCCGTCACAGATAATGGAGAACTGGGCCTACGAAAAAGAATACCTGCAGTCATTTGCAAAACATTACCGGACCGGCCAGCCCATACCGGACACACTCATAGACCGTATAATAGCCGCAAAAAATTACCTGTCGGCCTGCTATCACATACGCCAGCTGCAGTACGGTACAATAGACATGGCATGGCATACACTTACAGGTCTTCCGCAGGAGTCTGTAATTGATTTTGAACACAATGCCATCCAGTCCATGCAATATATGCCCATTGTCGAAGGTACATTGTCATCGACATCATTCGGTCACATTTTCTCCGGAGGATATGCTGCAGGATACTACTCATACAAATGGGCCGAAGTCCTGGCTGCCGACGGATTCTCGCTCTTTCAGGAGAAAGGCATCTTTGACAGGGAAACCGCAGCCAAGTTCAGACACCTGCTTGAACAGGGAGGAACTGCCGATGCGCTACAGCTGTACGTCGACTTCCGAGGACACAGCCCCGAGCCAGAAGCCCTGCTCCGCCAGCTTGACATCATTGAGTAAGTCAGGGAATCTGACGGAATTCCACCTCAATGCCATCACCTGCATCGCAAATGCAGTATCCGGGATTGGGACTGTCATCACCCAATGCCTGGACCGTGACATATCTTACACCTCCGAACATGGTATCTTCCATGGAATGGTCATGTCCGGTCAGCACGAGATCCACCCCGTATTTTGAAAACAGGGCAGTTATGGCATACGTTTCTTCAAGAGGGTAATTGCCGCTGTATCTCTGGCTGTTATCCCGCTTGAAGAAATGTGTATGCGTAAAAACCGTAATGTTCCGGTACTGTTCCGATTTTTCCTTCAGAATGGATTCCAGCCACATGCGCTGGTCATACCCCAATGTCCCGCTGGCCGAATCAAGACAAATGTAAAGGTCTTTTGCGTTCGGGCACTTCACCTCGAACCAATATGAAAAAGTATGCATGCGTGACAGCAGGCCAAGCCATTCGCCGAATTGCAGGTCATGGTTACCCGGTGTCATGAACAGTCTGCACCTTTGTGCAAGGGCTGAAACAGCATTGAAAAACAGATCTCTGGGTTCTTCCCCT
>JAZUFX010000059.1:0-4384 GCA_045640885.1 Bacteroidaceae bacterium | reverse complement strand
GGCTCCTGCCTTCTTTGCAGCGGCAGCACCTTCCTCGACGGTCTTGAATCCAAGGTTGTCGATGATTTCGTATCCGGCGCAACCGAAGAAGTTGCCCGAGAACTGGGCGCGTGCCTGACGCATGGCCAGATTGCCTATGGTGAGCATGAATACCTTTGGACGTTTGCCGCTGTTTTCAGTAGCGAGACGCAGTTCTTCAAACTGTGATGCCAGACGTGCGCCGTCAAGAGTTGCAACGGTCTTTTCCTGACCGCAGCTGCAGCTGCAGCACTTTGCCTTGGGCTTGCGGCCTTCCGACATTTCCTTGATGTTCGGGAACTGGTTTGTGCCCAGCAGTCCTTCCTTGCGTTTTGCGGCATTCTCGTGACGGGTGGCGTTGGTGGCGTTGACAGCCTCCTGAACCTTGCCTGCCTCGACGAGTGACAGCATGCCGCCTTCGTCTTCAATCTGAAGGAACAGGTTCCAGGCCTGCTGTGCAATGGCCACGGTCAGGTTCTCGACGTAGTATGAACCGCCGGCCGGGTCAACGACCTTGTCCATGTGTGACTCTTCCTTGAGCAGCAGCTGCTGGTTGCGTGCCAGACGCTCCGAGAATTCGTCTGACTCCTGGTATGATGCGTCGAACGGAGTTACTGTAATGGAGTCGACGCCTGCAATTGCGGCACTCATGGCCTCGGTCTGAGAACGGAGCAGGTTGACATACGGGTCGAATACCGTCTGGTTGTACTTTGAAGTGGTGGCGCTTACGTACATCTTGCATGCGCAGCGGCAGATGCCGTCTTCGGGCTTGTCGTTGCAATGGCAGGCAGGCTTGTAGGCTTCGACTATCTTTGCCCAGAGCATGCGTGCCGCACGGAACTTTGCAATCTCCATGAAGTAGTTCGATGAGATGCTCAGGTTGAAGTAAATCTTCTTTGCTGCGAATTCCGATGCAACGCCGGCTTCGGTAAGTGAACGCATGTATTCGTTACCCCATGCCAGAGCGTAACCCAGTTCCTGATAGCAGAATGCGCCTGAATCGGCCAGCATACCGGCCGATACTGTCAGACAGCGGAATTTCTTGAACGGGCTGAGAAGCTCTACGAGAGCCTTTGCATCGGTCATGCAAGTCTTGACACCGCTCTTCATCATGTACCCCATCGGGTCAAATGAAATGGAACCGCGAACCTTTGACTTGTCATAGCCCTTCTTCTCGAAGTAGGCTGCTATAACCTTTGCCTGTTCCAGTGCCAGGGCGGGCGAAGTGAAGAAGTTCAGTTCAACGCATTCGGCGCATATATCCTTGAGAAGCGATTCCATATCGGCGCTTTCAATGAGACGGCCTGCGCAGCAGAAACCAAGCGAATTGACGCCCTTGCCCAGAATGTCAAGAGCCTTTGCGTTGGCAGCCTTGATATCCTTTGTGCCAATGCCCTGACGTACTGCCCATGAATTGCAAGCCTTTGTGCCGCGGCGATATGGGAACTGACCGGGCTGTGTATCGGTGTCAAGACCCTTCAGATCATCGGCACGATAGAACGGCTGTACTTTGAATCCTTCGTTTGTCCTCCAAACGAGTTTCTTCTCGAAATCGGCCCCTTTCAGATCTTCTGTGATCTTGGCCATCCACTCTTCAGTGGAGACCGCAGGGAACTCTGAGAAGAGTTTTTCCTTGTTGTTTGCCATAATTGATTATAACTGGTTTGATGTAATTTCCTTCTCTTTCGTAAAAGACATGCAAAGGTAAGCAATTAAAATATGAATACCTACACAAGCGCGCGCGTTTTCGAACTTTTCAAAGTTTTATTTTGCATAAAAATTCTCAAAAACAAAAATTTTGTAGTTTTGAGCCGATATGGCAAAAAGGGAAAATTTGTACCTTTGCGCCCCGAAATTAAAAATGGTAATTTTTTTCGCTATGGAATGGCTGAACACACTGCTTTTTGATTCTGAATCAATTGCCCACATCCTCCTTCTGTATTCGTTTGTGATAGCGATCGGAGTATGGCTCGGCAAAATCAAATTCTGGGGAGTTTCACTTGGTGTCGCATTCATTCTCTTCACCGGAATTGTAGTCGGTCATTTCGGCCTTACCGCCAATCCCAAGACCCTTGCCTTCATTCAGGATTTCGGTCTGATACTGTTTGTCTACAGCCTTGGTCTCCAGGTCGGCCCTTCATTCTTTACATCGTTCCGCAAGGGCGGCATGAAAATGAATCGTCTGGCCATTCTTCAGGTCTTTCTGAACATAGGTGTTGCAATATGCGTGTTCTTCCTCCTGTTTCCCAGAACCGATGCCTCCAGCTTTGCAATGCTGGTAGGCGTATTGAGTGGCGCTGTCACCAACACGCCGGGACTCGGTGCCGCGCAGGAAGCCTTGAACCAGACTGGAATGGGCAACATTGACATAGCAACAGGTTACGCCTGCGCATATCCACTGGCCGTACTCAGCGTTATCATAGTGCCGATGATCGTCAAGGCCATCTGCAGAATCAAGTCTGATGCCGAAGACTCGCAGCTTGCCAGTCTTGAACAGGAGGATTCAAGCGTAAAGCCATGCCGTCAGTATATTGAAATGCAGAATGAACGTCTTGACGGCAAAACCATACTGGAAGTCCGCAGAATAGTCAACCGCGAATTCATCTGCTCGCGTCTGCGCCATGACGGCAAGGTGGAAACCCCTCATAAGGAAAGCGTGGTGCGGTGCGGAGACCAGATGTGCATTGTCAGTTCCGAAGACGATGCCGAGGCGATACTGGCCATTCTTGGAACAACGGCCGATGTTGACTGGGACAGCACAAACGGACAGGAACCGCTTGTTTCACGCCGTATTGTCGTCACCAAGGACAAACTTAACGGAAAGACTCTCGGACAGTTGCATCTGGGCAGCATATACGATGTCACCATCACCCGTGTGATGCGTTCCGGCAGCGAGCTGTTTGCGTCGTCCAGCCTTGTGCTTCAGGTGGGCGACCGCCTTTCGGTTGTAGGTCGTGAAGGCAATGTGGCAATTGTGGCAAAGCGTCTTGGCAACGAGATGAAGAGGCTTGACGTTCCGAATATCGCGACACTTTTCATCGGCATCATGCTGGGCGTTGTTGTAGGCAGTATCCCAATTGCGATACCGGGCGTTCCGACGCCCATGAAACTGGGTCTTGCAGGCGGTCCGCTTATAGTCGCAATACTCATAAGCCGTTTCGGATACAAACTCGGTCTGGTAACATACACCAAGGCCAGTGCCAATATGATGCTGCGTGAGGTGGGCATCGCACTGTTCCTGGCAAGCGTAGGCATAAAGTCTGGTGCCGGTTTCGTTGAAACGGTAACCAGCGGTGACGGACTCATATTCATGCTTGCAGGCCTGCTCATCACTGCAATTCCGGTATTCGTCGTAGCGCTGATAGCTCGCAAGAAGTATGGAATGAACTATTTCAGCATAATAGGACTTGTAGCAGGTGCAAGCACCAATCCTCCCGCTTTGGCGTTTGCAAACGGACAGACACAGCATGACGCTCCTGCAGTTGCATATTCTACAGTCTATCCGCTGACCATGTTCCTGCGTATCCTGACCGCCCAGCTTATGGTGCTGATTGGCTGCAGCGTACTTTGACAGATTAACGCTGTCGACAAAAAAATACCGGACTTCTTCAGTGAAGCCCGGTATTCTTTTGCCTGCCGTATGCTGGAATCAGTTCTGGGGGGCGCCGAAACCTCCAAAGCCACCCTGAGGCATTCCGCCTCCAAAGCCGCCTCCAAAGCCGCCACCATTCTGCTGCATCTGCTGCATCTGTTCACGGCGGGCAGCCTGTGCTTCGTCATACTTCTTGATCTGGTCTTCCGTCAGGTATGACTTGAGCTTCTTTTCTTGAGCTTCGCGCTGCTTCTGCATCTGCTCCATCATAGCCTGCATGTCCATGTCCTGAGGCATACCACCACCGTTCTGCATTTCTTCACGACGCTTTGCCTGCTCCTTGGCGTTGGCAACGTAATATGAGAAAACTGAATCGTATTGCACATCGGTCAGTTCAAGCTGCTCCTTCAGACGGTCAGCCTGCATCTTGGCCCTTTCCTCTGGTTCCATCTGCTGGCCTCCTCCGAATCCTCCACCGAATCCGCCCTGAGGCATGCCTCCTCCGAAACCGCCACCGAAACCCTGTGCAAAACTCAAAGTTGAAACCATTACGGCTGCAACTGCAAACATAAACTTCTTCATTGTCGTATTTTGTTAATTGGTTAATAAAGTGTTCTGACAATAATAGTCATACCGGCGGCCGATGTTAAACTCAGCGTTTCAATTCCATGACTTCAAGATTCTGGAAACGGCAGCCGTCTATCTCAAGCCTGACAAGGGTACGTACCTGTTGCCAGCCTTGGAGCCCGGCAGCTCCCGGATTGATATACAGCA
>JAZUFX010000058.1:0-14957 GCA_045640885.1 Bacteroidaceae bacterium | reverse complement strand
GTCTTTCAGGTCATTGTACATTTCGACCGATGCGTAGGGACCGATGGGGAAATGCCTTATGTCATAACTTGCCTGTAGGCGTGAACGCAATACGTGCCGGCGGTTATTTGTGGCTTTCCACTCCTTTTCGGTATCCTTCAGGGCAATGTCTCCTTTGCGTTTGTCATATCGCCACTTGTATTCGTTAACGCACACGCTGTCGTTGCCTGTGAACTGATAGCGTTCTCTCAGCGAGAACTTGAAACGGGATGCCTTGTACGTTGCTGCCAGCGAGGCGGAGGCACGTGTCTTGCACACATTGTATGCGTCGTCCATATTGTATTCGTGCACTCTGTGCTCTCCGTCGCTCCTCCATACCGATCTCTCATCGCCCTTCAGTTTTACTGATTCCGGATAACATACCTTCATGTATTTGATTCCGGCATCGGCCGTGACATTGAATGTCTTTTTCTCGTTCCGATACAGACGGTATGACAGCGTGGCTCCAGCCGCCCATCGGTCCATGCGGTTAAAATCGGATAGCCTGTATTCGCCTTCAATACTGGCAGATAGTCCGCCTGCCAGCTTTTTCTCAATACCGGCGCTGAACCACGTTCCCAATTCATTGTCCTGTGCCATACAATATGAATAGGATAACATGCTTACAAGCAGCAGAAGTGAAAGGTATCTTTTCATAATAATTGCATTAGGTTCAGAATTATCTGATCAGCAGTATCTCTGACGATATTGTACCGTCAGAATATGTGCTGCGTTTTATGTTCATTCCATTGAACGGTCTGTCGGACTCAACGCCGTGCATGTTGTAATATCTGATATTGACAGGCTCATTAATGCTGATTGGTTCGTTCACATCTGTAATACTGCCTATTACCGATATTGTAATCTCGCTTATTGACGAATTGGGGGTTATGTCAAACGACGGTCCGTTATGTATGTCGTTGCTTATGACTTGGCCGGCATTATTCCTGCATACTACACGCCATCCAATATCGTTGCTGCCTCCCGACTTCCTTGCCGCCGATATGCTGTATGTGCGGCCTGCAAACAGCTTTCCGTCAAACAGACCTGTAGCCAGTGGTATTCCGTTCACCGTGACATTGAAATCGGCATAATCGGCCATATTGTCATTTATTGTGGCCTTTATCAGGGTATCGAAATTAAAATACTCCTTGAGCTGTGCATACATACTCTCGGTGCGCTCTTTCGCCCATGTTTTCATTCTGTCAATTTCAGTGTACCAGTCATTCATCCCGCCACCATACAACATTTTGTGATATTCCATCTCCAGTGACATCGCGTCGGCGGTCTTGTCTATGACCGATGCTATATAGTCAGACTTGAGAAAATCTCCGAGATATATGGTAAATCTGTCAGCAAACATATCTCTGTACGATGGTATTTTCATAAGGTACCTGATCAGTCTGGTCTGGTCGGCACCATTTGACTCATAGTTGTTTTGAAATATATTCTCCGGATCACGCAGTATCCAACGCAGATACTCGGCATCACTGCTACCGCCGTCCATATTGGAGGAGTCTCCATGCCAGTAGCATAAACCGAAACTGCGGTCAACATCCTTTAGTATGAACCGCCATTTGCCACCGGCTGCCTCAGGCCGCCACATCACGTAGTTGTTGCCGGGGAAGTCTGTATTGGACATGTAGATGTTGGCCATCATGAGATTGGTAAATTCCACGACATCAATACTTTTCTCATAATCAGACAAAGCAGTGCTCTTGGAACTCAAAAATGACGTGAATTCATTGTACTGTCCCCAATCACCTCGCTTAAGCCCATCCTGACCCCAGGTCGGGTTCTCAATAAGGGTGATTTCATTAAGATGCCCACCTTTGTCATCTTCATAATGCATCCAGATGTTGTCTTCATTGGCACGTTCACGGATGTTAAGAATACCATAGTATTCCCCGTTGATAAAGGTTATGGCCGGCTGGAAATCCTGCCAGTCCAGATCGGTATTCATACCGAACAGCATCTGCGATACACCGTCACGCATCTGCGAGAAATTGAAATCATTTCCGGAACTCCGTAAGCCTATTGAGGGGCTTTTGGTCATATCGGAGCCAGTATATTCCCAGAACGGAGCCTCAAAATAGTCCTTTCCACCTGCATCGAAACGGCTGTTGGCATATACAATGAACGACTTCTGAGCATTTGCTCTGGAATATGCGCCGCTCACTCTTATTTCAGCTCCCTGGCTTAACTGTGACACGTCCTTTCCTGTAGGGAAATAATCAATTCTCACAGGTCTGCGCCAATTCTCCTTGTCATCGGAAGATGTATTGTTGACAATAATACCTGCATCGGAATCATACAGATTCTTTCTGTCTGTAACCAGCGACACCACCGGCACAGAAAGCTTTCGTCCAAGGAAGATGTAGCATCTGGTTGCTGCAGGGGGAGTGATGCAGCCTTTTGCGAATATGGCTGCCTTAACAATCGTAGTCTTGTCTATCTGTATTCCTTCAGTGTATATGGGGCTTGACGATGTCGGTTCGGAGTAGGATAGAGAATAGCGTATTACGGCATCATCCGGTACTCCTTGTGGCATTGATATGGAGATGTCCATTTTCTTCCCGCTGTTGGCTTTAGCCTCGGATATCATGCTTGGGGTGATTATCGGATCCGGCAATACCATTTTTGCAAAGCCTCCGCTGTTGCTCGCGCCCTTGGTCGGTGTAAGCATGTACCCTGTCTTACTGCTGCCGTCGGTCTCCCGTCCGTATGCTACATCAGTGGCTGGCATAGGCGGAAGATACAGGGAATCGGCCAAATTCTTGTTGCTGTCGAACAGGTACAGCGTGCCGCCCTTTGAATTCGGCATTCTGAAATCGGTATGCACTTCCATGTCGGTTACCGTTGCCTCATTATCGCAGTATATTATCATGTGGCCTCTGGCCGGAATAACGACATCACCGTCTTCAACCCACCATGACCACCATCCGTTTGACTCCATGTGACCTGACCGCGGAATCTTATAGCATTTGGAAAATTTATTACTTTCTCCAAGCGCGTAGTCTGTAAGCGTTATGGCATTGTCTGTGGGATTGTACAGTTCCACCCAGCCGTCAGGATACTCATTCAACTGATCCAGATTGCCTTGTGTGACGGACTGCATAACCTCATTAATAATAAGAGAGCGGGTCAGCCCGGACATTGCAGGCAATGTGAAACAGCACAAAAGTGCAGATAGTATAACGCTCCGTCTCATGATAACATCTTTCATAATGGAATATTTGCAGATACAAACATACAAAGAAAATCGTACATCCAAAAAAAATCAGCGGCAGTAACCTGGATTGGTCGCTGCCGCTGATGCGTATAAGGGTAATGTCTGTTACTTGGTGAGCTGGGCTGTCATGTTGGCTGCTGCCTTGCGGCCGTCACCCATGGCAAGGATTACGGTTGCGCCGCCACGGACAATGTCACCGCCTGCAAAGATTGTAGGTATTGATGACTGCATGGCATCGTTGACTGCAATGGTGTTCTTGCGGCCAAGTTCCAGACCTTCAATTGACTTTGGAACAATGGGGTTGGGCGATACGCCTACTGCCACGATGACCATGTCGACATCGACCTCGACGGTCTCGCCTGTAGGAACAGGGCTGCGGCGTCCGCTGGCATCGGGCTCGCCAAGCGCCATTTTCTCAAGGACGGCCTTGTTGACGCGGCCGTTTTCATCGGCCTTGTATTCTATTGGATTGTGCAGGGTCATGAACTCGACGCCTTCTTCCTTGGCGTGCTTGACCTCCTCAAGACGTGCGGGCATTTCCTCTTCGGAACGGCGATAGACTATCATGGCGCGTTCGGCACCCAGACGCAGTGCTGTGCGTACCGAGTCCATTGCGGTGTTGCCGCCGCCTACAATCATTACCTTCTTGCCGAAGATGACCGGGGTATCGGACTCCTTGCTTGCGGCATCCATCAGGTTGACGCGGGTAAGGTATTCGTTCGATGACATGATGTTCAGGTAGTTCTCGCCCGGAATGTTCATGAAGTT
Source organism: Bacteroidaceae bacterium (assembly GCA_045640885.1). GTDB lineage: Bacteria > Bacteroidota > Bacteroidia > Bacteroidales > Bacteroidaceae > Colenecus. Next base: position 10,939 of record JAZUFX010000058.1, on the reverse strand, counting down.
GGGAAGACCGGCGCCTGAACCTACAAAGATGCCCTTGAAGCCTTCGGCCTCGAGCTGGCTTACCTGGATGGTCTTGCCTATGATGCAGTCTTTGACGAACTTGACACCCATCTTCTGGAGGTTCTCTATTTCAACGTCAACAATCTTGTTCGGCAGACGGAATTCGGGGATACCGTACTTGAGCACGCCGCCGATTTCGTGAAGGGCTTCAAAGACTGTTACGTCAAAGCCGTTCTTGGCCATGTCGCCGGCGAATGACAGACCCGAAGGACCTGAGCCGATGACTGCAACCTTGATGCCGTTCGATGCTGCGCACTGCGGAACCGATATGTTGCCGCTTTCGCGCTCGTAGTCTGCAGCGAAACGCTCCAGATAGCCTATGGCTACCGGCTTCTTGCCCATCTTGAGGTGCATGCACTTGCTTTCGCACTGCTTTTCCTGCGGACATACGCGGCCGCAGACTGCGGGCAGGGCGCTGGTCTTCTTGAGGACCTTTGCGGCTGCAAGGTAGTTGCCGCGCTCAATGTTCTTGATGAATGAAGGTATTTCAATGTTTACAGGGCAGCCTTCCATACAGGTGGGGTTGGCGCAGTCAAGGCAGCGCTTTGCCTCAAGCAGTGCCTGTTCTTCGGTCAGGCCCTGGTTGACTTCTTCCTTGCGGCTGTGACGGCGGTAGTCGGGAGCGAGCTCGTTCATGACGCAGCGGTCAATGTTCGTGCGGTCCTTGGGTTTCATTGTGGCACGCAGGTCTGCACGCCACTGGGCGTTGCGGTCGCACAGGACTTCAAGAGGCTCTATTTCCATGGCCTTTGCCGCAGCGGCCGGCTTTGCGTTTCCGGCAGCGGCTTTCGGAGCGGCAGCGACTGACTCTTCGAGTTTCTTCATTTCCTCCTTCTCGATGTCCTTGAAGGCGCCCATGCGCTTCATCATGCCGTCCCAGTCAACCTTGTGGCCGTCAAATTCGGGACCGTCAACGCATACAAAGCGGGTCTTGCCGTCAACCGTAACACGGCAGGCACCGCACATGCCGGTACCGTCGACCATGATGGTGTTAAGCGAGACATCGGTAGGTATGTCGTATTTCTGGGTCATGAGGCAGCAGAACTTCATCATGATGGCGGGGCCGATGGCGAAGCACTTGTCAACCTTCTCGCGCTTGATGGCATCCTCGATGCCTACGGTGACAACGCCCTGCTTGCCGTATGAGCCGTCATCGGTCATGATGATGACGTCATCGGCCACCTTGCGGACATCGTCTTCAAGTATGATGAGTTCCTTCGTGCGGCCGGCCAGCACTGCAATGACGCGGTTGCCGGCAGCTTTGAGGGCTTCCATGATAGGCAGCATCGGGGCTGTGCCTACACCTCCGCAGGCGCATACGACCGTGCCGAAATTCTCGATGTGTGTGGCCTGGCCCAGAGGACCTACGACGTCTGTTATGTAGTCTCCCTCGTTCAGCAGGCAGAGTCTGTTTGAAGAAAGTCCGATGCGCTGTACCACCAGCGTTATTGTGCCGCGCTTGGGGTCTGATCCGGCTATGGTGAGAGGCATGCGTTCACCCTGCTCGCCTATTCGTACAATGACGAAATGGCCTGCCTTTCTGGAACTGGCAATGAGGGGTGCTTCAACCTCGAACTTGAATACATTCTGCGAAAACTGCTGTTTGGATACTATCCTGTTCATTTTGGTTTTTTATTTTTTGCTTTGCAAAGGTACACATTTCAATCTTTTATTATTATGTTTGTGTATGAAAAATAAGCAAATATGAGCTATCTCAGATTTGAAAAGACTTTCATGACCAATCTGGAGGAGACTCTCCCGCGTGAGATTCTCCGTACAAACAGGTCGGGGGCTTATCATTGTACGACTATAGTTGACTGTAATACAAGAAAGTATCACGGTCTGCTGGTTGTACCGCTGCCTGAACTGGATGGCGAGAATCATGTGCTCATATCGTCGCTTGACGAGACCGTGATACAGCACGGCGCGGAATTCAACCTGGGGTGCCATCAGTACTGGGGGTACAATTTCAGTCCGAAAGGTCACAAGTACATAAGGGAGTTCAACTGCGACAAGGTGCCTACCACGATATACAGGGTGGGAGGCGTGCTGCTCAAGAAGGAGAAGCTGTTCGAACACAACGAAAACAGGATTCTCATACGCTACACTCTTCTTGAAGCGCACTCTGATACAACGCTGCGCCTCAGGCCGTATCTGGCGTTCAGAAGCGTGCGTCAGTTCACTCACGAGAACTCGGCTGCAAGCCGCGACTACCGTGAGGTGCAGAATGGCATTGCGACCCGCATGTATCCGGGCTATCCGGAACTGTTCATGCAGCTGAGCGGCCGAAGCGAGTTCGTGTTCCAGCCTGACTGGTACCGCCGTTTCGAATACAGCAAGGAGCTGGAAAGGGGCTATGACTTCAATGAGGACCTTTATGTTCCGGGATACTTTGAAATGCCAATAAAAAAAGGAGAGAGCATAGTCTTTGCGGCAGGTACTTCGGAGGTCAATCCCAGGGGACTGAAACGCACGTTTACCATAGAGTCTGAAGAGCGCACTCCGCGCGACAATTTCTATCACTGTCTGAAGAATGCCGCACACCAGTTCCACAATAAGGTTGGCGGACATCATTACATACTGGCCGGATATCCGTGGTTCAAGTGCCGCGCCCGCGATATGTTCGTGTCGCTTCCGGGGCTTACTCTGGCTCTTGGCGAGGTTCAGGCTTTCGAGTCGGTGATGCAGACGGCGGCCGAGTCAATATCGGCCTTCATAAAGGGGCAGCCGTCAAAGTTGGCCGTTTATGAAATTGAGCATCCCGATGTGCTGCTGTGGGCTGTATGGGCCGTGCAGCAGTATGCCAAGGCCACATCGGATGGACAGGCGTGGAAAATGTACGGCAAACTGCTGACGTCAATAATGGATTTCCTGAGACATAACCGGCATGTGAACTTCTTTGTCCATACCGACGGGCTGGTTCACATTAACGGCAGGGAAAAGGCCGAAACCTGGATGAATTCAACGGTGAACGGCGTTCCTGTGATTCCCAGGACGGGTTATGTCGTTGAAATAAATGCTTTGTGGTACAATGCGCTGAAGTTTGTCGCATCGCTCAATGCCTGTTACGGAAAGGCCGATTATGCGCGCAAGCTTGACGGAATTGCCGGACAGGCAGGAAAGGCTTTTGTAAAGACTTTTGTGAACCGGTACGGATGGCTGTACGATTTTGTTGACGGCGGCACGCCGGACTGGAGCGTTCGCCCGAATCAGATCATTGCCTGCGCACTGGATTATTCGCCGTTGGAACTCCAGCAGAAAAAACTGGTTGTGGATATCGTGACCAAGGAACTGCTGACTCCGAAGGGATTGCGTTCGCTCAGCCCAAAGAGCTTTGGCTACAATCCCAATTATGTAGGCCCGCAGCGTGACCGTGACTATGCATACCATCAGGGTACGGCATGGCCCTGGCTGGCAGGCTTCTATTTTGAAGCATATCTCAAGGTGTTCAAGATGAGCGGTCTCTCGTTCGTGGAACGCCAGATGATAGGCTACGAGGATGAAATGACATCGCACTGCATAGGCTCGCTGCCCGAACTCTTTGACGGTAACCCGCCGTTCAAGGGACGCGGTGCCGTTTCGTTCGCCATGAACGTGGCAGGGATATTGAGGATAATGAAGATAATTAACGAATTTGAATAGCCCCTGTTATGAAAGTACTCATGTTCGGTTGGGAGTTTCCTCCGCATATACTTGGCGGACTTGGAACGGCCAGTTACGGCTTGACCAGAGGACTGGCCAATCAGGGGAATGTGGACATAACCTTCTGTCTGCCGCGTCCGTCGGGCGATGAAGACCGGAGCTTTCTGAAGATTGTAGGCATGAACACTGTTCCTGTGGTATGGAGAAATGCCTCGCTGGAACAGGTCAGGGACCGTCATCCATGGATGGATGCGCAGGATTATTTCACTTTCCGTGACCACATATATGCCGATTTCAGCAACATATATACCGATGAGCTTGGCTGTATCGGCTTTTCGGGCCGGTATCCGGACAATCTGCACGAGGAGATAAACAACTATTCGATAGTTGCCGGTGTGGTGGCAAGGAGCATGGATTTTGACATTATCCATTCACATGACTGGCTTACCTATCCTGCAGGCATACATGCAAAGCAGGTGAGCGGCAAGCCGCTTGTCATTCATGTGCATGCGACCGACTTTGACCGCAGCCGCGGCAATGTCAATCCTACGGTATATGCAATTGAGAAGAACGGCATGGATTATGCCGACCACATAATGTGCGTCAGCGAGCTGACACGCCAGACCGTGATAAACAAGTATCATCAGGACCCGCGTAAGGTTTCAACCATGCACAATGCCGTTGAACCTCTTCCTGAGGAGATACAGAAAATTGAACCCAAACGGAAGCAGGGCGAAAAGGTGGTCACATTCCTTGGACGCATTACCATGCAGAAAGGGCCGGAATACTTTGTCGAGGCCGCCGCTCTGGTGCTGAAGCGCACGCATGACATACGTTTCTGCATGGCCGGCAACGGCGATATGATGAATGCCATGATTGCCCTTGCTGCCGAACGCGGCATTGCTGACCGTTTCCATTTCCCGGGATTCATGAAGGGACGCCAGGTCTATGAGTGCCTGAAGTCGAGCGATGTCTATATAATGCCGTCGGTATCGGAACCGTTCGGCATTTCACCTCTGGAAGCCATGCAGTGCGAGGTGCCGACCATCATCTCCAAGCAGTCGGGCTGCGCCGAGATTCTGGAAAAATGCATAAAGGTTGATTATTGGGATATACACGCCATGGCCGATGCCATATACTCCATATGCAATAACCCGTCGTTATACGAGTATTTGAAAACCGAAGGCAAGAAGGAGGTCGATGCCATAACATGGGACAAGGTGGGAGCCCGCATTCTGTCACGCTATAAAAAACTGTTGAGATTATGAAAACGATATGCCTGTACTTTGAGATTCATCAGATAATCAATCTCAAGAGATACCGTTTCTTTGACATAGGAACCGATCATTACTATTATGATGACTATGCAAACGAGACTGGCATTTCACATATTGCCGAGAACTCGTATATTCCGGCGCTGACCACGCTTATCAGAATGGCCAGACAGAATGAAGGTGCTTTCAAGTTGGCTCTGTCAATGTCGGGCGTGGGCCTGGAACAGTTGGAGCGCTATGCTCCTCAGGTTATTGACCTGCTGCAGGAACTGGCCGCTACCGGCTGCTGCGAGATTCTGGCTGAACCGTATTCTCACGGCCTGTCGTCGCTGGCTCCCGACGGCGAGCAGTGTTTCAGGGACGAGACCAAACGTCTGGTCGATAAGGTCAATATGCTGTTCGGGAAAAAGCCCAAGGTGTTCCGCAATTCCAGCCTGATTTATGACGATGAAATAGGACAGATGGTGGCCGATATGGGCTTCAAGGGTGTGCTGACCGAAGGGGCAAAGCATATTCTTGGCTGGAAGAGCCCGCATTATCTGTATCATTGCGCACTGAATCCGGACTTGAAGATACTGCTGCGCGATTACAAGCTCAGTGATGACATAAGCCTGCGTTTCTCCAATCCTTCGTGGGAGGAGTACCCGCTTATGGCCGATACTTATATGGACTGGATAGCACGTTCACCCGAAGAGGACGGCATATTCAATGTTTTCATGGAACTGTCGGCTCTCGGCATTTACCAGCCGTTGAGTTCCCATATTCTTGATTTCATTGAGGCTCTGCCGGCATGTGCCAAGGCTCGCGGAATCAAGTTTGCCACACCTTATGAGATAATAAAGGCTGGCAAGTCTGTAGCGGCACTTGATGTGCCGTATCCGCTGTCGTGGACCGACGAGGAACGCGATGTCAGCTGCTGGTTGGGAAATGTCATGCAGCGCGAAGCCTTTGGCAAGCTTTATTCTATAGGCCAGAGAGTGCTGCTGTCCGGCGACAGGCATCTGCGTCAGGACTGGGATTATCTGCAGGCCAGCAATAACCTGAGGTTTATGACCACCAAGAACAATGCCGTGTCAATGGATCGCGGCATATATGAGTCTCCGTACGATGCCTTCACCAATTACATGAACATTCTCGGCGATTTCATGCAAAGGGTATATTGGGCGCTGCCTCAGGATATGGAGATTGAGGAACTCAATGCGTTCCAGACAACAATCAGTAATCAGGACAAGAAAATCCAGGCTCTTGAAAAGCAGGTGGCACGTTTGAAATCGGCGGTCAGACAGTCCAAACAGAAAAAATGAGAATATTCCGCCGGGCGTACATGTCCGGTTGCGATTATGAAAAAAGCCGGAGTCAGTTTCCGGCTTTTGATCTTATTGTCTTGATTTTTATCGGGCTTCCGTCCGGTCCGCCAATCAGCTTGACCTGGCGCATATTGATGTCCAGCTGGAATCCAAGTACTGCACCGTTTGAGTTTGTGTTCGCGGAAACCGGAATCAAAAGCAGCCTGTTCCAGTCGGGGCGTGCCTTTTCGTATGCTTTCATCCCGTCGGCGTTGGCGGTCATGCCTTTTTCGGCAAGCCATTCTTCACGGTCCGAGTAAATCTTCTCGACCAAAGCTGCAATATTGCTGTAGGTGTATGTTCCGTATTTTGCTGCATATTGCGATACAAATGACTCGATGTCGTCAATGTTGCTGTTCTTTGAAAAGAATTCTCTGGCCTTGTCTTTTCTGATGAGCATAAGGTAAGCCGGGTTAGCTGGCTTGTATGGAGCCGATTCGGTGACGGCGCATGACAGGCACATCTGTGCGGAATTCAGCACCGAGCCGTCTTTCTTCATATCGTCGACCGGCAGTTCAATCTCGGTGAACAGTCCGAACGGTGACATAATCCAGGTGGCTTCGTTATCGTTCAGGCGGCTGTCAAGACCGGTCCAACGGAAGCAGTTTATCTGCATGACCTCGCTGTTGCCGGGAAAATCGGCCATGAACGATGCCATATATCTTGTTCCGGCACTGTTGGTGTCAATGCATTTGAAATTGACCTGAAGTACCGCTTCCCTGACATAAAGCACTGTACCGTCGCCTTGTGAACATCTTACATAGAAGCCCTTGCACAGGTTTTCCATGAATGTCTTCGAGTCCTTGAACCAGGTGCCGTTACTTGAGTAGTAGCCTTCAAGAATACGCTTGGCAAAACTGTCGGGCAGACGTACCGATATGTTCGGATAATAGTTGCTCAGGTATCTCAGTGAATCCGAATTCTGGAAGTTCCTGGCGGTGGCGCTGATGCTGGCAAGCGGCTGGGCTTCCATGTCGCAGAACTGCGATGCATCCAGATTGGGATAATAGCTGCTGTTGGCGTTGACCATGCGGTCTAACTCGAAGACATCGATTTTGAATACGTTGGCAGCATCGCCGAAGAACGATGTGAAGTAGAGCGTCAGAGTTGCGTAGTAGGGGTCTTTGCTGCCAAGTTCGTTGATGAACCACTGCGGCCATGAGTGTTCGCCGATGCCGTAGATTGAATCGGGAAGCGTATAGTTCTCGACGCAGTTCAACTGGGTGATGAAGCCCGATTCGAACGATGCACCCATGGCATCGGTGAATCGGCCGAGGTTGCAGTCTGTCGTCATGATTGCCAGTGAGTCGTCGGCCCTGACGGTGCGTGACCGGGCATAGCACGAATCGGCCTGAACGTCAATCTTGTCGGCTTCAGGGACAATGGACCATCCAAGTCCTGCGGTATCTTCGTCACACGAATACAGACCGGCTCCTATCAGCAGGACGGCCATGGTCTGAAAAACTTTCTTCATTTCAAAACGGATTCTAGAGCTTCAGGTAAAGTTCCTCTATCTGTTCGGCTTTGATGGAAAAAATATCATCGCTCAAAACAGGGATGCCCTTTGATTCGGCATAATCGGCAATATCCTGCAGCTGTTTGTCTTTGTTGCATACCAGGGCATCTGAAAAATCGATAGCCTTCTTCATGACAGAAGTGAAATCGACAGGCTGCGCAAAAACTCCGGCGGCATCAGGCTGCATATCCTTTGTGAGAATCATTTTCGGGAAACTGTCGCGGAAGTTGTTCTGGAATGACTTGTCATAGACTGAATAGACTATCTTGGAGTCGCGGAATGCAGGTTCATCCTTGTACAGGGTCTTTACGTAGAAAGGTATCATTGAAGACAGCCAGCCATGGCAATGGATGATATCCGGATTCCAACGAAGCTTTTTGACGGTCTCGAGCACTCCGCGTGCAAAGAATATTGAACGCTCGTCATTGTCCTGGTATTCGTTTCCTTCCTTGTCGGTGACCATGAGCCTGTTCTGGAAGTAGTCTTCATTGTCTATGAAATATACCTGCATCCTGGCAGCCTGGATTGATGCGACCTTGATGATGAGAGGATGATCGGTGTCGTCGATAATCAGGTTCATTCCTGACAGACGTATTACCTCGTGCAACTGGTTCCTGCGCTCGTTCACATGTCCCCATTTTGGCATGAACGTACGTATGTCCGCTCCTAATTCCTGGATGCTCTGCGGAAGTTGTCTGCAATAATCTGAAATTGTTGAACTGGCTACGAATGGAGTAATCTGGTCCGAGATGAATAGGATTCTCTTGTCGTTCATAAGTGAAATTGTTGCACGAGTGTATAGTTACTATGCAAAGATATAGAAAAAAACTGTGATTTAGGCAAGCTGTTTTTGCGAATCTTTTGAAATGACATAAATAATGCCTTAATTTGCGGACTTTTTGAGACTACTCCGACAAAATGATTAAGGTAATAACTACAGTCAAGGAGCTTGGTGAAGCCCTTGAATCCTATCGTAAGGCAGGCAAGACCATTGGCCTGGTTCCGACAATGGGCGCTCTGCACGAGGGCCATGCGTCACTGGTACGCCGCAGCGTACATGACAACGATGTTACCGTGGTCAGCGATTTCGTCAATCCGACGCAGTTCAATGACAAGAATGATTTGCAGAATTATCCGCGTACGATGGATGCCGACTGCAAGCTTCTTGACAAGGAAGGAGCGCAGTTCGTCTTTGCACCATCGGTTGAGGAAATGTATCCGGAGCCCGATAACCGCCAGTTTGATTTCACTCCTCTTGACAAGGTCATGGAGGGTCCGAGCCGTCCGGGACATTTTAACGGCGTTGCACAGATTGTAAGCAAACTTTTCTATGCGGTCCGTCCTGACCGTGCATATTTCGGCGAGAAGGATTTCCAGCAGCTGGCCATTATACGTGAAATGGTACGGCAGCTGAATCTGAAGATAGAGATTGTGGGCTGCCCCATTGTCCGTGAAGAGGACGGCATGGCGCTCAGCTCGCGCAACATGCTGCTTTCCAAGGCCGAACGCAAGCTGGCTGCAAACATTTCACGCACTCTGTTCGAGAGCCGCAGGTATGCAAGACAGCATACTCTGGCATCGACCCGCCAGTTTGTCATAGACACAGTCAATTCCTTTGACGGTCTTGAGATCGAGTATTACGAGATAGTTGACGGCAACACTTTGCAGCCTGTAGACAACTGGGATGCTTCGTCTTATATTGTCGGCTGCGTCACGGTACGCTGTGGCAAGGTGCGTCTTATTGATAACATCAAATATAAGGAATAATGCTGCTGACCGTACTGAAATCAAAACTGCACCGCGTAAAGGTGACCGATGCCAATATCAACTATATTGGCAGTATTACCATAGACGGCAACTGGATGGATGCAGCCGGAATCATTGACGGTGAGCAGGTTCATGTGGTCGATGTGACAAACGGCGCACGCCTTGTCACTTATGTGATTCGCGGCGAGCGCGGAAGCAAGTGCATCTGCCTGAACGGTGCAGCCGCCCGTCTGGTGTCAATAGGCGATACCGTTATCATCATTGCGTACGCACAGGTCACTCCCGAAGAGGCAAAGACCTTCAAACCCACCGTTGTCATTCCGTAATTCGTTTCGCACGCGAAACGAAGTACGGAATTACGTTTCCTCATTTTAGTTCCGCTCCGCGGAACGCGCTTCGCTCACGCTCCTTCCAGTCGCGGGACGGATTGCAGAAAACAAAAGGAGACTGACCTGATGGCCAGTCTCCTTTTTTTTGTGGAACGGATGCGATCAGCCGAGCATTGTAAGCAGGATACCTGCTGCAACGGCCGAGCCGATTACACCTGCAACGTTCGGACCCATGGCGTGCATGAGCAGGAAGTTGCTGGGGTTCTCCTCCTGTCCGACGGTCTGTGATACGCGGGCAGCCATAGGAACGGCGCTTACGCCTGCAGAACCGATCAGCGGGTTGATCTTTTCCTTTGAGAACACGTTCATGAGCTTTGCAAGCAGAACACCGCCTGCAGTACCCATGCCGAATGCAACGATACCCATGGCAAGAATCATGAGAGTCTTGATGTTCAGGAATGTGTCAGCTGTTGCGGTAGCACCTACGGTAAGTCCGAGGAAGATTACCACAATGTTCATCAGTTCGTTCTGCATGGTCTTGCTGAGACGGTCAACTACACCGCATTCCTTGGCAAGGTTACCAAGCATGAGGCAGCCGATCAGAGGAGCTGCATCGGGCAGAATCAGTGAAACGATGGCTGTGATGGCAATCGGGAAGATGATCTTCTCGGTCTTGCTGACAGGACGGAGCTGGCTCATCTTGATGGCGCGTTCCTTCTTGGTTGTCAGAGCCTTCATGATGGGGGGCTGGATAACCGGAACAAGGGCCATGTAAGAGTAGGCTGCAATGGCAATGGGGCCGAGCAGATGCGGAGCGAGCTTTGATGTCAGGAAAATCGATGTAGGACCGTCAGCACCGCCTATGATACCGATTGAACCTGCTTCGGCGGGTGTGAAGCCCATCCAGTTGGCGCAAAGGAAGGTAATGAAGATACCCAGCTGTGCGGCTGCACCGAGCAGAAGGCTCTTGGGATTGGCAATCAGAGGACCGAAATCGGTCATGGC
>JAZUFX010000057.1:0-32188 GCA_045640885.1 Bacteroidaceae bacterium | reverse complement strand
ACGTTCGATGCCGAGTCGCCTACAAGAATGACATCAATGCCTGCGCTGTCAACGATGCTGGCCATTGTGTAGTCATACGAAGTGAGCATTGAAATCTTTTCGCCACGCAGTTTCATCTCCCTGAGGCGCTGTGTCGTGACTTTGCGCCTGTCTTCACTTATATATCCCATGATTCTGATATGTTGATAACTATAGATGGCAAAGTTAGGCATTTCCTTAATGTAATGACTATATTTGGATATTTAATGACGATTATGGCAGACAAATCACTACTGACGGTCTATAAGGCATCGGCCGGTTCCGGAAAGACATTCCGCCTGGCCGTGCGCTACATTGCCATGCTCGTGGCAAACCCTCGCTCGTACAGCGGCATTCTTGCCGTCACGTTCACCAACAAGGCTACGGCCGAAATGAAACGCCGCATACTGTCGCAGCTGTTCGGCATTGCCAACGGACTGGAGTCATCGGTCAGCTATCTGAATGAGGTGCAGAAAATTCATCCGGAACTGGAGACGGGGCAGATACGCTCCAATGCGGCCCGGGCACTTGACAATATACTTCAGGATTACGGCCATTTCAGGATAGAGACTATAGACAGTTTTTTCCAGACCGTCTTGAGCAGCCTGGCGCGCGAACTGCACCAAGGTGCGGGCATGAACATTGACCTTGATACGGAAAAGGCGGTCAGCGATGCCGTCGATGACTTTCTTGACAATGTGGACAAGAAATCTCCCGACTTCAAGAGTCTGACCCGCTTCATTGAGGGAAACATTGAGGAAGACCGCAACTGGGACGTGCGTGACAGCCTGAAGAAGTTTGCCGGAGAACTGTTCCGTGAGAGTTTTGCCGAAAAGGTGGAGCTGCTCAAACAGGCACTGTCATGCGAGGATGCCGTTGAAGCGTTCCGCAAGAAACTTGTCAAGGAGCGTGACAGACGTCTGGAGGAGTACAGAAATACATGTGCCGATGCTTTCCGCCGCATTGATGAATGTCTGCGCGAGAACGGCCTTTCAATTGATGACATGGGTAAGAATCCAAGAGGCATGATGGCAAAAGTCGGCGATGCCTCGATACTGGAAGCTACAGGTCTCGGCACACTGTACAACTGCTGTGACAGTTGGGAGAAGTTTTTCAACAAGAATATTCTGGACAGACCGGGTACCGCGTCCTGGGCACCATATCTGAGTGATCTGCTGCGGCCGGTCAGGGATGCTGTGGAGAAACATCAGTCAGACAGAAACTCGTTCGGTGCCGCCCTGACATTCCTGCATGAACTGGGGCTGCTCATGTCAGTGCGCCGCACCATAGACAGACAGGGACGTGAGCAGAACCGCTTCCTGCTGGCCGATACGGCATCGCTTCTGTCGGAACTGAAAAGCGGCGACACATCGTTCGTGTTTGAAAAGACCGGCAGTTACATAAGGCATCTTATGATTGACGAGTTTCAGGATACATCACGACTGCAGTGGAATAATCTGTATCTGCTGCTCCTGGAGTGTCTGTCAGGCAGCAGTGCCTGTCTGGTGGTGGGCGATGTCAAACAGTCCATATATCGTTGGAGAAACGGCGACTGGAACATTTTGAATACGGAGCTGACGCAAAGGCTGGCGGCGTACAGTCCTGAGGTGGTACCCATGCAGGACAATTACCGCAGTCTTCCGCAGGTGGTCGGTTTCAATAACAGGCTGTTCCCTAGGGCTGCGGACGAAATTCAGCGCATTCTTGAGGACAGAACCGGCATCCGGTATCCGGAACTGGATACGGCATATTACGATGTCATGCAGAATGCCGTCAAATCAGGCCATGAAGGATTTGTCAGAGTGTGTACCTATGTTCCGGGCAAGGATGACGAGCCATGTCTGCGCATTGCCGACATTATTGACGAACTGACCGATAATGGGGTGCTTCCATCGGACATTGCCGTACTCTGCCGTTTTACCAGAGATATTGAAGCGATTGCCGGCTGGTTTGCCGCCAACCGTCCCGAATACAGAATGGTGTCTGCCGAAGCGTTCAAGCTTGATGCATCGGCTCCGGTCAGGATTATGGTCAATGCGTTGCGCTGGATAGCGGACCGGAATGACCGCATTGCTCTTGCCGGCCTTCTTTGGGAATGGCTCGGGGCCGCCGACGGCGAAAAACGGACAATGGACAGCATACTGACCGCGGACATGGAAAGCCTGCTGCCTGACCGAATGTCCAGCCGTTGGGAAGCGCTTCGCGGCATGTCTCTGTATGAGCTGGTGGAACAGCTGTATATGATATTGGGGCTTGACAGGATTGAAGGCCAGGACCAGTATGTCATGGCATTCTTCGATACCGTGTCGTCATGGCTGGCCCGTAACAGTGGAAATGTTTCCGTGTTCCTGAAGGACTGGGATGACAGGCTTCACAAAAATGCCATTCCCCAGGAACAGACTGACGGCATAAGTCTTCTTACCATTCACAAGTCAAAGGGACTTGAGTTCCACACGGTCATAGTTCCTTACTGTGACTGGCAGACCGTGGATTTCAGAAACAGGCTGTGGGTGGAACCTAAGATGCCTCCCTTTGACGACATGTCCCTGCTTCCGGTTCCTTTCCAGTCAAAACTGTCCGACTCCGTTTTCAGGAATGACTATCTGAAGGAATACGGCCAGCAGGCTGTTGACAATCTGAACCTGCTGTATGTGGCTTTCACCCGTGCGGCCTGCAACCTGGCGGTAATAAGCCGCAAACCGGACGGAAAGGGCGGAAAGAGTCCTGAAACGTCGGTATATAATGTTCTGTACCGCAGTCTGACCGATGACGGATTCGGCTGTACCGACAATGGCGACGGGCAGCTGGAATATGAATGCGGAAGCATCACTCCTCATCTGGAGAAAAAGATTCAAGTCCGGAATGACAATCCGTTTGAGTCCTGTCCGGTTTCTGCTGAACTTGCAATGCGGTCCTGGCCCATGTCAGCCCGGTTCCGACAGTCAGGAGACAGCGTGCGTTTCGCTTTTTCCGAAACCTCCGATGACAATAGGCAGAACGAGTTCATTGAGCGCGGCAGCCTGTTGCACGGCCTGTTCTCGGCAATCGCCACAATGGACGACATAGATGCACAGGTAGGCAACCTGCTGTCGCAGGGGCTCATTGACAGCGAAAAGCAGGCTGACAGCATAAGAAAATATGTCCGCAATCATATTGTGAAGTCCGGAGTGGAAAAATGGTTCAGCGGAAAGTGCCGCCTGCTCACCGAAAACGAAATTGTGTTCCGTGAGGGCATGACCATGCAGAACCGGCGTCCCGACCGTGTCATGATGTACGATGACGGAAGTGCGGTGGTGGTCGATTTCAAGTTCGCCCGTCAGCGCGAGGAATACATGCATCAGGTTCAGGAGTACATGGCTCTGATAGGACGCATGGGCGTGGAGAAGGTGAATGGTTATCTGTGGTATGTTGACAGTGACAAGGTAATAGAAGTGATACAGTCATGAAGAAGTTTCTGGAATATGTTGCCGATGACCTTTTCGGCCGTTTTGCAAACAATAGGGAAGGACTCTCAAGGGTAACGGTGGTTTTTCCGAACCGTCGTGCACGGCTGTTCTTTAACGATTACCTTTCAAAATGCAGCGTCAGTCCCATATGGTCTCCGCAGTACACCACCATACAGGACATGTTTCAAAACGCTTCGGCTCTGGCTGTTGCGGACAGAATAGAACTTGTATCGCTCCTTCACAAAGTTTATACGGATGTAATGAAGTGCGACGAGTCTCTTGACAGTTTCTGGCCATGGGGGGAGATTCTTCTGGCCGATTTTGACGATGTTGACCGCAATATGGCCGATGCAGGCAGTCTGTTCGGTGTACTGGCCCAGCAGCACGAACTGAGCGATTTGTCATTTCTGACTGAAGAACAGACCGAGGCGCTGTCTGCATTTTTCGGCAAGCTGGGGAGTGACGACACTTCCAGACTCAAGCAGGAACTTCTGAATGTGTGGAACAGTCTGGGCGAAATATACTCACGTTTCGTGTCGGCCCTGGAAGGCAGCGGGCTGGCATACAGCGGACTTATGCAGCGCCGTGTCATTGAGAATCTGGACGTTTCGCTTTTCAGCCAGGACCATTACGCCTTTGTGGGGTTCAACAGTCTTGACAAGGCGGAACGGGAGCTGTTCCGTGCCATACAGTCTCAGGGAAAGGCCCTGTTCTATTGGGACTACGATATTGAATACACCCAAAAGAATTCCATACACGAAGCCGGCCATTTCATGCGCAGCAATCTGGAAGAGTTTCCGTCAGAACTGCACGAAGAGCTGTTTGACAACCTGAGCAGGGAAAGGAAGCTGCGCATTGTCGATGCTTCGACCGACTGCGCCCAGGCAAGGTACATACCGCAGTGGCTGGAAACGGTTGGCAGGGACAAGGCTGACAGCGAAATGGCTGTGGTGCTGTGTGACGAGTCGCTGTTGCAGTCAGTGCTGCACTCTCTGCCTTCGAAAAGGATGGACAATGTGAACGTCACAATGGGTTATCCCATGACAGCCACTCCGCTCTTCAGTCTGATAATGGCTCTTGTAGAGCTGCAGCACTCTGCTACAGTCCATGGCGGCCGTTTCTGTATGCCTCAGGTCGAAGCGGTTCTGTCCAACCCGCTTATGTCAATGATGTCGGCTAATGCGCTTGGACTTCTGTCCGATTTGAGAAAGTCAAAACGCATGTATCCTTCTCCTTCGGAACTGGAAAAGGACGAAATTCTTACGACGGTGTTCAGAATTGCCGGCGGACGCATGGAACTGATGGACTGGCTGCTTGAAATACTGACAGGACTTGTTCCGGTAATACGCAGTGTCAGTGACGATGACCTGTTCAAACCTATGAATCAGGAGGCTCTGTTCCGTTGCTATACACAGATCAACCGTCTGCGCGGTCTTGTGGAACAGGGCAGACTGGATCTTCAGACTGCCACACTTGGAAGGCTGCTGCGCTCCATACTGTCAACCCTGACGGTCCCGTTCCATGGCGAGCCCGTACTCGGAATGCAGATAATGGGACTGCTGGAAACCAGAAATCTTGATTTCAGGCATGTGCTGCTTCTTTCTGCGGGCGAAGGCTATCTGCCCGGAACGTCAAAGACAACATCGTTCATTCCATATAACCTGCGCATGGCTTTCGGTCTGTCAACCATGAATGACAGAAGCGCGGTGGTATCGTACAATTTTCACCATCTGCTGCAAAGGTCGGAAAGTGTGACCATGGTGTATAACAGCGATTCCAATTCGCCGGGTCTGAGCCGCGGTCAGATTTCACGCTATCTGCTGCAGCTTCAGCTTTCGGGACGTGGCGTAGAGATGCTGTCACTGAAGACTGAACGTAAGGGCCTTGCCGGTAACAGACTGACGGTAAAGAAGACGCCTCAGGTCCTTGAGAGTCTGCGTAACAAGTTCAACGCCGACTGCAATCCAAAGTCGCTGCTGTCTCCATCGGCCCTGAAGAAGTATCTGGCATGTCCGCTTGAGTTCTATCTGGCACAGGTGGCAGGACTGAAAAAGGACAATACCGAGGTCTCCGATATTGACGTTGCAATGTTCGGAACGCTGTTCCATAAAAGTGCGGAACTAATTTACGGACAGTTGGCCGGGAGCGGGTCCGGAAGGGTGATTACGGCAGCTGCAATTGACGCTGTAATCAAATCTAAGACAAGGATTGCAGACATTGTATGCAGTGCCTTCAATACGGAGTATTTTGGTAAGGACAATGTGCCGATGGCCGAATACAGCGGTTCACAGACCATTGTACATGGGGTAATAAAGCGGTATCTGACGCAGATTCTCAAGATGGACCGCGATTTCTATGCTCCGTTCGAATACATTCAGGGCGAATCGGACGAATACGAACGTATTATCCGGGTGAATGACCCATGTAATAAGGGGCAGACAATGAATGTCCGTCTGAAAGGTATCATTGACCGCATGGACCGGAAGAACGGAATTCTGCGTATTGTTGATTACAAGACGGGAACTAAAAGGAAAATGCCGTCCTGCATATCGGACCTGTTTGAACGTGACGGCAAGGCTTTTGATCACGCGTTCCAGATTTTCTATTATGCGTACCTGCTTGGAGACCGTGAGGAAATGAAGAATACGCCGGTTGCTCCCATGCTTCTATATACCCGTGCCACTTCAAAGCCTGTCGAGAACGATCTGTACTATTATGTCGGCAATGACAGGGTTGAGGATTTCGAACATCAGTTCCGCAGGGAATTTGAAGGTATGCTTATGGAACTGGTGAATGAGATTTTCAATCCGGATAAGGACTTTCATCCTACAGATGCCGGAAAGAACAGTGCCGCCTGCAGGTATTGCGACTTCTTCTCCCTGTGTTATCCGGGAGAGAGCAGACCGGAATTCTAATCTTTCCTGTGGCTGTCGCCGTGGCGCTGGCCGCCGTTTCCCTTGCGCCCGTTATTCCTGTGACCTTTGCCGTGTCCCTGTGGTCTGGCTTTGGCAGGCTGGTATTCGGGCGCCTCGCCAAGTTCGGCCGGTACCGGCACCTTATAGACAGGCTTGCCCAGAAACTTCTCAATCCGTCCGAACTGCGTCTGGTCATCCTGGCTTACAAAGGTCAGGGCGCAGCCTTCGGCTCCTGCCCGTGCGGTACGTCCTATGCGGTGAACGTAATCTTCGGGGTCATGCGGCACGTCATAGTTTATTACAAGATCAATGTCGTCGATGTCAATTCCGCGCGACACGATATCGGTAGCCACAAGCATGTTTATGTGTCCGTTGCGGAACTTGAGCATGATGTTGTCGCGTTCCTCCTGACTGAGGTCCGAGTGCATTTCACCGACACTCATGCCCAGACGGCGCAGCGACTTGGTTATTTCCTTGACCTTGAGCTTGGCGCTTGAAAACACAATGACCCTCTTGGGTGACTGGTCCTGGAAAAGACTCTGTATGATTCTCAGTTTCTGCGCCTCATAACAGATATATGCGGCCTGCAGAATCTTGTCGGCAGGGCGCGATACGGCAATCTTGACCTCGGCCGGGTTGTGCAGGATTGTTTTTGCCATGTTCTGGATTTCCTGCGGCATGGTGGCCGAAAACAGCATGTTCTGGCGTTTTGCCGGCAGCTGGCGCACAATCTGCATTATGTCATCGAAGAAGCCCATGTCGAGCATGCGGTCGGCTTCGTCGAGAATGAAGAACGACACCTTTGAAAGGTCGATGTTGCCAAGGCTGATATGGCTGATGAGACGGCCCGGGGTGGCGACCACAATATCGGTGCCCATGGAGAATCCGCGTTTCTCCTGCTCGAAGCGTATCCCGTCATTGCCGCCGTACACGGCCGTGCTTGAAACGTTGGTGAAATATGAGAATCCCTCGACCTGCTGGTCAATCTGCTGTGCAAGTTCGCGTGTCGGGACCATGATAAGGCAGTTGACCGCCCCTTCGGGATAGCCGCCGGCCACCAGCTGGTTCAGCACTGGAAGCAGGTAGGCGGCTGTCTTGCCGGTGCCGGTCTGTGCCACACCAATCAGGTCACGTCCTTCAAGAAGATATGGAATTGACTGCTCCTGAATGGGAGTGCAGTCCTGAAAATTCATTGCGTCTATGGCGTCGAGAATGGCCGGCTCGAAGTCCAGTTCGTCAAATCTCATGATTATTTGGGTGCTTTAATGTACAGGTAAATTGCTATGAATACAAAGACAACGTTCGGAAGCCATTCAGCCCAGAAGGCGCTCATCGAGCCAGCCACGGCAAACATGGACGACACGGTCTGGAACAGTATGTAACCGAAACTCAGGCCAAGGCCTATTCCAAGGTACAGCCCCATGCCGCCCTTGCGCTTGCGGCTGGAAAGCGATGCTCCTATGATGGTCATTATGAACGATGCGAACGACATGGCATACCGTTTATGGTATTCAATCTCAAACGACTGGATGTTGCCTATGCCTCTCTCTTTCTGCCTCTTGATATACTTGCGCAGTTCGCCCGATGACATGGTCTCCTCCTGACCGCCGGCAATGAGGAAGTCCTGCGGCTGGAAATGGATGATGGAATCCATTTCGGTGCCCGTGGCTATGCTTTCGGTCGTACCTGACAGGTCGCGTATCATGAAATTCTTGATTTTCCAGTGATACGGCTCACCGCAGATGGTGTCATACTGTACGCTTCTGGCTGTCATGTGCGATATTAGCTGTTTGCCTTCGAACTTGTCAAGTGCAAAGCGGTATCCTATCTTGTTGACATCGTCATAGCGTTCAATGTAGGCAATGATTCCGTCTTCAACCACAAGCTGGACATTGTACTTGTCAAGTTCCTTCTTGCGGTTGCTGTGAATCTTGTACTCCGTCTCAAAATCAATTCTGGTCACATTGCCGTGGGGTATGACACGCGAACCGAGGAACAGGGTGAGTGCGGCAATGAACGTGGCCGACGCCAGATACGGCAGCATCATGCGCTTGAAACTCATGCCGGTTGAGAACATGGCAATGATTTCGGAGTTTTCGGCCAGTTTTGACGTGAAGAATATCACCGCTATGAATACGAACAGCGGGCTGAAAAGGTTTGCAAAGTATGGTATGAAGTTCAGGTAATACTTGAAAACCACCTCGTATGCCGTGGCCTTCTGCAGTTTGTCGATATGCTCGTTATAGTCAAACACGACGGCAATGACAATGATCAGTGCAATTGAAAAGAAGTATGTACCCAGGAACTTCTTTATTATGTACCAGTCAAGTGTGGTGAACAGTCTCTTTCGTGCGAACTTCTTCATAATCCGTTATTCAAATTCTCTGCATTGTCTGCTGTGACATCACCGTTTTCCAGCGGTGGTAGTCATCGGCCAGGATATGTTTCCTTGCCTCGCCGACAAGCCACAGGTAGAAGGCCAGGTTATGGACCGATGCAATCTGCAGGGCCAGGTATTCCTGCGCCTTGAACAGATGGTGCAGGTACGCTTTGGTATAGGCCGTGTCGACGTACGATGCCCCATCGGCCTCGATCGGCTCAAAGCAGTCCTCCCACTTCTTGTTTCTGATGTTGATTATTCCGTCTTTGGTGAACAGCATGGCATTGCGTCCGTTGCGCGTGGGCATTACGCAGTCAAACATATCGACCCCAAGTGCAATGGCTTCCAGTATGTTCTGCGGAGTTCCGACTCCCATAAGGTAACGCGGTTTGTCTTTTGGAAGTATGCTGTTTACAGTCTCTATCATTTCATACATGACAGGTGCGGGCTCGCCCACTGCCAGACCGCCGATGGCGTTGCCCGGAGCGTCTTTCGCGGCTATGTATTCTGCCGAACGCTTTCTCAGGTCGCTGTACTGGCAGCCCTGGACAATGGGGAACAGCGACTGGCTGTAGCCGTATCTGGGCTGCGTCTCCTCAAAGCGGGTGATGCAGCGGTCCAGCCAGCGGTGCGTGCGCTCCATTGACTTTTTGGCGTAGTTGAAGTCGGCATCGCCGGGACAGCATTCGTCAAAAGCCATCATTATGTCAGCGCCTATAGAGCGCTCTATGTCCATTACACGTTCGGGGGTGAACAGGTGACGCGAACCGTCAATATGCGACTGGAATGTCACGCCTTCCTCGTTCATCTTGCGCAGACCTGCCAGCGAGAACACCTGGAAGCCGCCGCTGTCGGTCAGCATGGGGCGGTCAAAGCCGTTGAACCTGTGCAGTCCTCCCGCCTTTTCCAGTGTTTCGAGACCGGGTCTTAAGTACAGATGGTATGTGTTGCCGAGAATGATCTGGGCCTTTACGTCATCCTTCAGTTCACGCAGATGGACTGCCTTGACCGAACCCACCGTACCCACAGGCATGAAAATGGGTGTCAAGATTTGACCGTGGCCGGTGCTTATGAGACCGGCGCGGGCATCTGTCCCGCTGTCGGTATGCTGGAGTTCGAATGTCAGTCCCGGCTGCATGCTTTTTCAGGCTTTTGATGTTGTGATTACAGGGGCTGCCAGTGCTGCCGGAGCGCCCGGAACCTGCTGCAGCATGGGGGCAGGGTCGGGTACGATGTTCATGGGGTTGTCAACCTTCTCGTCAAGAAGGGCCAGCTCCCAGACGTCGCAAATCCTGTCAACGTAGTGGAATGTAAGGCCTTCAAGGTACATGGCTGGAATCTCCTCGATGTCGCGGCGGTTGTCCTGGCAGAGGATGAGTTCCTTTATGCCGGCACGTTTGGCTGCCAGAATCTTCTCACGTATGCCGCCTACCGGAAGCACTTTGCCCCGCAGCGAGATCTCGCCCGTCATGGCAATGCCTGCCTTTACCTTTCTCTGTGTGAAGGCCGACGCTATCGATGTGGCCATGGTTATGCCGGCCGATGGGCCGTCCTTAGGTGTGGCGCCCTCCGGAACATGGATGTGCACGTTCCACGAATTGAACACTGCAGGGTCAAGACCCAGCAGCTCGTGGTGGGCGCGTATGTATTCCATTGCCAGCATGGCCGATTCCTTCATCACGTCGCCAAGATTGCCTGTCAGGGTCAGTCTGCCTTCCTTGCCGTGGCTCAGGCTGGTCTCGATGTAAAGAATCTCGCCGCCTACCGATGTCCATGCCAGACCGGTGACCACACCGGCGTATTCGTTGCCCTGGTATTTGTCACGCAGATACGGACGTGTGCCGATGATGTCGGCCAGCATTTCGGGCTTTATTGTCTCTTTTGCCTGAGTTCCGCTTTCAGCGAACTTGCAGGCTGTCTTGCGGCATATCTTGCCAAGTTTCTTGTCCAGTTCACGGACGCCCGATTCACGGGTGTAGTTCTCTATGACGGCTTCAAGGGCTGCCTTGCCTATGGAAAGCATGCCTTTCTTTATGCCGTTGGCCTCCATCTGGCGCGGCAGAAGGTGGCGCTTGGCAATCTCGATCTTTTCCTCGGTAATGTAGCCGCTGACCTCAATAAGTTCCATACGGTCCAGAAGCGGGGTGGGGATGGTGCCCAGATTGTTCGCTGTGGCAATGAACATCACATTCGACAGGTCATAGTCAATGTCAAGGTAATTGTCATGGAACGCGCTGTTCTGTTCCGGATCGAGCACTTCGAGAAGTGCTGACGACGGGTCACCCTGCACATTCATTCCGCCAACCTTGTCAATCTCGTCAAGTATGAACACCGGGTTCGACGATTTGGCTTTCATCAGGCCCTTGATGATGCGTCCGGGCATGGCGCCTATGTAGGTCTTGCGGTGTCCGCGAATCTCTGATTCGTCATGCAGGCCGCCCAGCGAAATGCGCACGTACTCGCGCTTCAGCGCACGGGCAATGGACTGTCCAAGCGATGTCTTGCCCACTCCCGGGGGGCCGTACAGGCATAGAATCGGCGATTTCAGGTCGCCGCGCAGCTTCATTACCGACAGGTGCTCGATGATGCGTTCCTTGACTTTCTCCAGCCCGTAATGGTCGGCGTCAAGTGTCCTGCGGGCATTCTTTATGTCCAGATTGTCCTTGGTGCAGTACTGCCACGGCAGGTCAAGCATGGTCTGCAGGTAAGACAGCTGTATGTTGTAGTCAGGTGACTGGCTGTTTATGCGCTCCAGCTTTGAAAGCTCCTTGTCGAATATCTGCCTGGTCTCGTCGGACCATTTCTTCGTATCGGCCTTAAGACGCAGTTCTTCAATGTCCTGGTCGGGGCCGCCGTTTCCAAGCTCGGCCTGGATGTTCTTGATTTCCTGCTGCAGGAAATACTCTCTCTGCTGGTGGTTGATGTCCTCGTGGGTGCGGTTCTGTATTTCCTTCTTGAGCTGCGCCAGCTGCAGTTCGCGGTTGAGTACAGCCATAAGCTTGTATATGCGCTCGTAAAAATCGGACTCCCTGAGCATCTTGGCCTTTTCCCTGATTTCAAAAGGAAAGTTGGAGCAGATGAAATTGGTCAGGAACATGCCGTTGTTGATGTTCTTCAGCGCGAAAGCCGCATCGGGCTGTATGTTGTCGTTGGCTTTTACGAATTTTACCGCCAGGTCGCGCAATGAGTCAATCAGAGCCTTGAACTGCTTGCCGGACGTTGACGGCAGTATTTCCGGAAAATTCTCCACGTGCCCCTGCAGGTATGGACGCTTTTCGGTTATCAGTTTCAGCGTTATGCGCTGCATGCCCTGGAGAACAACCGTCGTCGAGTGGTCCGGCATGTCGAATACCCTGATAATCTTGGCCAGCGTTCCTGTGCTGTAAAGGTCGGTCATTCCGGGATCTTCAACCTGCTGGTCCTTCTGGCAGAACACCCCGACAAGCGAACCGTTTGCCTGGGCATCCTGTATGAGTTTCAACGATGTCTTTCTGCCGACCGATACCGGCATGACCACCGTCGGAAACAGCACCATGTTCCTGAGAGGCAGAACCGGAATTATCTCTTCAATCTTTGTGTCTTCAAAAAGGCTGCTCTCGTTGCCGTCAAAGTCGGCAATCATCGAGAAGGCCGGGTTTGTCTCGTCGAACTCCTGTTCAACGGACTGTTCTTCAATGCCTTCAGCCTGCTTTATGCTTTTCTTTTTTGCCATATTGCTTCCTGTACTTGTCCAAAATGGTTTGCGGGACCGATGTCCGGATTTCCGGCCGTCCATACCGGTGGACGGACAACAAACGTGCAAAGGTAATACTTTTTGCCGTAAGTGCTAAAAATATAATAAGGGCATTTTGTACTTTTGCCTCCTGTATGGCTAATGACTGGTTTCAATTCAAGCGGTTTCTGGTACGTCAGGACCGCTGTGCAATGAAAGTGGGGACCGACGGCGTCCTGCTTGGAGCGTGGGCCGCACTCGACGGCGGCACTCCGGTGCTTGACATCGGCGCAGGCACGGGTATCGTATCGCTGATCGCCGCCCAGAGGCTTGAGAATGACATGGGCGACCTTGAGGGGAAATGCATTACTGCAATTGAACTCGATTCTGCCGCGTCGGCTCAGGCTGCCGATAATTTTGCCGTTTCCCCGTGGGCGGACAGCATGGAATGTCTGAATTCAGATGTAAGGAAATATGACTGCGGCCACCGCTTTGGGACCATATTGTGCAACCCTCCGTATTTCAGAAATTCACTGCGCTGCCCGGACAGTTCCCGAAACAGTGCCCGACATGGTGACGACCTGAGTTTCGAGGACCTTGCCGCATGCGTCGCGCGCCTGCTTGAACCAGACGGCCTGTTCTCGGCAATTTTGCCATCTGGTGCCCTTCCGACGTTTATTCGGGCATTTGCTCTGAACGCACTTTATCCGGTGCGCCGGACCGATGTGTGCACCGTGGCGGGCAAGGCGCCCAAAAGGACGCTGCTTGCCTTCTCTTGCGCTGCGTCGCCATGTTCCGTCAGTCTGCTGGCTTTGGCCGGCACCGATGGAAAAGCATCGGCCGAATATACTGCACTTGTTAAAGATATTTATCTTAATCTTTAAACGCCGGCAGGACACGGTGCGTTTTTTTGACGTGCGGGAGCACCATCTTTAACTTTATTTTGTATTTTTGCTTGTCAACTGGCATGAAACGGTTGGCTTTCTGGCCGTCGGCCTGGTTCTGGCGGTAATGTTTTTTTTAGAAAGTGAACATTCAAAAAGTTGTGATTATGAACAGGAATTTTTGGAAAATTACTTTTGCCTTTATGGCATTTGCAGGGGTCATGTGCTCTTGTGAAAGTGAAGGAATCGATGAAACGGCAGCTCCTGAGAGCGGCACACTTTTAGGAGGAGGTGATATTAAAGAAACTGAAGCCCCGACCTTCGGTTTTGAAGGTATTCCGGATTCGACAATGGATGAATTATCGCAGTATATTGGAAAATCTGCTCTGGGTGAATCAATGGGGGAATATGAGGAGCCTGATAACAGCATGAGTGCTCTAATTAACCTGTGGAGCAACAGAGGCGTCAGACAGAAGGTCATCAACTACAGCAGTGTGGACGGCAATGGCAATCCAATAGAACTTTCTGCCGTACTGTACTGGCCGTACAGCAAAAAAGGAATCAAATCCAACATCAGCCCGAACGACGTCGTGATATACTGCCACGAGACAATGTTCTCGGCAACTGAAGCTCCGTCGGCCCAGGCTTCGAACAACTTCGGCAATCTGGCCATTGACGGCAATCTGGTGGTAATTCCGGATTACATAGGCTTTGGCGTGACAAGTGAAAAGAACCAGACGTATCTGTGCCAGAACCTCATAGCACGCAACTGTATGGATGCTATCCTGGCCGCCATAAGCGCTGCAGGCGGTGCAGACCCGGATGTTCCGTCTTTGAACAGTGGCTACGGTACATACATACTTGGTTACTCGCAGGGTGGCGGCAACGGATTTGCCCTTGCCCGTTACATTGAGACCAAAGCAACCGATGCCCAGCGCCAGACAATCAATCTGAAACGCTCTTTCCTTGGCAGCGGCCCGTACAATCCGACATTGACATTCGACAGCTGGCTTCAGGATGGAAAGATGACAATGCCGACTCTGCTGGCCATGGTTCTCCAGGGATTCCAGGCCGGTGGCAAGCAGCAGCTTGTGGGTTATAATCTGGACAACTATTTCAGTGACCTGTTCCTGGGGACCGGAATTCTGGAAAAGCTGGCAAACAAGAGCATGACAACCATGGAGGTTGTCGGTGCGCTGCAGGTTCCTGACAGCCTGATAGAGTCATCTGAAAGTACATTCATGTCATACTACAAGCTTTATCCGCTCATGAGCGAGGCCGCAAAGAACCCGCAGTCTGACTGCCGTCAGAGACTTGCCGCCTGCCTTGAAGAGGAGAATCAGCTGAAGGGAGGCTGGATCCCGCAGCATCATATCACGCTGTTCTACACCAGCGGCGACGATATCGTTCCTCCTGCAAATACCGAAGAGGCATACAACATGTACAAGGATCTTCCGGGCTCCGGTTCCGACAAGAATATGGTCACCAAGTTTGACTGCGGCATCAACCAGCACATACTGGCACAGATTATCTATATGGTATATGCAGTAGGTCTTGACTGCTATAAGTCAGATGACAATCTGAAAGAGCTTCCGGACAGGATTCAAACTATTGTCAACGAACTGATAGGCAGTCTGAACCTGATGTAATGGTGCCGGATATGATGTTTCTGAATTGAAAACACTTACATAATAAACTCAATGAAACTGAACAAATTTTGCAGTTGCTTCTTTGCAATGGCGGCTTTCGCCCTTGCATTCTCTCTTACCTCATGTGAAAAGGGAACAGAAAGTCTTAATGCCGTTTCCCAGTATGATTTTGACCGTGGTCTGCTGACTGGCATCAGCTGGCATGAGAACTACACTCCAAGTGAATTTGAAAAAAAGTACAGCTCCATAGTCGGAGGCTACGAACTGAGTCAGATGGCGGCCATGATACCTGGACTGAATATTGACCGGATGTTGGGCAATGCTACCGGTCTTCTGCTCTCCAGACAGGAAAGGGAACTGCAGAACATTTTCAACCGGGAGCAGGGTTCGACATTCAGAAATGTCCAGTGGGAAATGCAGGTATTCAGCATCAGATACAAGAGTATCGGATACAAGGACGAGCCCATTGAACTGTCGGCCATCATTGCTTTCCCGAATTCAAAAAACGGCTCACAGCTTCACAAACTGGATGGCATAAGCGTAGTGAACCATACCAGAATTGACACGGACGACATCATGCCTTCCAAGAGAGGCGACATGATGCTTCTCAGGGCTTTCTACAACCAGCTGGTGGTAATTCCCGACGAGGAGGGTGGCGGTGCCAGTCTTGAAAACTATTTTGCCGAGACCGAGAGTGACCGTAATGCCCAGCATACTATTGATGCCATCAAGGCAGCTTTTGACGTAATGGCATCGATGGGTGTCGAAATGAACGAAGGATACGGAACACAGAATTTCGGCATGTCTCTCGGTGGCGAGACCTGTATCGGTTTCCACCGTTATATGGATGCGAAAGCCACACAAGAGGAAAAGGATATTGTCAACCTGAAGGCTACATTCGGCGGTGCCGGAGTCATTACCCCTTCAATGTATTTTGAGCGTTTTGACAAGGGTCAGGAAGGAGGCTCATTGAGTTTGGGGCTTGCACTTAACCAGCTTGAAGGCATTCTGGAACTGCCGGCATCGAAAATCGGCGGCTATGATCCGCGTACCGAGATTTTCTCGCAGGAGCTTTTTGAACTTTCGTCAATGGGGAACCCGAATGTGACGGCAATGGAGGCACGCCGTCTGCTGCAGTCTATGGAATATCCCAGTGGTGATTTTCAGTCAATGTTCAGCCAGGACATGCTGACCGACGAAGGCAAGTTCAATTATGAAGCGCCCAAAACCAAGGCTCTGTTCGATTATCTGAAGACCTGCGATCTGGGATATGGCTGGACTCCCGAGTCAAAGCTTACCCTGGTATGGAGCGATGAGGACTGGCAGATGTCTCCATTCATGCATCTGAGGGCCTACGAGACGCTTAGAAAGCTTCCGCAGGGCGGAGTCAACAAGAACGTGAGGAAGTACGTTCTTGACCTGTCATCACTGCCGGATATGGTGTCCGAAATGGGTATGTCACATCAGGTTCTGTGCGCCCATTACTTCTTGAGATGCATTGAACTCGAGAATCCTGAGGAACTTGGAACTTATTGATTTTATGAAATGATTTCAGCCGCGTGACAGCGGCTGAAACTTTTATACTGTGCGGGGCTTGTTCGGAACGATGACGTTCAGCGAGCCCGGCACAATTTTTATGTTGATTTCGGTGCCGAGCATTATGGGGTCTCCGTCGAAATGGGCTACCCCCGGCTTTTCTCTTACAATTTTCAATTCGCGGCAACGCAGCATCCTGACATTGCGGTTCTTGTCCAGCTGCCTGTTGAACAGCTGTATTGCCATTATTGGAATGTCAATGACGGTGAACGACGGAATGATTGCAATGTCAAGCAGCCCGTCTGTTATTGAAGCCTGTGGAGCAATGAAAGCGTTGTTGCCCCATTGGCCTGCATTGGCACATGTGACTATGAAAGCACTGTATTCCTGTTCCACGCCGTCAACGAACAGATGGTATGTTTCGTTCCTGTAGCTTGCAATTTCCTTTATAATGCTTTCCAAATAGGTTACAATGCCGCGTGTTCCGGCTTCTGAAAAACTCTTGCTTATGGCGGCATCAAAGCCGACACCGCATGTGCAGAAGAATGGCCGGTCATTTATCATGCCGTAATCCATGTGCACTACATGTGACTGGTCAAGCCATTTGATTGCCTTGTATGGATCCATGGGTATGCCGATATGGCGGGCCAGCCCGTTGCCTGAACCGCATGGGATTATTCCGAGCGCGGTCCTGGAACCGATGAGTCCGCTGGCCACCTCGTTGACGGTGCCGTCGCCGCCTATTGCCAGTACGGCATCATATTCAAGCCATGCGTATTTCTGAGCCAGTTCCTTGGCATGTCCCTTGTATTGCGTGGTTTCAATGACATAGTCATATCTGGCCCTGTTGATGTGCCTCTTAATCAGGGGAATGACAGGAATCATACGTCGTCCTCCCGATATAGGGTTGAATATGAATGCTATTTTTTTCACATGCACCTGCAAATACAGGTGCTAAAGTATGAATTTTTCGTATACGATGAATGGCCTGTACGCCAAAGTATGGGCTAAGGGCAAAAATCTGCTCTGGAAAGTTTCTGCAATCAAAGAAAAGCTCTATCTTTGTGCCGCTTTTGGAAGCAGAAGCATACGGGATGTAGTTCAGTCCGGTTAGAATGCCTGGTTTGGGACCAGGTGGTCGAAGGTTCGAATCCTTTCATCCCGACATAGAGGGCCGCTTGCAGCGGCCTTTTTTTGTCAGTTCCACCAATTGCATGCGGACTTCTCACCGCCAATCCATACGGCATCGCCCGCCTTGAAACAATAGTCGGGAGTGGGGTTTGCAATGATTTTCCCGTCCGATATTATGCTTATTACCATGCATCCGTAAGAGCGCATGTCAACCTGACCCAGAGTCTTGCCGGTAAGGTATGAACCGTCGGTCAATACAAGCTTTTCAAGTTCGAATTCGGGGTCGGCAAGCTGTTTGGCCCATGTCCTGGTCTGCAGCAGTTCTTCAAAGGCTTTGTGCTGTTCGGCCGTGCCTACAACCAGCAGGTCGTCAAACGGCATGATGAGCTCACATGGCGACGGTATGACTATTGCCCGCCCGCCGCGCGTAATCTTTACCACATTGGCTCCCGACTCGCGCCGCAGATTCAGATCTTTCAAGGCATGGCCGACGTATGTGGAATTGGCCGGAACAATGTAGTCGCGTGTGCTTATGGCGTATGCGGCCATCTTGTCGTTGACCGATGCGGCAACGGGCTTCATCTTGCGCTGGTAATTCTCTCTGGTATTGAGATTGTCCAGAAAGCGCTGCTCGACACGGGTGAATTTTGCCATTACGCTACGTCCCATTGTGAACAGCAGCACTCCGGCGACAATAAGTACAAGTATGCTCCAGTATGACAGGCTGAAATGGCTTATCAGTACCAGAATGACGAATGTGGTGGCAAGCAGAATCCTGAACATGGCCATGGCGAATATCGGCCAGATATTGCCTGGCTTCTCCTTCAGCAGTATGCTGTTTGACTGCGCAATGTTCTTGCCTCCGACAGCAAGGCCGCTTAACAGCGGAATCATGATGACCAGAGTGATTGCCGTGCCGATAATGCCGATAAGTGATTCGGACCGCGGGTAGGGAATCAATTCGGTCAGAACGTCTGTGAGCCATAGCTTTGAGCCTAGAAATATGGCGAACAGCACCACTCCGTAAAGCACCACGCGCAGAATGTAGGCACGGATAAGTTTGCTCCATTCATTCTGTTCCGTAATGCTGGCGTTCTCATCCTTCATGGCAGGGGTGTCAATGAGTCGGACAAGCCGTTTCGGAAGAATCCTGCGTGCCAGCCTGCAGGCTCTGTCGCCCGATTTTATCAGGAAGGGTATTGTGAAAGTGGTAATGACCGACGTTGCAACGATAACGGGGTAGATGAAGCTGCGCAGCACGCCCATTGAACAGCCGAGGTTTGCAATGATGAAGGCAAATTCGCCAAGCATGGCAAGACTGAAACCGCAATGCACCGCCTTGTCCAATCCCTGTCCGGCAAGGATGGCGCCCGATGTCGAGAAGAACAGCACTCCTGCTATGACCACAGCTGTAAGCAGCAGAATGACATTCCAGTATTGCATTATGACAGCCGGGTCGACCATCATTCCGACCGACACGAAGAATATGGCCCCGAACATGTCCTTTATACTCCCTGTCAGCCGTGCAATGCGCTCGCCCTGCAGTGTCTCTGACAACAGCGACCCCATGACAAATGCTCCAAGAGCCGATGAGAATCCTACAAGCTGTGCCAGAACCACCATGCCGAAACACAGTCCGAGCGCTATTATGAGCAGAATCTCGTCGGTCAGGTATTTGTGCGTGCTGGTAAGCAGGGTGGGTATGACGTATATGCCGACAAGAAACCACAGTATGACGAAAAATACCATCTTGACAAGTGCAAAAAGTATTTTGCCGCCGTCAAAGCTGTTTGATACGGCAAGCGTTGAAAGCAGTACCATGAGCAGTACGGCAATCAGATCCTCAAAGACAAGCGAACCGAAAACAAGTGAGGCATGGCTGCTGTCCTTCATTCCAAGGTCATTGTAAACCTTCAGGATTATGGTCGTCGATGACATGGCAAGCATGCCGCCCAGAAACAGGCTCTCCATGGTGCTCCATGACATTGCCGAACCCACAAGGATGCCCAGTATGAACATTCCGGTGAATTTGGTGCCTGCCATTATGAGCGCACTGCCGCCTATCTTCACCAGTTTCTTGAAACTGAATTCAAGCCCCAGTCCGAAAAGCAGGAATATGATGCCTATCTCGGACCACAGTTTCACGGTCTCGTCGGAACCGGTAATGCCGGGAAACAGTCCCAGCCGCGGTCCTATCACGAAACCGGCAATGATGTAACCGAGAATGAGAGGCTGCTTGAGAATTCTGAACAATACGGTGAACAGACCGGCTGCAATCATTATCAGCGCCAGTTCGCTTACCAGATTGAATTCCTGTGACATGCCTGGAAATCTGCCTTAAAGGAACCTTGCTATGACAGTCTTCAGATTGTCGACGTCTATCGGCTTGGCGACGTGCTCGTTCATGCCGGCGTCAATCGATGCCTTGCGGTCCTCTTCAAATGCATTGGCAGTCATGGCAATGATGGGAATGCGTGATATCTCGGAACCGATGCCGCGAATCCGTTTCGTGGCTTCAATTCCGTCCATGACAGGCATCTGTATGTCCATGAGAATCACGTCATAATCGCCGGGTGCGGCATTCCGAATCATCTCAACCGCCTCGGCCCCGTCATTGGCGGTTGAAACCGTGAAGCCTGAATCTTCAAGTATGGTAAGGGCAATCTCGCGGTTCAGTTCGTTGTCTTCAACAAGAAGAATCTTTTTTCCGGCAAAGTCAAACTGACGGACGGCCCCGGCGTCTTCGACGGCAATGCTGTTGTCAATGGCAAAATCAAAGTCAAGCGTTATTTCGGTACCTTCGTTCTGACGGGTGTGCAACTCTATCTGTCCGCCCATCATATCAACCAGATTCTTTACTATCGCCATACCCAGTCCGGTGCCCTGAATGCCTGAAACGGTGGAACTCTTCTCGCGGGTGAACTCGTCAAAAACCGTCTGGGCAAATTCCGGCGACATGCCTATTCCGTTATCCTTTACCCTTATGCGGTAATGTCCGCAACCGGACTTTCCTGATGTACTCTCGCTTATGCGCAGTTCTATGAGCCCTCCGTCGGGCGTGTATTTGATGGCGTTCGAAAGCAGATTCAGAAGTATCTGCCTTATGCGCAGCTTGTCGCATACAATGACATCGTCCGTTACCGACGAGCTGTCAATGGTGAACTTGTGTCCGTGAATGTCGATGTCGGCTTTGACAATATTGTCAATGTCCACAAGCATGGCCGATATGGAACTCGATGCCGGTTCCAGCTGGACCTTGCCTGATTCGATGCGGCTCATCTCAAGCACATCGTTGATAAGACTGAGCAGGTGTGACGACGAACTTTTTATCTTGGACAGATAATCCTTGACCACTTCAGGCTTGTCTTCGGTGGCAAGAGCCAGTGTCGTGTATCCGATTATCGCATTCATCGGGGTGCGTATGTCATGGCTCATGTTGCTGAGGAACGTTGACTTGGCAAGACTTATCCGCTTTTCATTGACGGCAAGCGCCTTGTTGTGGCGGCTCAGCAGAATGAATACGGTCAGGACAACGAGAATGACCATAATCAGACCGGCAATGGCGGCAGCGGAATACAGAAGCATGGACTGCAGCGTTACCAGAAGGCTTCGGGCGTTATCGGCGGGAACCTCCATCGCGATGCTGTATGCATTGTGACCTCCTGAGTGATAACAGAAGAAGGTCTCCAGTCCGTCCTTTTCTATCATTGTCCAGTCGTGATTCCCGGCATTGAAATTGGCGCGGATGGCGTTTACCTGTTCCTGTGTCATTATGCCTTTGTTCAGGTAGTCTTTCAGGTGGTTGCCTTCGGCTATGTATGAACTGTTGGTGAAGGCAATGTTGCCTGCTTCGTCCATGACGAATATCTGAGCCGCTCCCGAGTAGTTGTAAACGGCCGCAAACGTGTTTATCACACCGGGATCGAAGATTAATGCAAGTGCGCAGAACAGTTGGCCGTCAACCGTGTATTGCTGCGTCGGAACGGCAACCACGTATCTTGAAGCCCCGTCGTTCCAGTTCATGTGACGCGTCATGGGAATACCGTCCTTAAGCAGGGCATTTATTGTTATGGAGTCCGATTCCAATGTTCCTGAAAGACCTGAAATGCCGGTGTAGTTGAACTGGCTGTCAAGGAACAGAATGTCTTCGGCACTGCTCATCCTTCTGAAATAGTTGAATGCTCTGGCAAATTTCCCGCTTTCGCAGTTTCTGTCGGGATTCACCCGTGCTATGTATTCGTCAATCAGTTCCAGATTGAGGATGGAATTGTCAATGTGTCCCTGGAACGGGATTTCCGCCATTTTGATCAATTCGTGTATGTTGTGGGCGGTAGTCCTGTCAATATAGTCTTTGCTCTTGCTTCTGAACGCCCAGAACAACGCACCTCCTGCTATTACTGACAGTGCCAGCAGTGCCATCAGTATGGTGGAAGGGCGGAATAATCTCTTTAGAGTACTGATCATTGTTTTTGTCGTTGACACAAATAGACTGGCAAATTTAGTAATAATTATTGAAGTTTGTCATTACAAGATGCTACTATTCAAGTTATTAATATAAAAAAGCTGTGCGCCTCCAATAAGGGGCGCACAGCTTTCAGAGTACGGGTGCTCTGTATGTCCTCAATCCTGTTGTTGCTGCTCAAGGTATTCAATCAGCTGTCTCAGCTCAAGCATCAGACTGGTGATGTCAATGTTGCGGAGAACGTCGAAATCGGCACCGAACAGCAGACTCGGGCGTTCTATGATGCTTGCGTAAATCATGCTGAGAACCGACGATTCAAGATGGTCGCCCGAGGTCGGGATGAATACCACGTTGCCGTCATTCTCAACGAAATCCAGATAGCTGTCATACGATGTGTAGTATGGAATCAGGGAATCGTCGGTGCTGTGTACCATGACAATAGGATGTTCAGGTGCCCAGCCGTCTGAAATTTCAACCTTCTTCAGGCTGTTGTAAAGCAGCTGGACCTGTTTCTTCTCCCTGTTCAGAGTTCCGTCTTCGGTATACAGGCTGCTGTTCATGAGGCTCTTCATGCTGTTCTTGTAATCTCTCAGGTATGAGAACAGGCTGGTGAAAGGCAGAAGCGTCTCGAAGAACACGTCAAGTTCTCCTTTCTTGACTCTGGCGGAATTCCTTATTGTCTTGTCGTTTGCATGCTCGTCAAAGAAATCCAGATACGAGTAATAGTCGTCGATGCTTGGATCACCGGCATACATGGTTGATACCATCATCGGTACGATGAATGTGAAATACAGGAAGTCTGTCTCGCAGTAGTGGTCGAACACCCTGCTGATTGATGTGGGTCCGTTGCCTGCAAACGTTCTGAAATCATGAAGCACTTCCTCGCCGACCCACTTCGGGCACTCGGCCGATTCAAAGTATTTCTGTGTGCCAAATGCTGCATTTGCACCGAGTGAAACGCCTACGTTTTCGGTATATCCGTTTTCGCTGACGCTTATGCCTTTGCCCTTAAGGAACTGGGCGGCGGCAATGGCGGCATCGACATTCTGGCGTCCCTTTGCATATCCGTCAAAATAAGGCACGTAGCTGCCGTAGTCGGCGCCGAAGCCTTCGGTGTCCGAGAAAATCAGAGCCTGGTTGAACATGACGCGAAGATTGTACAGGTCAAATGCGTTGCTCAAGGTGTTGTTGTTGTCCATGTTCGCATACTGGTGTATAAAACACAATCCGTCAACCTTGTGTCTTCCTCCGTACAGCGGTGACGGATACATCACTGCTCCCGAGAATGTGGCTGAATCGCCGTTGGACCTGACGGAACGGTATGTGAAGCACTGCTTGACGAACTTGTAGCCGCCGACATGGCCTTCCAGCATGAATTTCCTTTTAAGCACGTTGAAATAGTAGTCCATGTACTGCTCGATCAAGCTTGACATGTCCTCCTGTGTAATTCCCATTGACTCTGTGTCAAGGCCAAGCGCCATCAGGTAATATGAAAGGTACTGGACAAACGTCTGCTGGAAATCCTCGGGATCGTAATCGTACTTCTGCGTCAGCTCGAGAAGCCTGTCGCGGTTTTCCATATCGGGTCCTGTGGGCTCGTCAACCGGCTGCTCCTGCTCCTGTCCCTGTTCGACAGTTATCTTGTCATCCTCCGAGCATGATACCGCAATCGTTGCGGCAAATAAAAGAATCCAGAATTTGCGTCGTAGCATCATGATTATAGTCTTTTTGCGTTAATCAATATTTAATAATGTTGCGAATACACAGGCAAAGATAGTGATTATTATACAATGTACTTCGAAAAAGGGAAAAAAAAGATGGAACCACTAAAAAGTAATTCCATCTGTTTCAATTTGCAGGGTGCGGGGTGGGACTCGAACCCACGACATTCAGAACCACAATCTGACGCTCTAACCAACTGAACTACACGCACCATCTATAGTGCTTTCCGTAAAAAGCGGTGCAAAGATACTGCTAAGACTTGAAAACTGCAAATACTTTGCAATGTATTTTTAGCCGATGAGCGGACATTATATCATTGCGGCTGGCCGGCGTGGCGGTTCAGGCGGAAATCAGTGCATGTTGACCACTCTTACGGGCGGTACCGATGTGCTGTCGCTGACAATGTGGAAATCGGGCTTTACCGTGCGGTTGCCGTGCAGCGTGTAGTCTGCAAGCTGCGGCTTTCCGTTTTCATCGGCCGTGAGAATCAGCGTGATGCCAAGTCCGCGGTCGGTGTGCGGTGCCTTCATTCCTGAAATATAGTTGCCCAGTGACCATACGGTAAGATGGGTCAGCGCAGCGCCGGTCCTGTATTCGGTGACAGGCTCTATTACATGCGGATGGCCGCCTATTATATGGTCAACGCCATGACTGTACAGCCATTTTTCGGTTGACGTCTGCGAATTGTCAGGCTCAGGACGGTACTCGGTTCCCCAGTGCATGCAGGCGATTATCATATCGGCCCCAAGGTAACGGGCACGTGATATGTCCGCAACGATGGCGGTGGTGTCAATGTAGTTGACAACGCGCGGCTGCCGTACTTTTATGCCGTTCGTGCCGTAAGTGTATGACAGCAGGGCAATGCGCCATCCGTTCCAGTCAATGAAATAGGGATGGCTGTCTGTGCGGCTCAGGCTGTCCCTGTATGTGCCCAGATGTCCAAGTCCAAGTCTGTCAAGGGTATTGATGGTGCTTTCCAGACCGTCGGAGCCTCGGTCCAGACAGTGGTTGTTGGCGGTCAGGCAGATGTCAAAGCCGCTGTCCTTGATTTCCTGTGCAAGCTCCACGGGTGAACAGAATGCCGGATAGCCCGAATACGGCTTTCCGGCAAGCGTGGTCTCAAGGTTGCAGATTGCAAATGTGGCGTTCCTGATTTCGGAACTTACTGCCTTGAAATAGTTTGAGTAGTCGAATGAGTGCGCGCTGTTGTCAAGCGCTGCGTCAAGCTGCGACTGATGCTGCATGACATCGCCGGCAAAATACAGCGACAGGGTATCGGCAGCATTGCGGGCCGATGCGGGTCCCGCCATGAAAAACAGCAGGACCGTGGCTGTTGCCATAGTCCTGACCGTCTTATTCATATATTGCCTTGGTGCCTGCCAGAAGAGTGTTCTTCATGAGTGAGCAGATGGTCATGGGACCTACGCCACCCGGAACAGGGGTAATGAAACTGCACTTGGGTGCGACATTCTCGAAGTCAACGTCACCGCACAGACGGAAACCGCTCTTTTTGGTCGCATCGGGAACGCGGGTGGTGCCTACGTCAATGATTACAGCTCCTTCCTTCACCATATCGGCCTTGACAAAACCCGGCATGCCGAGAGCGGCAACGATGATGTCGGCCTGAAGGCATTCCTCCTTGATGCCCGCGGTGTGGCTGTGGCATACGGTAACGGTGCAGTCGCCCGGATTGGTCTTCTGCATGAGCAGGCTTGCCATGGGCTTGCCCACAATGTTGCTGCGTCCAAGAACGACAGCCTTCTTGCCTCTGGTGTCTATGCCGTAGCGCTTCAGAAGCTCCATTATGCCGTTGGGGGTTGCAGAAACGAAGCATGGCAGACCGATGTTCATGCGGCCTACATTGATGGGGTGGAAACCGTCAACGTCCTTGCGGTAGTCGATGGCTTCGATTACATGCTGTTCGTTTATGTGCTTGGGCAGCGGCAGCTGTACTATGAAGCCGTCAACATCGGCATCGTCGTTCAGTTCCTGGACCTTGGCCAGCAGTTCCTGCTCGGTAATGTCCGATTCGTAGCGTATGAGTGTCGATTTGAAACCGCACTCGGCGCAAGCCTTCACCTTTGCGGCTACGTATGTCTCGCTGCCTCCGTCGTGGCCTACCAGTATGGCAGCCAGATGAGGTGTCTTTCCACCGGCGGCCTTGATTGCGGCCACCTGTTCAGCTATCTCCTGCTTGATTTGGGCTGCAGTTGCCTTTCCATCAATTAGTTGCATAAGTATATACTTTAGTTCTCAGTGTCATTTCATACGCGGCATACCCGGCATGCCTCCCATTCCGGGCAGACCTCCCATTCCGGGCAGCTTGCCGCCGGCAACGGTCTTCATGACCTTGCGGGTCTGGTCGAACTGCTTGAGCATGCGTGTTATTTCCGGCAGAGGCTGGCCGCAGCCCTTGGCTATGCGGTTCTTGCGCGAGCCGTTCTTTTCATTCAGCAGCAGGTCGGGGTTGGAGCGCTCGGCCGGGGTCATCGAGTTTATCATGGCTTCAATGCCCTTGAATGCATCGTCGTCAATGTCAATGTCCTTTATGGCTTTGCCCACGCCCGGAATCATGCCCATCAGATCCTTGATGTTGCCCATTTTCTTGATTTGGGCAATCTGGTCGCGGAAATCGTTGAAGTCAAACTTGCCTTTACCCATTTTTTTCTGGAGGCGTTTGGCTTCCTGCTCGTCAAACTGTTCCTGGGCGCGTTCAACCAGTGAAACGATATCGCCCATGCCCAGAATGCGGTCGGCCATACGTTCCGGATGGAACACGTCAAAGGCATCCATCTTCTCGCCGGTACCTACAAACTTCACAGGCTTGTCGACCACCGTGCGTATGCTCAGCGCGGCACCGCCACGGGTGTCGCCGTCAAGTTTTGTCAGTATGACACCGGTAAAGTCCAGACGGTCGTTGAATTCCTTTGCCGTATTGACTGCATCCTGACCGGTCATGGCATCGACAACGAACAGAATCTCGTTGGGTGTAAGAGCTTCCTTGAGGGCCGATATCTCATCCATCATGGCCTCGTCTACAGCCAGACGGCCGGCGGTATCGACAATAACCACGTCAAAGCCTTTGGCACGGGCCTCCTTTATGGCGTTCTGTGCAATTTCAACGGGTTTCCTGTTGTCCGGTTCGCTGTAAACTGGAACTTCAATCTGCTGGCCAAGAACCTTCAGCTGGTCAATGGCGGCGGGACGATATACGTCGCAGGCAACCAGCAGCGGCTTCTTTGCGCGCTTGTTCTTGAGCAGATTTGCCAGCTTTGAACTGAAAGTGGTCTTACCGGAACCCTGCAGACCGGCCATAAGTATGACAGCCGGATGTCCCTTTATGTCAATGTCCTGGGCCTGTCCTCCCATGAGCGCAGTCAGTTCATCATGGACTACCTTGACCATAAGCTGACCCGGACTCAGCGAGTTGAGCACGTTCATGCCAAGGGCCTTTTCCTTGACGGTGTCGGTGAACTGCTTGGCAACCTTGTAGTTGACGTCGGCATCAAGCAGAGCCTTGCGGACATCCTTCAGGGTCTCGGCTACGTTGACCTCGGTAATCTTGCCTTCACCTTTCAGTATCTTGAATGACCGTTCAAGCCTTTCGGACAGATTTTCAAACATTTTGCCTCAAGTTTTTGTTTCGTGGCGCGAAATTAATCAAAAAAAGCGGTATGCCAAAATCATTGTTATCGGCCTGCACTGCGAATCATCCCGCTGACTGTGGTGCAGAACTGCATGTCCGATGCAAGCTCTTCAAGCGTAAGATGCATGCGGTAGCGCCAGTAGTTGTCGGGGTTGGCCGGTACGTTTATGCGCTCATCCTCAGGGTGGGGGCTGCGCAGTACATCGCTTGTCGCCAGCCAGTCCTGCAGCGGGAATATGGCGAACATGGACTGGCTTGTCAGGTGGTCCTGGAGAATGCTTGCACACAGCTTCGCATCGGCCTCCAGCTTGGGTATCACAGCATTGACAGGCATCTCATTCTCAATCCAGCTGCGCAGCACGCTCATGTCGTGGGTCGATGTGGTGCAGACCGACAGGTAGGGGTAAGAGCGCGGGTCGGCCACACATATGCCGTACGCCTTGGGCATGCGCTGCACCTCAAGCGACATTATGCGCAGACGGTGCATGACACTCGGTACGCACTGTGGAATCATGCCCAGGTCCTCACCGCACACAATCATGCCGGTAGCGCCAATCAGAGCCGGCAGCTTGTCCATGGCGCACTGTTCCCAGAAAGCGTTGTTGCGTTCATAGTAGAAATTGTCGTGAATGCGGCGGAAAGCATCCTGCTGGTCAAGCGCAAGCGCCTTGAACACATCGGTGTCAAAGGCATTGATTCTCGGATGCCAGGTCCCGCGTCTGTGCGTGTCCTCAAGGAACAGCACATTGGGCTCGGGCGTTCCTTCGGGTGCCGATGCGAAAGCACGCGGATTGCCCTTGAACCCCATCCCGTGTATTTCCTTTGCTGTGAGCGTGAGGGCGGGGTTGAACCGTCCCATAAGACCGCTGCCATATTTCAACGGCACTTCCCAGATACGGAAAAAGCCCAGCAGATGGTCAATGCGGTAGGCGTCGAAGTAATCGGCCATCTTGCGGAAACGCATGGTGAACCAACGGTATCTTTCCTTCTTCATGCGTTCCCAGTTATAGGTCGGCATACCCCATTTCTGACCGTCAACGGCAAAGTCGTCGGGTGGGGCGCCGGCCTGGCAGTCCATATTGAACAGTTCGGGGAACATCCAGGCGTCGCAGCTGTGGCGGTTCACCCCAATTGGAATGTCGCCCTTCAGCAGAATGCCTTTGCCGTGCAGGTACTCCCTGACCCGGCTGAACTGGCGGTGCAAGTGGTACTGGATGAAATACTGTTTCATCATGTCCCTGTGCCGTTTCGTGCCCGGTTTGCAGAAACTGTCAATCAGATCCCTGCCGAAGCGCTTTTCCTTCCATCTCTCAAAGTCGGGGGTTCCGTACCTGTCACGCAGACAGCAGTATATGGCGTACGGTTCAAGCCATTCCCGGTTGGCTTCAAAGAAACGCCTGTATTCTTCTGTATTGAAACACTTGCCGGCCTGTTCGGCGAACAGCACGTCAATATAGCGGAGCTTGGCCTGCATCACGCGTTCAAAGTCAATCTGCGGCAGGGCGTTGAGCTCCAGGCGCAGCCTTTCCATTTCTTCTGCGAATTTGCTGTCGCGCGGAGTGCCTATATCCTGCAACCTTATATATATGGGGTTCAGCGCAAACGATGAATTGGCGCTGTAGGGATACGAGTCCCTCCAGGTGTGCGTCAGTATGGTGTCATTGACCGGCAGGGTCTGGATTATGCTCTGTCCGCTTTCTGCAGCCCAGTCAGCCAGCAGTTCCAGGTCACGCAGCTCGCCTATGCCAAAGTCATCGTTGCTTCTAAGGGCGAAAACTGGAACTGCCGTCCCGGCTCCGCGCCACTGCGGCCTGCCGTTCAGCCTCACATTCGGAATTGCTATGGAACGCTGTTCTATGCGGTTGCCATTGCTTTCCAGCCATCGGTCGGCAAGGACAAGGCTTGCGGCGCATATGTCCGGAACGGTGTGGAAACCGCCTTCCTCAATGCGGTCCTGCCTGCCCTGGCATCGGACCATGTAACGGTACTGCACGCGGTGGCCGCAAATCAGGCTGTCATCGAATTCACGGTCGGTGAACCAGTTCCCGCAGCCGTCGTTCTGCATGTCAAGACACTGCCGCCTGCCGTTCTCAAAGTCCAGGCAGAGAAACAGGTTCTCGCCCCAAACCGTTCTGTATTCTATCTGGAAATGGATTTGCATACCCAAACGTAATAAGAAAAACTGAAAAACAGCACGTTTTTTGAATGTGCAATCCACTTTTTTTTCTTTGCTGCTTGTCAAAGTGTGGAAAGGAATGTAATTTTGAGGTTGTCAAAAAAACAACAGCCTGATTATGAAAAAGACACTTGCTTCAGTTTGTTTCGCCATGCTTGCCGCCGGCGTATCAGCACAGACAAATCTGCAGATGTACTATGATTTCGGCGAAGGCAGGGAATATATCACTTCAACTCTTGAAATGTTCAAGTCAGACGATTGGGGCAACACATTCTTCTTCGTTGACTACGACTACAATTTCAAGCTGAGGGATACCGATGGCAGCGAGTATGTGGCTGCTCCGGGCAATACATATTTTGAAATAGAGCGCCGCCTCAATTTCTGGAGCGGAAGCGTGCTTGCACCTTTGAGCCTTCAGGTTGAATACAACGGCGGTTTCGGAAGCCGCGGACTGTTGAACAGCTACCCCGTCACCTCGGCCTGGCTGATAGGTGCCGATTATCTTTTCCACTCGGCCGATTATTCAAACACTCTTAATCTGCAGGTACTCTACAAAAAGTACAAGAAGGATACCGAAAGCATACCTCTCCAGTTTACGGTTGTATGGGGCATGCAGAACCTGTTCGGTCTGAAAGGCCTGAATTTTGCCGGCTTTGCCGATA
The DNA here is from genome assembly GCA_045640885.1 of Bacteroidaceae bacterium. Classification (GTDB taxonomy): domain Bacteria; phylum Bacteroidota; class Bacteroidia; order Bacteroidales; family Bacteroidaceae; genus Colenecus. The sequence goes on along the minus strand of JAZUFX010000057.1, from coordinate 1,849 downwards.
TGTGCGGCCATAAAACCACATGGCTGGACGAAGACGGTCCCAAGGATACAGACTGGACGCTCATATCGGAACCCCAGCTCTGGTACAATGTAGGTCAGCACTTCGGCTGCAATAACCTGAACATCGGCGGTGAAGTCGAGCTTGGCTACAATTTCTCCGGAAATCCGGAAAGCGGGTTCAAATGCAATCCCTGCTTTGGCCTGAAGTGGAATTTCTGAATTTAAGTTTCGCTGAAACTTGAATCCGGAAATTCATTTTCCTAGTCTTGGAAGTCCATTTCGATGTCGCCATCTTCAAGGTCGTCAATGTCTTCGGCATCGATTTCCTCGTACTCAAAGTCAAAGTCCTCGCCAACGGCGGCAAGTTCTGTCTTGAGTTCTCCGGCATCCTTTGAACGGTGAACCAGGTGCTCTGTTGACCAGTCGGTCTCCAGGCGGTTCTTTTCGCTGCTCAGCTCCTTCCAGAGCATATCTTTGAGCTGCTGCAGGCCAAGGCCGCTTACGCCTGAGATGAAAACGTGCGGCAGGTCATCGGGCAGACTGCCTTCAAGCATGTCAATGAGTTCCTGATCAATAAGGTCACATTTGGTTATGGCCAGAACACGCTGCTTGTCAAGCATGTCGGGGTTGAACTGGCGCAGTTCGCCAAGCAGTACATTGTATTCGTGCGCAATGTCGTCGGTGTCGGCCGGCACCATGAACAGCAGCAGCGAGTTGCGCTCTATATGGCGCAGGAACCTCAGTCCCAGACCCTTGCCTTCGCTTGCTCCCTCAATGATGCCTGGAATGTCGGCCATGACGAAAGACTTGCCCTCGCGGTACGACACAATTCCGAGGTTCGGTTCAAGGGTGGTGAAGGGGTAGTTGGCTATTTTCGGCTTTGCGGCCGATATGGCCGACAGAAGGGTCGATTTGCCGGCATTCGGGAATCCCACCAGACCTACATCGGCCAGAAGTTTCAGCTCAAGCACCACCATGCGCTCCTGTGCCGGCTCGCCCGGCTGCGCAAAGCGCGGAGCCTGACGTGTGGCCGTGCGGAAATGCCAGTTGCCAAGACCTCCGCGGCCACCTTTCAGCAGAACCACTTCCTGCTTGTCGCTGGTTATGTCGCACAGGTACTCGCCCGTTTCGGCATCGTAGGCCACAGTGCCGCATGGCACTTCGATTATTATGTCGTTTCCGTCCTTGCCGAAACACTTGTTGCTCCCGCCGTTGCCTCCGTTTTCGGCAAAGACGTGACGCTCGTAGCGCAGATGCAGCAAAGTCCAGTAATTGCGGTTGCCCTTCAGTATCACGCTGCCTCCATGGCCGCCGTCACCTCCGTCGGGTCCTCCGTTCGGAATGTACTTGTCATGGCGCAGGTGAGCCGAGCCGCGGCCGCCTTTGCCGCTCCGGCAGAATATCTTGACGTAATCTACAAAGTTCGATTCTGGCATAACTCTCTCTCTGGAATTTTGGGTGCAAAGATAGTGATTTTATTTGTATTGGCTCATCAGCGGCGGAGTCCACCTGTCGGCGGTTCTTCAAAGGAATGCTTTGAATTGAAGAAAAAAAAGTGTACCTTTGCACCCCGAAAAAAAAATCGGATAAAAAAGTATTACAAAAAATGAAGATCAAGAACAGTTCAGATGTTCGCAGACAGTATGTGAAACCTGCTGCAAAAGTGATTGGAATCAAGTCTCAGCAGGTAATCTGCCAGAGTTTCGGTACCGAATCGTTCGGATTCTACGACAAAGAATACAACGGTGATGAATATTGGAATTAAAACAGCACACCACATGAAAAAGTCTGTATCAATACTTATGTCGATGGCCGCCATGTTCGGCCTGTCATCATGCGACAACGAACTG
>JAZUFX010000056.1:0-5187 GCA_045640885.1 Bacteroidaceae bacterium | reverse complement strand
GGTTTGCTTTCAGTACCACCGTTTTCAAGAAGTATCGATCTGTTCTGGATTGAGTTCATATTATTGTTCAACCCTGCGTTGATATTGAAGCTTCCCATTGTAACAGGATTGTACTTCTGATAGCCCAGGCTCAACTGGTTGCTGAATGAAGGTCTCAGATTAGGATTACCGCTTGATATACGCAACGGGTTTGTGTTATCACGTATAGGAAGCAACTGTTCCATAGAAGGCTGGCTTGAACGGCCGTTGTAACGTATGTTGATCTGTTCCTGACTTGTAACCCTGTAACGGAACTGCAGTGTAGGAGTCCAGTTGAATACGGTACGTTCAAGAAGTGTGTCAACAAGTCCCATACCTGTGTAGTTCATCTTGGAATGCTGAGGCAGGATAGACAGACCGGCAGTGAAGTTGTAGGTATTGTCGGTACTGTTCTTACGGAACTGCAACTGGATGGTCTGGTCATAGTTGTAATAGAATGACCTGCGGCTGAGAGAATCGTCGCGAACCATCTGGTTATCTTCATAAATCCAGTCAGGATTACCCCATGTAGCCTGCAGAGCTTCGTCCATATTATATGTAGCACGGTCACTTTCCTGAGCGCTGTATGAGAACTGATAGCTCAACTGCAGATATGTGCCTGTAGAGATAGGCTCAGAATATGTTGACTGTATGCTCCAACTGTTTCTGTCCTGCGGATTGTCGTTATAACGATTCAACAGCTGGTTCTGCTTTTTCTTCGTCATGACATTGGTTGAAGTCTGGTCGCTGCGTGAGTACTGTTCGCTGTTGGAGTGACTCAGGTTGTATGTTCCTCTGACAGATACGTTGCGGCCACGATTACCGAAACGTCTTACGAACTGAATATTTCCGCTTGCTGACTTGCTGGTGCTGACAGACTTTGAATTGCTGTTCTGACTGTTCCAGATTGACTTGTTGTAATAGTATGAAAGTGAATCCATCAAATCACCTACAGCATCGGCCGAAGACTCATCGATATCGAACAGTTTGCCAAATCTTTCAGGAATCTGAGAGAAACTGGTATAATATGTTGTGGTATCAAGAGGATTCGACATGTATTTGTAAGGATCATCAGTGAATGTACGTGATTCATTCTTGTTCCAACTGTCTGACTTGCTGTATGAGAACTGAGGCTGGAAAAGAAGGCTTGTATAGTTGTCCTTGTTCCACTCTATGCGCAGCTGTCCGTTTATGCTTTCGCTGCCGCTTCCGTTCTTTCCTTCATTATTACCCCATGTATGATCAGGCTGCAACGGATTTGATACATACCAGTTTTCGTTTGATGACTTTGAACTTGATTCGTTGTCACTCTTGCTCCATGTAACGCTACCGCCAAGTTCATATTCATAGTTGTCATTTGACACTTCATCACCGAGGTTGATGGCAAAGTTGGCACCGCCCTGATAGCTGGTATTGACACCGCCACCACCGCCCATGCCACCGAAGCCGCCCATGCCGCCCATGCCGCCGAAGCCTCCTACTCCGCCGCCCATACGCATGCCCATGCCGCCACGCATGCCGCTCATGCCGCCTGATGACTGGCTGGCTGAACCGGTAAGTGTAATCTGCTTGTCCTCATCAAAGCGGTTGACTGAAGCGTTGACCTGATAAAGGGTGTTGGCGTCAAAGTCTTCCTTGTCCATTGGACGGCCGCCGCCAAGAGTCAGGTTGCCGAACCAGCCCTTTGCCATACCTTTCTGAACCTGAAGGTCAAGAACGAATTCCTCTTCACCGTCATCGATACCGGTCTGGCGTGCAAGGTCACTCTGCTTTTCGTAGGTCTTTACCTTTTCGATCATCTCGGCCGTAAGCTGGGTAAGAGCAACGCTCTTGTCATTGCCGAAGAATTCCTTTCCGTTTACAAGGACTCTTGACACTTCCCTGCCGTTTACAACGATATTGCCATCCGAGTCAATCTTCAAGCCTGGAAGCTTGCGGAGCAGGTCTTCTACAGAAGAACCTTCCGGAAGTTTGAATGCTGCGCTGTTGAACATAACGGTATCGTTCAGCATCTGAACCTTGGCTACAGCTGCAGAAATGGTTACGTCATCAAGCATCTTGGCGTCTGACTTCATTGTAATCTTACCAAGATCGGTCATGGATGTTCCGGCCTTGATGGAGAACTTCTTGTTTACGTCAACAAAACCTAAGTAGGAAATTTTGGCAATATAATTGCCCGCCTTAAGGTTTTCAATGACGAATGCACCATCTTCATCGGTTGTGTTACCCTTTACGTAAGTCTCTTCAGAGTCATCGGTACCTGATACCTGATAAACCTGTACATTCGCTGGGAACAAAGGATCGGCTGTGTCAAAGTCATAGACCGTACCCTTGATTGAAAGACTCTGGGCTACAGCCATTGTGACCGATGCAACCAGAAGCGCTGACAGAGTGGCAAATCTTTTCATTTGTTGGTTGGTTATAATTGTTTGTTTAATAATTATCATAAAAAATAACACCTTTACTATATAAGTAAGGGTCAATGGTTAAATCAAAAATCCACCAAATTAACATTATTATATGCTTATAGACAAAAAAAAGTGCTTCAGGTTTAAGCGACAAGCCTTTTTTCTATCTTTGCGGTGTTATTGAAAAGGCTAGACCAATTTATGAAAACGGCAATTAGGACACTATTTCTTTCCTTTGTCATATTCGCTTCATGCAACAAAGCGGAAATGACCCCCGGAAACGTAAAGTTTGATTTGAATGATTCAAACGGCAACACTTACAGCGCACTGATGCACATTCCGGCCGGTGTATCATCAGACAGTTCCATTCCTGCTGTTTTCATTGAAGACGGACGGGAATATACTGATAACCAGCCACTCTGGCGGACAGTGGACTCACTTGCAGAATGTAGAGCAATTGAGCCAGTAGTAATTGTCTGTCTGAACGGCAAGGCTGAAGGCTCCGAAAGGACCGATTTTTTTGTCAATACCTTCATTCCATACGTTCAAAAAAAATGGAATGTCGGTCTGGACGTTGAAAACAGGGTTTGTTCCGGCACATCGGCCAGCGCTGACCGATGCCTTATCCTCAGCATGCAGAATGACACATTGTTCAACGAATACTGGTGCTTCTCTCCCTCAGAAGCCGACCTTTCAGAATTCGGACTGCTTTCCAACCCTGTACAATACCGCATTTTCTACAGCGCCGAAGAGGAAATTGAGCATTTCAACTACTATCCGTCATTGGCCAATGCCATACGCAAGCGCGGCGGAAGAGTTGACTGTCAGACTTTTGACAATTCCCTGGCCCTTAAGCAGGTGTGGTGGCCATACCTGCTCACCGAAGAACTGAAACGCCGTTTCCCCGGTCAGGATTCCTCGTTGAAGTAAATCTTGTAGAACTTTCCGCTTTCGTCCTGTCCCTGCTGGATAAGGTCACGGCTTCCGTGAACATATATGTGGAAGTTCTTGTCCAGCTTTATGACCGATTTATACAGGCGGTTCTGTTTTTTTACCGCCGTAGGATTCACCTCGAACTGTTCTTCAAGTTCCAGCTGGCGTTCCTGCTCATAACGCTGGCGGTAGTCATCGAACATCTGTGCAACTTGAGGCTGTCCTATAATCTGCTGTGAGAAGCCCTGCAAGTCAAAACGCGGGGTATTCTTGAAATAGTTCATTGAGCGGTTCAGCAAATCTGCCTGATCGGCCCGGGTTACCTCAAACTGTTTCGGGAGTTCCTGTGCAACGAAGTTGCGTGTCAGATCCATAATGTTCTCCGTCTGGAAATATGCATCCTGACGGCGTGACAGATGCAGGAAATCATCGACCCAGTAGCTGGCGTTCTGGCTGTTGGTCTTGTCAACGACCGATACCATGTAGCCCTTCTCGCGCTCGAATTCAAGAATAAGGCATCCCTTGTCCATTTTCTTGAGGTTCACGCCCTCGACAGGACTTATGTCAAAACCGTTTTCATCGTGTTCGACCTGAAGGAACAGTTCCTTGTTTTCAGTCTTGAACAGACCTATGGCACGGGAGACATCGGTTCCAACTCCTATTCCGGAAAACTGAACCACATAAAAGTCGCCGCCCTTGATATTCTGGTGCTGGCAGTTCTCATACAGGTGGGTGGCAATGTCACGCGAAAAATCCAGTAACATGCCCGGATTGTCGAATATGTCAGATACAAGCCTGTAAACGCGGTTGTTTTCAAGTCCCATGTCATCATGGAAATGGAAACGCGCTTCGCTCCTGAACGAACCGATAAAATAGTCCGTGAGCAGTGAATTCATATCCTCTGACAGGGCAAAAAGCCTGTCTGACAGCACCATGGGCTCTTCATTAGCCTGGTTGCCAACATAGTGCAGTGCCATGCTGTCTATTCTAGGTTCAGACATACGAAAGGTAGTGTTATTGTTCCTGCAGACCGCCGGCCAAATCAAGAAGTTCGTTGGTGACGGCCTGCTGGCGCAGTTTGTTATATTGCAGTGTAAGTTCGTCAATAAGGCGGTCCGCATTCTCGGTAGCGGCCTGCATGGCCACAACGCGCGCAGCCTGTTCGCTTGCATAAGAGTCAAGCATTGCGGAATAGACCTTCATTCTGATAACCTTTGGAAGCAGTTCATGGACAAGCACCGTGGCCGACGGTTCCAGAATGTAGTCAATCCCTTGGCTGCCAACGGCCTGCGGAACCGATACCGGCAGAAGCTGTTCATCGACTATGCGCTGACATCCGGGGCTCACGAAATGCGTATATGAAAGCACAACCTTGTCCAGATGTCCGTTCAGATACATATCCATAAGGTCATCGGCCAGCGATGCCGCATCGCTGTACTGCCGTTTTCCCATAATGCCACTGTATGCACGCGAAATGTCATAGCCCTGTTTGCCAAGCGTATCGGTTATCTTTTGGCCTATGCAGTATATATGCGGTTTGTCATCAGTCCTACAGGCTTCTTCAATGGTAGCGCGGCTGTGACGTATCATATTGGCATTGAAACCGCCACACAGACTGGTATCGGAAGAAAAGAACACCAGAGCAACGTTTCTGACCGGCCTTTCCACCACTAATGGCGAAATCTGCCCGGTCTGCGGCATTGATGAAAGACTTTCCAGAATATGGTCAAGCTGCTCCACATACGGCAGTGCGTACTGGATGCTCTGCTGTGCCTTGCGCAGTTTCACGCTTGACACCATCTTCATGGCCGATGTGGTTTTCCTTGTA
>JAZUFX010000055.1:0-27241 GCA_045640885.1 Bacteroidaceae bacterium | reverse complement strand
CTTTAACTGAGAGCTTCAGGGAAACCTGAGGCTCTTTTTTTTGTTCATCTGCTTTTCCCGCTTGCGCAGTACCATCGTCCTTGTTTTAGTACTTCGCTACGCTTCGTACGGCAAGTGGGAGAGTAGGTAGCCGCCGTCTTTCAAGTGGAGAGCTTCAGATCACGATCTGAGGCTCTCTCTTTTTTTTTGTCCTCCGAAAACCTTCCGCCGTCAGCCAATATGACTTTATCCCATAGTATATATGATATTGATTGAACCTAAGCAAATGTTTTGCAACATAATTTCTTTATTCTATTTTTGTATGAAGAAAATAATACATATTCGATTATGAGCGAAAAATACAATTGGAAGTTTTCAACTATTGGCGGTGCAACGCGTGTCAATATTTCCAGTGGAGAAGATATCAGGCATCTTGATGAGCTTGACCAGAAATTGTGGACTGTGCTGAGCTGTCCTGTCAGTAATCTTGAGTTAGATGCAAAGTCTCTCAAATATATTGATGTTGATGGCGACGGCAAGATTCATGTGAATGATATTGTCAAAACTTCCAAGTGGCTGACTTCTGTCATCAATAATGCGGACCTGCTTCTTGAAAAGAGCAGTGAACTTAAATTGTCATCGTTCAATTCGGAAAACCCGGAGGGTGCGGCACTGTTGGCATCGGCCAAACAGATTCTTGCAAACCTGGGATTGGAGAAGGACAGCATTTCCGTGGCCGATACGGAAGACAGCGTAGCAATTTTCGCCAAAACGGCGTTGAACGGTGACGGCATCATTACAGAACAGTCAACTGCTGACGAAGGTTTGAAGCAGATAATTGCACAGGCTGTCCAGACAATAGGTTCAAAGACTGACCGCAGTGGACTTGAAGGCGTTGATACAGATCTGGTCAACGCATTCTACGATGAACTTGTCAAGTATTCACAGTGGAAGCAGCAGGCCGATGCTAACAATGACAGCATGTTTCCATATGGAGAAAAGACGGCTCGTGCCTACGAATTGTTTACAAGCCTGCAGGCGAAAGCCGAGGATTTCTTCATGCGCTGCAAACTGTCAGCCTTTGATGAGGACAGTCAGACTGTACTTGATGTATCGGCCAGCAAGATTGAAACGGTCAGCGGGAAGGATCTTTCGGCCTGCCGTGATGAAATTGCGCAGTATCCGTTGGCAAGACTTAACAAGGAGGCTGTTCTGCCGTTGGATTCCAGAATCAATCCTGTATGGTTGTCCAGTATTTCAGAATTGAAGGCCATAGTTTTTGATGTTGAGTATCCGGGGGCAAAGCAGTTGACCGAGTCGGAATGGAATTCCGCTATGGCAAAACTTGACGGATACGCAAAGTGGCTGACAGGCAAGTCCGGCTGTGCAGTGGAAACTCTTGGAATAGAACGTATAAATGAGCTGATCGGGTCTGACAGAAAGCAGGAACTGCTTGACCTGATTGCCGCAGACAAGGCTCTGGAAAGCGAGTCAACATCAATTGACGCCGTGAACAAGCTGCTGCATCTTTATCGTGATTTCTATACGATGCTGTGCAATTTCGTTTCATTCAAGGATTTCTATAGCCCCACGGAGAAGGCCATATTCCAGGCCGGTTCACTGTACATTGACGAGCGCTGCTGTGAGCTGTGCATAAAGGTGCCTGATATGGGGCCGCACAATGCAAGTACGTCTTTGAGCGGAATGTTCATTCTATATTGCAATTGCGTTGAAAAGAACAGTGGAGCAACCATGACAATAGCTGCGGTATTGACCGATGGCGACATAAGCGATTTGCGCGAAGGCAAGCACGGTGTGTTCTACGACCGTTCAGGAAATGATTGGGATGCAACGGTCGTCAAGATTGTAGACAATCCTATCAGTATAAGACAGGCATTCTGGTCTCCCTACCGTAAACTTGGAAAGTTCATAGAAGACACCGTCAACAAGTTTGCTCAGGATAAAGATGCCAAGGTTACAGGTGATATGCAGACATCATTGGCAACTCCAGGTGCGGAAAAAAAGACGACTGCTTTTGATATTGCAAAGTTCACCGGTATTTTTGCTGCAATCAGTCTTGCATTCGCAGGTTTGGCAAATGCTTTTAAGAGTATTCTTACTGCGTTGGTTCAATTGCCGGCATGGGGGTGGCTCGGACTGATTGTCGGAATTATGCTTGTCATATCCGGACCGGCAATGCTGAAGGCATGGCTGAAGCTCAGAAAGCGTAATATGTCTCCGCTGCTCAATGCCAACGGCTGGGCAATAAATGCCTCTGTAAAGGTGAATATTTCATTCGGCAGTACGTTGACAAAAATTTCAAAGACTCCAAAGGCCGTTGTAGGCCGTGACCCATACGCAGACAAGACCCCTGTCTGGAGGACAATTGCCGTATGGCTGGTAATTCTGGCGGCTGTGTTTGCTGCACTGCTTTTCAATGGCAAACTGGAGCGTTTCGGCCTGCCCAATCCCCGTGAGCGTAAGGCCAAGGTGGAAAATGTCGAGGTTGTCACTGAAAATACAGTAGCCGAAAACGAGTCTGCAGCCGTTCCTGTAACGGCTGATACATCGGCTCAGGCAGTGGCAGAAATTTTGGAAGAGAATGCTGCAGTAGAATAAATGAGAGAAATTATTGCTGTAGAATAGGTCGAAACATATATTTGGAAGCTGTCCTGGAATGTTCCAAAACAGCTTCCAGTGTTTTTTTATGAAAGTATCATTGATTATCCCAGTCTGGAATGTTGAAAAATATGTTTCGGATTGTATAAAGTCTGTAATGAATCAGACATATAAGGATGTCGAGGTCCTTATTATTGATGACAAGGGAACGGACAGAAGCATTGGAATAATTGAATCACTGCTTGCCGGATATAACGGCAATATTTCATTCAGAATAATACGCCATTCGGAGAATCTTGGATTGTCGGCGGCAAGAAATACGGGTATAAGGGCTGCAACAGGGGAATATATAATGTTCATGGACAGTGATGATTCAATTGCCTCAAACTGTATTGAATTGCTGCTGTCATTGATGGAGAAGGATAATGGAATTCAGATGTCCGTCGGTAGAACCGAGGTTATCGGACAGGAATGGGAAATGCTGGATCTTGCCGATGGAATATACAATTCGGACATACAGAAATTGTATTTTGACGGCAAGTTTTCGGTCGTGGTGTGGAACAAGCTGTACAGAACATCTTTCATAAGGGATAATTCATTATTTTTTGTTGAAGGGCTTTTCCATGAGGATGAAGTATTCAGCTTTATGGTTTCGTGCCATTTGAATAAAATGGCTGTTACCAATGAAGTTACATATTTCTATCTTAGGAGAGAGGGCTCGTTGGATCATATTCCAGACTTGAAATTCCATAATTATCAGTGGGCTAGGGTGCTTGCCACCGAAGGGAATTATTCATTGAATGTAATGGGGTACTATACAAACAGACAAGTTTTCGATTATATAGAAAAACTCAGGTATTTCAAGTACAGGGAAGCTTTGAAGATAGATAAAAAGAAACGTATTGCTTGGATGGCATATCAGCTTATGCGTGACAGCTCTTTTTGGACCTTTGCTCAGATGAAGGAAATGCGCTGCTCTTTGGGTTGTTTTGTCCGTTATTTCCATCGATTCCTTCCCCGCCGTTTGGGATTCTGGTATTATAATACATTCTTGTCTGTGTTTGGGTACTGAGAATTTGTTTTTTTTGAAATGATAAAGATTATAGGATTCAAATCCGGACTTGGAAACCAGATGTTTCAGTATGCTCTATTTCTGGCTCTGAAACATAAGTATCCGCATTGTCTTTTTGCCTGGAATATCAAAGGTTCAAAAGGAGAACATTATGGATTCGAATTATTCAAAATTTTCAAAATAGGCAGAAAATACAGGCTTTCGTACCTTTTTTTGAAACTGATAGGCATTCCAAAAAAATCAGCGGTCATATTCCAGTCTGGAAACGATTCACTGACATATCACCATTCGGTTTTGGGTCACCAGCCTCGATTGTGCAAATATGAAGGATACTGGCAATCGGAGAAGTATTTTGAGGATGTAAAACCGCTGGTGCTTGAAAAATTCCAATTCAAGACAAATCTATTGAATGGGAAAACCCGTAAGCTTGCCGATTCGTTGAACAAAGGCATGTACTGCTCGATACACGTGAGGCGTGGGGACTATTTGCGCGACCCAGAGTTCAATACGTGTAGTACTGATTACTTCTTGCGAGCCATTGCCCTTGTAAGAGAGAAAACCGGTTGCAGTTCATTTTGTGTGTTTTCCGATGATATTACTTGGGTTCGGGCGAATATCCCGCTATCCGATGCGTTGTATGTTGATTGGAACTGCGGTTCTGACAGTTGGCAGGATATGTATCTGATGAGCCGTTGTAGCCATAACATAATTGCCAACAGTTCCTTCAGCTGGTGGGGCGCATGGCTCAACACCAATCCCGATAAGACGGTAGTTGCACCAAAAGTGTGGTTTGCAAGCCAGCCTGTAGGTGATATTGTTCCGGATGGCTGGATCAGAATATAGAATTCTGACAAGTCATTCTGCCGGTTCAAGGTGGGCAGCAAAACTTTGCCAGAGCGCATCGCCTGGCAGCGGTGCGAAAACATTGATTGATTGATGCGATACGGGATGTTCGAATGTTATATGCCAGGCGTGAAGCGATATGCTGCCATCGGGATTGGAACGTTCGGATCCATATTTCAAGTCTCCTTTTATGGGGCATCCCATTTTGGACAACTGGCAGCGTATCTGGTGATGGCGGCCGGTGAGCAGTTCGATTTCAAGAAGATGATAATTGACTGAACTGGCAATGAGCCTGTATTTTAGAACGGCTTTTTTGCTACCCGGAATCTCACGGTCGTATGCATATGAACGGTTCTGTTTTTCGTTCCTTGCAAGCCAATTTTCCAACTGGCCTTCGTCTTTTGGCGGGCGGTTTTTGACTATGGCCAGATAACGCTTGTCAACACTGCCAACACGGAACATGTCATTCATTCTTGACAGCGCCTTGCCGGTTTTTGCAAGAACGACTATGCCGCTTACCGGTCGGTCAAGGCGGTGTGTCACTCCGACAAAAACGTTTCCTGGCTTGGAATACTTCTCCTTGAGGTATTTTGCTACTGTTTCAGACAATGGCTCATCGCCGGTCTTGTCACCTTGAACAATCTCGCCAGCCCGTTTTGAGACTATTATTATGTGGTTATCTTCGTAAAGTACCTGCATAAGACTTACATTCCCATTCCTCCGTCAACGGCAAGTACCTGCCCGGTAATGTATGATGCCTGGTCCGATGCCAGAAATGCGACGGCCTGGGCTATTTCCTGAGTGGTTGCACCGCGTCCAAGCGGAATGGACTTACACCAGGCTTCGAGTGTCTCTTTGGGCATGGATTCGGTCATTTCGGTAAGGACGAATCCCGGAGCTACTACATTTGAACGGACTCCTCTTGATGCCAATTCCTTGGCAACCGATTTGGACAGACCAATCAGGCCGGCTTTTGATGCTGCATAATTTGACTGCCCTGCATTGCCGTGAAGTCCGCTGACAGACGATATTGAGACAATGCTTCCGCTGCGCTGCTTCATCATTATCATTGAGCAGGCTTTGATACAGTTGAAAGCCGATTTCAAATTGGTGTCAATGACCTGATCCCACGATGTTTCATCCATACGCATTATGAGTCCGTCGTGCGTAATCCCGGCGTTGTTGACCAGAATGTCAATACGTCCAAAATCCTTCACTATCGTTGATACCATATCCGTTACTGATGCCATATCGGACACATCGGCCTTGAATCCTTTGGCTTTTATTCCTGCGCTTTCAAGTTCCTTTACCAGTATCTGTGCCTTTTCATCGCTGTTGATGTATGCAAAGGCAATGTCCGCACCTTCGGCTGCCATGTGTCGTGCAATGGCCTGGCCGATGCCTCTTGTGGCTCCGGTAATCAGCGCTGTCTTTCCTGTGAGTTGTCCCATATCGTTATTGTTCTTTGTATCCTAATATGCTGAAAAGCAACTGGGCGGCAATGTGCCTTACGTCATCGTGACTTGCTGTCTTCCAGATTATGCCGCGGATGAACGTATATTCGTAGCCACGCATTCCGTCCTGAATCATTTCCACGACAAGATTGACATTGGTGACCTCAAATAATCCCTGATTGATTCCCTCTACGACAATATCAATGAGAATCTGTTTTTCCTGCCGGTCCAGTTCTTTCCTGAAATGTTCCAGATTCCAGTTGTTCCTGAAAAAAAAAGAACGCAGCGTTCCGTTGCGGTCCACCATATCCTTTATGACAGAGAAACGGCCAAACACATAGTCTGTAATCTTTTGTGAAGCCGGAGTGCCTGGCGTAACGAGTTTGCGCAGTCTGTCGACCACGAGGTCCGTTTCACGTTTGACTGCGGCTTTATATATATCGGCCTTGCTGTCAAAATAAGAGTACAATGTCCTGCGGCTCATGCACGATTCCCGTGCAATGTCCATCATTGAAACCCCGTCAAATCCTTTTTTTATGAATACCCGTTTGGCGGCATCAAGAAGCAAGTCGCGCGTATTATTGTTCATAATTGTCGAGAGGTTTACAAAAGTAAGAATATTGTAAATTGATATGATGCGCAAAAGTGCAAAAAATGTAAAATGCCGGACATTTCATCGGGAAAGGCTTGGATAATTCAAGATTGTAAGGTATCTTTGCACTATCAAAAATCGCGGAGTGGAGCAGAGGTAGCTCGTTAGGCTCATAACCTAAAGGTCGGGGGTTCGAATCCTTCCTCCGCAACATGGTTGAAGACGGCTTATGGCCGTCTTCTTTGTTTCCAGTCACTCTTGAGCGTCTTCCAGAACGTATGCGTGCAGGATTCTGACATCGGGATCTGGCCTGTAATTGCGATCGGTGTGGGAATTGCTGATTTTCTCTATGATTTCATATCCTTCAATGATTTCACCGAATACCGTGTACAATCCGTCAAGACTGGGAGTGCCTCCATTGCTTGTATAATCTGCAACCTGCTGTTGGCTGTATGTAAATGGCTGTCGGGTCGCCATGATGGCATCGGTCTCCTTGTTCAGTTGTGCGTTGAGTTTTGATATCTTTTTGCTTTCCTTGTATTTCTGCCACTGTCGCAAGTCATCAGCGTGAGGTTGTGTCAGCGAATCCTTGACAACTTGGCGATACCGTTTGTTGATGGTCTTTTCCTGGTTGGTAAGCTGCGAGACGGATGCTTTTGAACCTGTGACAATGTAAAACTGCTGACTGGTCGAGTAATGGAACTGGGTCAGGCTGGCCTGACCTACCGCTCCTTTTTTGTGATAGAAACGTGAAGGCTGTATTTCCGATGCAATGGTATCAGGCTCATCGGTCGTGCCAAGTGCCACACCTTTTTTTGCATTGATGGAATTGACATCACCGCATTGAATCTTGTACCCTTTCTGGACACCGAAAAACAGCTGGCCGTCATATTTGCCATGTCGGGCATATCGGACCATGTTATGTCTGTGAAGGGGTGTTTCCCTATATAATTTGATGGTAAAATTGCCAGCCGTGGTTTCAAACCTGACAAACTGATCCCGGTCAAGGATTACGGTATCGGCGTCAAAGGCGCTTGTTTCCGGACTGACGGCATTATTGTTGTTGCAGTTAACGGAGAATAGAAGTGCCAGCAGAACGGGCAGAATTACATTGTATTTCTTCATAACGTGTTCATTATTTCCTTTGACAAAGGTATACAATTCCTTAACTTTGCCCAAAAATAAAAAGTTCCGAAGTATGAAACCTACACTTGTTGTCCTTGCTGCCGGAATGGGTAGCAGATATGGAGGCTTGAAACAGCTTGACGGACTTGGTCCGAATGGCGAGACGATAATGGATTATTCTGTATTTGACGCTATAAGAGGCGGTTTCGGTAAGGTTGTCTTCATTATCCGCAAGGATTTCGAGGCCGATTTCCGCAAAATGGTACTTGCAAAATATGAAGGCCACGTTCCTGTTGAAGTCGTGTTTCAGAGCATAGACAATTTACCCGAAGGCTTTTCATGCCCTGCAGACAGGACAAAGCCTTGGGGTACCAATCACGCTGTACTGATGGCCAAGGATGTTGTCAACGAGCCTTTCTGCGTAATCAATGCCGATGATTTTTATGGCAGGGACTGCTTCGCAGTAATGGGCAGGTTCCTTCAGAATCTGCCTTCAACGGCACAAGGTACTTATGCCATGGTCGGTTTCAGGGTGGCCAACACATTGAGCGAAAACGGAAAGGTATCGCGTGGCGTATGTGCAGTCGATGGTGAAAACCATTTGACCACAGTTGTGGAACGTACTGAAATCCTGCGCCGTGAGAACGGTGTATGCTACAGGGATGGCGAGGATTGGGTCCTGATAGCCGACAACACTCCAGTATCAATGAATGTCTGGGGATTCACTCCCGAGTATTTCCGGTATTCGGAAGATTATTTCAAGACATGGCTCAAAGCCAATATCGACACTCCGAAGTCCGAATACTATATCCCGCTTATGGTGAATGAACTCATCAACAGCGGAAAGGCAACCTGTGAGGTACTTGACACTACATCAAAGTGGTTTGGAGTTACATATGCGGAAGACCGTCAGGGTACGGTTGACCGTATTGCGCAGTTGGTCAAGGATGGTGTTTATCCATCGCCATTGTTTGAAAAATGACAGGAATATCAAGCATCTTCTGATAAATGGTATCGGTTGACAATCTGTCTGTTGAGTTCGGGGCAAGACCCCTTTTTACCGGTGTCAGCTATGTCGTGGGTGACAAGGACCGTATTGCCCTGGTGGGCAAGAACGGTGCCGGAAAATCGACCATGCTCAAGATACTGGCCGGACAGCAGAAACCATCGGCCGGAAGTGTCTCCATATCCAAGGAAAGCAGCGTAGGGTATCTGCCGCAGGTCATGAAACTGGCCGATTCACGTACGGTACGCGAAGAAGCGGAACAGGCTTTCAAAGGAATACGTGAACTGGAGGCCGAGATTGCCGGACTGAACGGTCAGCTTGCCGAGAGGACCGACTACGAGAGCGAGGAATACCGTGCCCTGATAGAGCGTTTCAGCCATCAGAGCGAGCGCTTCCAGATGATGGGAGGCAGCAATTATCAGGCGGAACTTGAAAGAACCCTGCTTGGATTGGGCTTCCGCCGTGAAGACTTTGACCGTCCGACGAGCGAGTTCAGCGGGGGCTGGCGGATGCGCATAGAGTTGGCAAAACTGCTGCTCATGCATCCCGATGTGCTGTTGCTTGACGAGCCTACGAACCATCTGGATATCGAGAGTATCCAGTGGCTTGAGGATTTCCTGGCTCACCGTTGCAGTGCGGTTATGCTGGTCAGCCATGACCGGGCCTTCCTCAATAATGTCACCACGCGTACTATAGAAATTACCTGCGGCACCATACACGACTACAAGGTCAAGTATGACCAGTATGTGAAACTGCGTGCGGAACGTCGCGAACAGCAGATACGCGCATACGAGAACCAGCAGAAGGAAATAGCCGACATCAAGGATTTCATTGAGCGTTTCCGGTACAAGCCGACCAAATCGAATCAGGTGCAGAGCCGTATCAAGGCTTTGGAGAAGATTGTACCGATTGAGATTGATGAAGTTGACAACAGGCATCTGCGACTGAAATTTCCACCGGCCCAGCGCAGCGGTGACTATCCGGTCATTTGTGAGGGCGTTGCCAAGACATACGGCAGCCACACGGTGTTCAGCGGTGTCGATCTGACTATAAAGCGCGGGGAGAAAGTCGCCTTTGTGGGACGTAACGGAGAGGGCAAATCGACTCTGGTCAAGTGCATCATGGGCGAGATACCCTTTGACGGTGTTCTGAAAATAGGACACAATATCAAAATAGGATATTATGCACAGAATCAGGCTCAACTGCTTGATGACGAGCTGACCGTATATGACACCATCGACAGGGTTGCCGCCGGCGATGTCCGTACCCGTATAAATGATATTCTCGGTGCTTTCATGTTCGGGGGCGATGAGAACCAGAAGAAAGTCAAGGTCCTTTCGGGCGGTGAACGCAGCCGTCTGGCCATGATAAGACTGCTCCTGACTCCGAATAACCTGCTTATTCTTGACGAGCCTACGAACCATCTGGATATGGTGACCAAGGATGTGCTGAAAGAAGCTATCCTGGCATTTGACGGCACCGTAATCGTTGTAAGCCATGACCGCGAATTCCTGGACGGACTTGTAAGCAAGGTGTATGAATTCGGTGACGGCAAAGTGCGCGAACATCTGGGCGGCATATACGATTTCCTGCAGCGCAAGAATATGGACTCGCTCTCCGACATCGGGCGTATGAAAGGAACATCGGACAGGAATGCGGCTGGTGTAAAGGCCGATTCAAAACCGGCGGTGGGGGGAAAAGAGGACTTTGAGGCACGCAAGGAACAGGAACGCAGGCGCAAGAAGGCAGAAAAGAAAGTGACTGACTGCGAAAAGGAGGTGTCACGCATTGAAAACGAGATAAAGGAACTGGAAGGCTGGATGGCAACTCCCGAAGGTGCTGCGAATCCTGCCATGTTCGAAGCGTACGGCAAACTCAAGAACGATCTTGCCGGTGCCGAATCCCGTTGGGAGGAGGCAATGACAGAATTGGATAACATAAACTGATTTCTGATATGAAGAAAGCGTTGGCTATGCTGGTGGTGGCCATGCTGCTTGGAAACGTAGCGGCATCGGGCCAGGAGAGACTTTACAGTCATGCGTTCAGTCTGGGCGATGTGGAGTTGCTGGACGGACCGTTCAAGCATGCGCAGAATCTGAACGTCAAGGTGCTGCTTGAATATGACGTGGACCGCCTGCTGGCTCCGTTCCTGATTCAGGCAGGGCTGGAACCCAAGGGTGAACTGTTTCCTAACTGGGAGGGCTTGGACGGTCATGTGGGCGGACATTATCTTTCGGCACTGGCAATCCATTACGCATCGACCGGCAACGAAGAGTGTCTGGAGCGCATGAACTACATGCTTGACGAACTGGACAAGTGCCAGAAACAGTCGGAACATGGCTATGTGGGCGGCGTGCCTGACAGTGACATAATCTGGGATGAGATTCATGAAGGAAACACGGGAATAATCGGCAAGTATTGGGTGCCGTGGTACAATATCCACAAGACATTGGCCGGCTTGCGCGACACATGGCTGTATGCCGGCAGCGAAAAGGGACGTGAAATGTTCCTGAAACTATGCGACTGGGGCTGCTGGGTGACTGAGAATCTGACTCAGGAACAGATGGAGAGCATGATGAATACCGAGTTTGGCGGCATGAACGAGGTCTTTGCCGATGCATACCAGATGACAAAGAACCCCAAGTACCTGACTGAAGCAAAGAAATGGACACATCACCAGCTGTTTGACAGCATGGTCAGCGGCGTTGACAATCTGGACAACAGGCATGCCAACACCCAGGTTCCAAAAGTCGTGGGCTTTGCCAGGTATTATACGGTTTCAGAAGACCCGGATTATCTGATTGCCAGCGAGTTTTTCTGGGACAGGGTGGCAAACCACCGTTCTGTCGCATTTGGCGGAAACAGCCGCCGCGAGCATTTCCCGCAGCCAAGCGACTATCGGAGTTATGTCGAGGAACGCGAGGGACCTGAATCGTGCAACACCAACAACATGCTCAAACTGACCGAAGACCTGTTCTTTGAGAATCCGCGTCCCGGATATGCCGATTTCTATGAGAACGCGCTTTATAACCATATACTGTCAACCCAGCATCCGGAACATGGCGGATATGTTTATTTCACTCCGGCGCGTCCGGCCCATTACCGCGTTTATTCACAGCCGAACGAGGGAATGTGGTGCTGTGTAGGCACAGGCATGGAGAATCACGGCAAGTATGGGGAATTCATATATGCACATTGGGGCAACAGTCTGTATGTCAATCTTTTCATTGCATCAAAACTGACATGGAAGGAATACGGAGTCGAACTGGTTCAGGAAACACGCTTCCCCGACGAGGACAGGACTGTCATTACGGTCAACCCGAAGAGACCTGTCAAGTTCAATCTTAATCTGCGTTATCCGGGTTGGGTCCGTGAAGGCGAATTCAAAGTTACTGTGAACGGTGAACCGGTTCAGATAACCGAAGGACCGCAGTCTTATGTGAACATACTGAGAAAATGGAAGAAGGGGGACAAGGTTGAAATCATAATGCCCATGCACTACAGCACGGAACAGATAGAGGGTGTCGATGACTATATTGCCATAAAGTACGGCCCCGTCCTTATGGGCGTGAAGACCGGTACCGAGGATATGGCTGGACTGGTTGCCGGTGACGGTCGCTGGGAACACATTGCAGGCGGCAGACTTGTATCGGCCCTGGATGCACCGTATATAATCGGCGACAAGGAAAATGTGGAATCCAAACTGGCATCCCTGGAACAGCTGTCCGGTGCAGACCGTTTCAAGATGTTTCCGGCCAAACTGTTTGATGGCAAGTATGCTGATGCCGAGCTTGTTCCTTTCTACAGGATTCATGACAGCCGATATTCCATCTATTATCTGATGCTGACTCAGGAACAGTATCAGAAGCATCTGGACGAACTTGCTGCCGTTGAAGCTGCACGTCTGGAACTTGATGCACGTACCGTCGACAAGGTCGAGACCGGTGAACAGCAGCCGGAGGTCGACCATCAGATGAAAGCGGAAAATTCAGACAAGGGCAATTACGAGGGCGAAGCCTGGCGCGATGCCCGTAACGGCGGCTTCTTTGAATATACTATGGCTACCGGTGGCAGTACAGACCTCTCGCTCATGGTACGCTACTGGGGAAACGAGAGCGATTTCAACCGCCGTTTTGACATAATGATTGACGGTCAGAAGGTTGCCGGTGAGTCGCTGTTCCGCAGGTGGAGCAAGGCGGAATTCCAGAACGTGACCTATGACATTCCGGAAGAACTGCTGAAGGGAAAGCAAAGCGTCACCGTGCGCTTTCAGAGCAGCGAACGCACCGTCGCAGGCGGCGTGTTCCAGATACGTCTGATAAAACGTCATTGATCTGACACATTTCCCAACCGATAGCGGACTATGTGCGTCGGTTGTAATTTATACAACTATATTTACCATATAAAGATAAGATTATGAAGCAGATTTTTTTTAAGGTTGTGCCGGTCCTGGCATTATTGTTCATGGTATCATGTGATAGGACCGAGAACTGCGAAATGCCTTTGGATGGTTTGTGGATGGGGCCTTTCAATGAAACGGTTGACAAGTTACCCTGTGGTATGGTAATTGACATTCAAGGCACGAATGCCGAATTGTATAATGTCGTGATGGGTGAGGACGGCGGCTTTTTTGCCGAAACCCGCAATTCTGCAAAAGTGAGTTACGATGCCGGAAAAATGAGCGGATTTATGGCTGCCGGTGAAGGACGGATACTGTTTTCGTTCGAAATCTCCGAGAGCGGCGCCATGTTGACGTCGACCCGCAAGATACTGACACGTTCCAATCGCAGTATCAATGATCTGTTTGGAAGCGGCCTGCTTAAGGAGAACTATTTATCAATGCCGGACAAGTCATTCACAGGCGTAGAGTCTTTCAGCAGAACCATTCCCGTACCGCCGGTCGTTCCGAACCTTATGGAATCGTTCCTGTCATGGCTTGGACCGATTGTCGCAAGGACTGCCGTGACCTATGGCTGCAATGCTCTCTTCAATGATATGTTCGGCTCGGCCGAAGTTGAAAAACTGGATGAAATAATGTCGGCCATCGATGATTTGAACGATGCACTGAGCGATTTGACGGAATTGTATCACAACACCACTTATGAAACTTATCTGAACAAACGCCTGAACGATTATGTCGCTCCGCTCAAGAACTATAACAACTATTACTTTACGCTACTTGAGAACTGTGACGGTAGCGATGAGGCTATCAAACAGATTGCGGTAGAATGGGGCGATGGCACCATCGGTGGAAACAAGGCATGTATGGAGTACCTGAATTTCATCGATTTCTTGACAAAAAGTGTTGTCGAACGGAAAAATCTGTATCAGATTTACGACCTGTATGTTTACAATACAACTCCTTGGGAGGAACAGGGTTATGCCATACGCGAAGGGTTGAGAAGCGCCGATCTTGCTGTGATTGCCCAAAGCATGATGCTGGCAGAGTTCTATTACAGGCTGAAGGACGGCCTGAATGACGGAACCCGTGAATCAATGCTTACGGTAATCAAGACAGCCAAGGACAATTACGAAGCATTTGCCAAGGCCAACCCGGTTGAACGTCATGATGACATGGCAATCTGCCAGATAAAGGGCGCACATTTTGCCATGAAGAGACAACTTGTGGAACGTGACTATTACAACAAGCCATGGTTCCCGAACGGTTCGCAGTGGGACAATGAGAATAACGAGTCAGCATGGGTGGTAACTTACGGCGACACATACTATAACTGTGCCGAGATATACAAAAAATGTCTGACCCAGGCAGAGGTTGAGGCCATAGCAGCGTACTACAAGCCTCAGGGTATAACCAGATTTCTTGATATTCTGACCGGCGAGGCCAAATGTATCCTGCCGGCAAAGGCCGAAGGAAAGACTGCGGTCATGTTGTGCCAGGGCGACGGCTATACGGAACATGATGAATACGATGACTATATGATTTACGCTTCCAAGGCCGTTCTTGCAAGCAGCAATTCAAATGTCGGCCGTCAGAATATAGGTATCGCCTACCTGGAACATTACGGCTTCCTGTGGATGAGCCAGCGTTTCACCTATTGGACAAGCTCGTTTGACAGAAACCATTTCTGGTTCCGTACTGATGTGGTGCAGCGTAACTGATTTTCATGAGAGTGGAAAAATGAGAAGAAACATATTAATACTGACTGTTCTGGCAGGTATGACAATGACGGCTTGTACAAGCAAGGCTCCAAAGGGGGAAGATATGGGTGTGAAGCTGGAGAATCTGGATACACTGGCTGTGCCGGGTGATGATTTCTTTCAGTTTGCGTGCGGCGGATGGATGAAAAACAATCCGTTGACCGATGAATATGCACGCTTCGGCAGTTTTGACAAACTGGCCGAGAACAACCGCAGCCAGCTTAAAGGACTGATTGACGAAATTGTAAGCACCAGACACGAGCATGGAACGAATGCCCAGAAGATAGCGGACTTGTACAATCTGGTAATGGACACCGTACGTCGCAACAATGAAGGCACGGCTCCAATCAAGCCTTTCATTGATATGGTTGAGGCAATTAACAGCCAGGAACAGGTATTTCCGGCCATGGTGGCTTTGGAATACGACGGCTTGGCAGCCGGCTATTTTGGCGTTGGCATAGGTGCGGACATGATGGACAGCAGAATGAACATCGTAGGTGTGGGACAGGGCGGTCTGTCGCTTGGCGAGAAAGAGTATTATCTTGATACTGACGATGCCACTGCCGCCATCCGTGAGGCTTTCAGAAAACACATCGTCCGTATGTTCATGCTGTATGGCTTTGACGAGGAAACGGCTACACGTAAAATGGAGAGCGTGTTGAACATAGAGACACTGATTGCAGACAAATCATACAGCGGAGTCCAGCTGCGCGACCCATTGGCCAACTATCATAAGATGTCATACTCCAAACTGCTTGAAGACTACGGTGGAATAGATTGGAATCTGTATTTCAAGACCATGGGAATGGAGGGCATTGAAGATATTGATGTCAATCAGCCAGAACCTATACATGAGGTGGAGCGTATTCTGGCCGAGGTGCCCTATGAGGACCATAAGGCATATATGGAGTGGCAGATTATTGACGGATGTGCATCAAGACTCACACAGGACTTTGACCGTGCCAACTTTGATTTCTATGGAACCGTGATGAGCGGCAAGAAAGAGCAGCAGCCCATGTGGAAGCGTGCTACCAGCACCGTAAGCGGTGTGTTGGGCGAGGCTATCGGCCAATTATATACCGAGAAATATTTTCCTGCATCGTCAAAGGCGCGTATGGAGGAACTGGTACGTAATCTGCAGACCGCACTGGCCCAGCGCATTGATGAACAGGATTGGATGAGCGACTCGACAAAGGCCCGTGCCCATGAAAAACTGGACGCGTTCCATGTAAAGATAGGCTATCCGGACAAGTGGAGGGATTACAGCCGTATGGAAATAGATCCTTCAAAGAATATGGTCGAGAATATGATAGAGATTTCGCATTTCATGCTTGCCGATGCCATTGAACGCAAGTTGGGGAAGCCTGTTGACAATACAGAATGGTTCATGACCCCGCAGACAGTTAATGCGTATTACAACCCTACGACCAACGAAATATGTTTCCCGGCCGGAATACTTCAGTATCCGTTCTTTGACATGAATGCCGATGATGCGTTCAACTATGGCGCAATCGGTGTCGTCATCGGTCACGAGATGACTCACGGTTTTGATGACCAGGGCCGTCAGTTTGACAAGGACGGGAATATGAATGACTGGTGGGCCGAGGGTGATGCTGACCGTTTCAACGAACACGTCAAGGTCATTGCCGACCATTTCAGTGCAATTGAGGTGCTGCCCGGCTTGAAGGCGAATGGCGAGTTGTGCCTCGGCGAGAACATAGCAGACCATGGCGGGTTGATGGTCGCATATCAGGCATTCAGGAATGCTACCAAGGATAATCCGCTTCCTGACAAGGAAGGCTATACGCCGGAACAACGTTTCTTTATGGCGTACGCCGGTGTGTGGGCCGGTAACATTCGCGACGAAGAGATTCGCAACAGGACCAAGAGCGATGTACACTCACTCAGCCGCTGGCGTGTTAATGGCACTCTGCCCCATATCGATGCATGGTACGATGCCTTTGGCGTTACAGAGGACAACTCGTTGTATCTGCCGGTGGAAAAACGTGCCGCTATCTGGTAAAACATTGCTGCGATGGGCGTTGGCATAGGAATAAGAGAAGACAATATGGACCGGACTGTAAAGCCCGGTTCTGATTTTTATAGATTCAGCTGCGGAGGATGGCTGGATGCCAACCCGTTGACAGCCCAGTATTCCAGCTATGGAACATACGATGAACTGGCGGAAAAGAACCGTGAGCAACTGAAAGGTCTGATAGATGAAGTGCTGTCGCGGCAGAATGCAAAAGGCAGTGACGAGGCGCGCATTGCCGATTTGTATAATCTGGTCATGGACACGGACCGCCGTAACCGTGAGGGTATCGGTCCAATGAAATGGGCAATGCAGCGTATCGGTGCCATTTCAGAAAAAAAAGATCTGATGCCAGTTATGGTTGAACTTGACCCGTATGGAGTGACCGGCTATTTTGATGTCGGAATAGGTCCGGATATGGGTGACAGCAACGCAAACATTGTAGGGCTGTGTCAGGGAGGACTGACACTCGGCGACCGTGAGTACTATATGGACCGCGACAGCAAGACACGGGAAATACGTGCGGCATTCAAGCATCATATAGTGCGCATGCTTATGCTGGCCGGTTATGGAGAACGTGAAGCAAAGTCCCGTATGAGGGTAATATGGCGCATAGAAAAGCGTCTGGCCAAAGCCAGTCGTACAAATGTGCAGTTGCGCGACCCTCAGGCCAATTACAATAAAATGACATATAAGGCCCTGAAAAGGAACTTCAAGGGCTTTGACTGGGACTTGTTTTTCCATCTGTTAGGTCTTGACGGCGTTGACCACGTTGACGTCGGGCAACCCGATGCCATTCGTGAGGCCATACGCATTTTGAATGAGGAAACTCTCGAGGATCAGAAAATCCTTATGGAGTGGCAGATGATAGACTCGAACGGTGCCAGGCTCGGTGCCGATATGGATGAAGCCGATTTTGATTTCTACGGACGCATTCTTAGCGGTCAGCAGGAGCAGAAGCCCATGTGGAAACGTGCCACTGCCACAGTGAGCGGAACGCTTGGCGAGGCATTGGGACGGCTGTATGTGAAACGGTATTTCCCGGAAACGGCAAAGGAACGCATGAAAGACATGTTCGCATGTCTGCAGAAGGCTTTGGGCCGCAGGATTGACGCCCAGCAATGGATGTCTGACAGAACAAAGGCCAAGGCACATGAGAAACTGGACGCATTCCGTTTCAAGATAGGATATCCCGACAAATGGAGAGACTATTCGGGCATGAACATTGATCCTGCCAAATCCCTGTTCGAGAACAATGTGGAGATAAGCCGTTTCTTCTGGAACGAAATGGTGGAGCGCAAGTTCCGCAAACCTGTCGACAAGACAGAGTGGGGCATGACTCCTCAGGAAATAAACGCGTACTATGACACGTCGGTCAACGAGATATGCTTTCCCGCCGGAATACTGCAGTACCCGTTTTTTGACATGGAGGCCGATGACGCCTTCAATTACGGAGCCATAGGTTCGATTGTCGGACATGAGATGACCCATGGCTTCGATGACGAAGGCCGTCAGTTTGACAAGGACGGCAATCTGAAAGACTGGTGGACTCCTGCCGATACACGGCGCTTCAACCGCAGGGTAAATGTGCTTGCCGGATTTTTTGACAGCATTGAGGTGCTGCCGGGCGTCCGTGCTAACGGGGAACTGACGCTTGGAGAGAATATCGCGGATCATGGCGGTCTGACCGTGGCATTTGACGCATTCATGGAGAAACTGAAAGAAAAGCCGCTTGAGGACAGCATGGGCCTGACTCCGCAGCAGCGCTTCTTCATTGCATACGCCTGCACCTGGGCCGAGAACATCAGTGACGAGCTGGTTCTGCAGCAGACAAAGAGTGACGAGCACGCTTTGTCAAGACTGCGTGTGAATGCCACCTTGCAGCATATTGACGAATGGTACAGCGCCTTTGGCATAACAGAGGCCGATGCCATGTACATCGCTCCCGAAAAGAGAGCCCATATCTGGTAAAATGAAGGAAGGAAAGAAAATAGAACTGCTTGCTCCGGCCAGGAATCTGGAG
Source organism: Bacteroidaceae bacterium (assembly GCA_045640885.1). Taxonomy (GTDB): domain Bacteria; phylum Bacteroidota; class Bacteroidia; order Bacteroidales; family Bacteroidaceae; genus Colenecus. The sequence goes on along the minus strand of JAZUFX010000055.1, from coordinate 8,337 downwards.
TGCGGCATTGAGGCAATCAGGCATGGGGCCGATGCCGTTTATATAGGCCCGGAACGTTTCGGCGCCCGTCAGGCTGCGGGAAACAGCATCGAAGACATTGCGACCCTGTGCGAGTTCGCTCACAGGTACTGGGCAAAAGTATATGTCACGGTCAACACCATTCTGCGTGATGACGAACTGCAGGACGCCGGGAAACTGATATGGCAACTGTACGAGGCCGGTGCCGATGCCCTGCTGGTTCAGGATATGGCGCTGCTGCAGATGAACCTGCCTCCCATTGCCCTTCATGCCAGCACCCAATGTGATGTGCGCAGCGTTGAAAAGGTGAAATTCCTGTCTGCCTGCGGTTTTTCCAGGGTGGTGCTGGCGCGTGAACTGTCACTTGCCGAGATAAGTGAAATACATGAGGCTTGTCCCGATGTCGAGCTTGAGTGCTTTGTGCATGGCGCACTGTGTGTCAGTTACAGCGGACAGTGCTACGCCTCCCAGTTCTGTTTCGGACGCAGTGCCAACCGTGGCGAATGCGCCCAGTTCTGCCGTCTGAAGTTCGATTTGAACGATGCTGCCGGACATACGCTTATCCGGGGCAAACATCTTCTGTCACTGCGTGACATGAACCGCATGCCGTATCTGGAGGAAATGATGGACGCCGGTGTATGCTCGATGAAGATTGAAGGCCGCCTGAAGGATGTCTGTTATGTAAAGAACATTGTGGCGGCATACCGTCAGGCCATAGACAGGGTGATTGGACACAGGCCGGAATACCTGCCTGCATCGGCCGGTAACGTGTGTCTTACTTTTGAGCCTTCTCCCGAAAAAAGTTTCAACCGGGGCTTTACGGATTATTTCCTTCATGGCCGCAGCGATGACATGTACTCGTTTGATACGCCCAAGTCAATAGGCGAGGGCATGGGAACAGTGAGCGAAGTGGGACGCGGCTGGATACGCTGCAGCGGAGCACCATTCCACAATGGAGACGGTCTGTGCTATTTTGACCGCAGCGGAGAACTGCGCGGCTTTCGCGTGAACCGTGTCGAGGGCGGATGCGTATATCTTTATCTTGAAAGCGGACAGATGCCGTCAATCAGAGTCGGTGACAGGGTATGGCGCAATCAGGACGCAACTTTTGAAAGTGTACTCTCAAAGGAATCGGCAGTCCGCAGGATTGATGTCGACATGGAGTTCACCGATACGGAAAAAGGTTTTGCACTGTCGCTGACCGATGCCGATGGCGTTCAAGCCGGTGTCTCTTTGAATTTTGCCCATGAAACTGCCCGAACACCGCAGGATGCCAACATACGTCTGCAACTCTCAAAACTCGGCAATACGGAGTTCAAGGCATCGGACATCAGGGTAAATATGTCCGGCAACTGGTTCGTGCCATCCTCACTTCTGTCCGATTTGCGCCGTCAGGGTTGCAATGCCTTGACTGCCGCCCGTGCCGAAGCGCGGATACGTCCCGTCCGAAATGCCGCATCCGGTCAGACGGACTGTCCGCAAAGGCAGCTCACATATCTTGGCAACGTATTCAACGAGCAGGCCCGTTCTTTCTATATGAACCACGGTGTCACGTCCGTTGACTATGCCTTTGAAAGGCAACAGCCCGCATCGGTTCCGATAATGTATTGCCGGCACTGCCTGAGGTATGCCTTGGGCGCATGCCGCAAACGTCAAAGCCAGTCCTACAATACTGTCGGACTGGCTGAACCACTGTATCTTCAAAGCAGCGACGGCCGCCGCTTTGAACTTCGCTTTGACTGCGCCCGCTGCCAGATGCTGGTGTTGGGGTAACCGGTATGTGTGGGCTTAGAACTTGAAGTTGAAACCCAGACGGAACTCCGGGAACCAGTTGGAGTAACCGGTCTCAGCCATGACGCCGAAACAGTCATTGAAGAAATAACGGCAACCTACAAATTCATTCCACAATACAAAAGATTCGTTATCCTCGTATTTGTAGTTCTCATATCTCCATGACCACGTCCTTACTCCGAATCCAACGCACATGGTGGCATGAACTTCAAATTCAGGAGTGATGTTGATACCGTAAGTGGCGCGCGGGGTCACACCTATTGCGGTGCATTTGTAGTTGTCATAATGGCGGTTGTCACGGTCGTTATCGGCTATGTCGAATTCGCCGCCAACTGAGAAATGACCCTTCCACCATTCATCAACCAGTACATAATCAAGTGAAACGGAACTGCCGAAAGGAACTGCACCGATGTTGATGTTACCAATCATGGTACCTTTACTCCACTGTGGAGCAAGTTCCGCGTTTGCACTGTAAGAAATCATTGCCAAAGCGGCAACGGCAAGCATTTTTCCAAAATGTCTCATAGTCGTGTATCGGTTTTTAAAAAGTTATTATTCAAAAAACTTGCGCCAGTCCTCATCGCTTACGGCACGTCCTTTCCTTCCGCCTCGTTCGGAACGTGGGCTGCCGCTGTTGGCGTAGGGCGCACGTGACGGACTGCGGCGGTCCTTTTTTGACTCCTTCTTTGACTTGGCAGGCTTCTCTCTGCGGTCATTTCCTGCGGAATGACGTCCGTTACGTTTTGAAGGACGGTCATCCCTTTCGTGGCGTGACTGGCGGTCATCCCTGTCAGGACGCTCTGGACGTGAACGGTGCTCTTCTCTTTCAGGACGTGACTTCCGTTCCTGACGGCCGTTCTGGCCGCCATTGTTGGCTTCGGCTATCTCGACATTGATCTGACGGCCTTTCATATATGACCCTGAAAGAGCATCGACAACGTCCTGTGCGGCATCGGACTGGACTTCAAAGAACGAGAAAGTCTTCATAAGGTCAATGCGGCCTATGTCAATGCGCGGACCATGAAGACGCTGGTTGATCTGTTCTATTATCTGGCTGGTATGAATGCCGTCAACCTTGCCTACGTTGATGAACAGACGGGTGAAGCCTTCTTCGGGTTTGTGGCTGCGGTCACGTTTGCGTGAGGCGCGTTCCTCGGCACGGTCCGACTTGTCGCCCTTGCCGGACTTGACTTCTTCAAGCTCGGGCGCATTGCTGTAGTATTTCATGAAACGTCCGAACTCACGCATTACCACGCGCTTTACAATATCATCCTTGTCAAGCCAGTCGAACTTGCGGAATACCTCGGGCAGGAAACGGGCAATCTGTTCCTCATCGACCTGGGTATGCTCAAGGTCATCAATCACCTTGATGAGCTGTTTCTCGCAAATCTGCTGTCCGGTAGGCATCGTTCCCTGCTGGAACTGCTTGCCGATTGCCTTTTCAATGATGCGTATTTTGCTTTTCTCCCTGAGGTTTATGATGGAGATTGATGTGCCGGTCTTTCCGGCACGGCCGGTACGGCCGCTGCGGTGGGTGTAGTTTTCGGTGTCATCGGGCAATCCGTAGTTGATGACATGTGTAAGGTCATCGACATCAAGACCGCGTGCTGCCACATCGGTCGCAACCAGAATCTGCAGCTGGCGGCGGCGGAACTTGTTCATTGCAAGGTCGCGCTGTGCCTGCGACAGGTCTCCGTGAAGCGAATCGCTGTTGTATCCGTCCTGGATAAGCTTGTCGGCAATTTCCTGGGTTTCCAGTTTCGTGCGGCAGAATATTATTGCATAAATGTCCGGGTAGTAGTCAACTATGCGTTTCAGGGCAAGGTACTTGTCCTTGGCATGAACCATGTAATAGACGTGGTCCACGTTCTGCGCGCCTTCGTTGCGGCTGCCTATGACAATTTCCTGTGCGTCGTGCAGATACTTCTTTGAGATGGCACTTATCTCGCGGCTCATGGTTGCCGAGAACATAAGCATCTTACGTTCAACGGGAACGGCTTGCAGTATGGTCTCAAGTGCTTCCGAGAACCCCATGTTGAGCATTTCATCGGCCTCGTCAAGTATGACGGTGCGTATGGTGTCAAGTTTGACGACACCGCGCTCCATAAGATCTATGAGACGTCCTGGCGTTGCAACAATGATGTGGGCGCCACGGCGGAAATTGCGTATCTGGTTCTCAATTGACGTGCCTCCGTACATCGGGATTATGTGCAGACCGTCAATGTATTTTGAATAGTCGGCAAGATCGGCCGCAATCTGCATGCAAAGTTCACGGGTAGGGCTGAGAATCAGGAACTGGGCATCTGTACTGTCAGTATCGGTCTGCTGTATCACGGGAATGCCGAACGCAGCTGTCTTGCCGGTTCCGGTCTGTGCAAGTGCCACGACGTCGCCGCTGCCTGGAGACAGCAGGAACGGAATAGCCTTTTCCTGTACCGGCATGGGCTCTTTGAACCCAAGTTCTTCTATTGCCTGAAGAATCGGGGCCGATACCCCCAAGTCGCGGAACGTACTCATTTAAGGATGAGGTTCTGTTCGCCAATCATCACACCGTCAACAAAAATGAATGCGGTGTATATTCCAGCCTCGAGATATTCTTCAACATCCCAGTACATGGTCACATCCTGCTGCTCGCCGGTGTATTCAATGTATTTCTTTGCCGAATACCCAATGGTGACATTCTGGTACTTGAAAGTGTCAGAAGAATCTTTTACAAGCGGATCACCGTTGGGACACAGGATTCTGGCATATACAGTCTTCTCTCCAGTGCCTGCGGTAATGTTCTTTGCAATGGTGAAGTCAAGCACGAACTTCGTGACATTCTTGACCTTGGTCTCGGTCTTGCCGCGTTTGTTCCTGGCTGCGAATGTAAAGGCCGATACATCCAACTGTGAAGCCAGTGCAATGATCTCTTCGGCCTGCTGCTTCTCTATCGTAAGACGGTCAACCTGCTGTGCGGCTTCGGTATATTTCTGGCGTACCTGGGTGTTCTCCTTTACCAACTGTTTGTTGACACGGTCCAATGAGTCAATCTGTGCCACGTATGAACGCATCACGGCGCGTACAGTCTCAAGTTCTTTCTTCAGACGCCTTATTTCCGCTGCATTGCTGGCCTGAGTCTGGCGCAACTGCTCAAGAAGCTGCTGGGTACGCATTTTCTCCTTTTCCAGCTGATGGATAAGGGAATCGTTTGAAAGGTGGACCTGAAGTTCGTCATACTGGACGGCGAAACTGGAATATTCATTTTCCATTTCCTCCTTTTCCAACTCGAAAAGTTCGGTCATTTCCTCGATGTTCTTGTCCTTTCTGCTGCTGTCAATGAAAAAGTATATTGCGGCAGCGGCCAGAACAATCACCAGTATGACAAGCAGGGCGTAATTGCCGCCTTTCTGCTCGTTTTTCTTTGTTTCTTCCATTATGTGTTACTTTGAAAGAGCTGCCATGCTCTCTTTGATTGTTGCTATTTTCTGTGTGGCGTCGGCCTGTTTCTTGCGCTCGTTTTCAACGACTGCGGCAGGTGCGTGGGCTACGAAGTTTTCGTTTGCAAGTTTCGCGTTCACGCCTTTCAGGAATCCTTCAAGGTGCTCAAGTTCGGCCTGCAGCTTCTCCAGTTCGGCCTTGACGTCAATGAGACCGCCCAGACGTATTGCAAATTCCTGAGTCCCGACCATGAAGGCCGATGTGCCTTCGCCCTTTGCAGGAACAACCACGATATCATCAAGCCCGGCCATCTTCATTATGACGCTATTCATGGCCTGGACCGGATTCTGGCCTACAGCTTCGACTGTGAGCGGTTCGCGCGGGCCTATGTTCTTTGACTTGCGTATTGAACGGATTTCTGTTACAATCTGCTTGGCCTGTTCGAACAGTGACAGTATTCCTTCATCGGCCTTCATGGCATTCATATCAAGAATGCTCTGGGTCATGATGGTCTGTCCTGCCTGACGCGGGCATACATTCTGCCAAAGCTCTTCGGTGATGAACGGCATGAACGGATGCAGAAGCATAAGCTGCTTTTCAAACAGGCTCATGGTGGCGTTGAATGTGGCGCGGTCAATGGGCTGCTGGTATGCAGGCTTTATGATTTCAAGATACCAGCTTGCAAATTCGTCCCAGAACAGTCTGTAGATTGCCATCAGAGCCTCGCTTATGCGGTACTTTGACATGAGGTCATCCATCTCGGCTGCCGTGCGGGCCAGCTGCGAACGGAACCATTCGACGGCCAGACGTGAACTCTCGGGCTGTTCGATGTCAGCTACCTGCCAGCTCTGGGTAAGGCGGAATGCGTTCCATATCTTGTTGTTGAAGTTGCGTCCCTGTTCGCAAAGGCTCTCGTCAAACAGAATGTCGTTGCCGGCAGGGGCACTGAGCATCATACCCATGCGGACACCGTCGGCGCCGTATTTTTCAATGAGGTCAAGCGGATCCGGGCTGTTGCCAAGGCTCTTGGACATTTTGCGGCCCAGCTTGTCACGTACAATACCGGTAAAATAGACGTTCTTGAACGGCATCTTGCCCATGTATTCGTAACCTGCCATAATCATGCGGGCAACCCAGAAGAATATGATGTCCGGGCCGGTGACCAGATCATTGGTCGGATAGTAGTATTCAATTTCCCTGTTGCCTGGGTCGGTAATGCCGTCAAACAGGCTTACGGGCCATAGCCATGACGAGAACCAGGTGTCAAGAGCACCCTCGTCCTGTGAAAGCTGTGCGGCTGTCACGTTTTCGTAACCTGCAATCCTGCGCGCCTTCTCTACTGCCTTGTCAATGTTCTCGGCTACAACATACTTGCGGTCCTCGTCCTTTACGCCTTCCTGACCCGGCAGAAAATATGCGGGGATGCGGTGACCCCACCAGAGTTGGCGGCTTATGCACCAGTCCTTGATGTTCTCAAGCCAGTTGCGGTATGTCGTCTTGTACTTGGTCGGGTAGAAGCGTATGTCATCGTTCTCGACCGGCGGCAGTGCTATATCGGCAAAATGCTGCATCCTGATGAACCACTGCAGTGAAAGACGCGGTTCAATGGGCACATTGGTGCGCTCGCTGTAGCCCACCTTGTTGTCGTAGTCCTCGGTCTTTTCAAGGAGACAGGCGGCATCAAGGTCCTTGCATATCTGCTTGCGGCAGTCAAAGCGGTCCATGCCCACATACATGCCGGCTGCTTCGGAAATGGTTGCATCGGCATTGAATATGTCAATTATGTCAAGGTTGTATTTCTGTCCGAGTGCGTAGTCGTTCACGTCGTGGGCCGGAGTGACCTTCAGACAGCCGGTGCCGAATTCAATCTCGACGTAACGGTCTTCAATGATTGGAACGACACGGTTTACCAGAGGAACGATGACCTTCTTGCCCTTGAGCCAGGTGTTCTTGGGGTCTTTGGGGTTGATGCAGACGGCAATATCGCCCATGATGGTCTCAGGACGGGTAGTGGCTACAACTGCGTAGCGGCGGCCCTGTGCGTCACGGTGTATTATCTGGTGCTTTACAGTCGGGTCAAACTGATCGGTGGCAGCAATGGTCTGTGCATCGGCCTCCTGACCGTCTGTGCTTCCGGCCGGCTCGTCAACATAGTATTTCAGATAGAACAGATGTGAATGCTCATCGTGATAGATTACTTCCTCGTCCGACAGGGCTGTCTGACGTTCCGGATCCCAGTTGACCATGCGCAGGCCACGGTATATCAGGCCTTTGTCGTACAGGTCGCAGAACACCTTGATGACGCTTTCGGACCGTGGTCCGTCCATGGTGAACGATGTACGCTCCCAGTCGCAGCTGCAGCCAAGCTGGCGCAGCTGTTTCAGAATGATGCCTCCATGCTCTTCCTTCCATGCCCAGGCATGCTCAAGGAACTGTTCGCGGGTCAGGTCACTCTTCCTGATGCCCTGTTCGGCAAGGCGTTTTATGACCTTGGCCTCAGTGGCAATCGATGCGTGGTCCGTTCCGGGAACCCAGCAGGCGTTTTTGCCGAGCATACGGGCACGGCGTACCAGTATGTCCTGGATTGTCTCGTTCAGAACGTGTCCCATGTGGAGCACACCGGTCACATTCGGTGGCGGGATGACTACCGTAAACGGCTGACGGCCGTCCGGTTCTGAATGAAACATACGGTTATCTTCCCAGTACTTGTACCATTTCCCCTCTACGTCGGCGGGATTGTATTTGCTTGCCAGTTCCATATAGTTTTGACTGTTTTCTCAATTGGGTGCAAAAGTACTCATTCTTTTGCGGATATGACTTAGAATCTGTTTTGAAATGTGCAAATTAATCTTACCAGTGTAAAGAATTACATCCATAATGTCCCGGAGCAATTGTTTCCCAATCCTTTCTTGTGCATTAATGATTTTTTTCGCTAACTTGCCACTGATTATAAGCGAGGTTGGTTGAACTGCCGTTTTTTTTATTCATTTCAAAACAGATTCAATTGCATATGATACATCGGGTGAAAACTCTTTTATGCGGAGTGCTGTTGGCATACGTCTGCATTGGAACACTTCATGCGACATCGGCATATCCGGGGCTTGTTAA
>JAZUFX010000054.1:0-101561 GCA_045640885.1 Bacteroidaceae bacterium | reverse complement strand
GACAAGACCGTAACCTGGACAACCAACAATGCTGATGTAGCTACGGTAAGCAATGGCGTTGTGACGGCAAAGAAGGTGGGTACTGCAACCATTACCGCAAAGGCAGGTGAAAAGACTGCAACATGCACCATAACGGTAGTGCCCACACCGGTGACAAGCGTGACACTGGACAAGACATCAGCATCACTGAAAGCCGGTGAGACAGTGACGCTGACACCGACAGTCAAGCCCGATGACGCAACTGACAAGACCGTAACCTGGACAACCAACAATGCTGATGTAGCTACGGTAAGCAATGGCGTTGTGACGGCAAAAGCAGTGGGCGAAGCTACCATAACCGCAACGGCAGACGGAAAGTCCGCAACATGCACAATAACGGTTCAAGAAGACGTTCCTGCTCCCGAACCCGAATAATAAAAAAGAAGAAGCGACTCATTGAAAAACAGCAAAGCCTTCCCCGCATGGAGAAGGCTTTACTGTTTCAATTCGCAAAGTTCCTCAGAACTCCGCAGTGCGCAGAATGGACGATTCGGAGCGAAGCGACCAAGTCCCCGCTGGCGGGGATTTAGGGGTGGAATTAGAAAAGGAACATTCCGTTCCTCAGAACTCCGCAGTGCGCGGAGTCCTGGGGAACGGAATGACATCGCGTATGTTCTGCATGCCGGTGACGAACAGCATAAGACGTTCGAATCCCAATCCGAATCCGGCGTGCGGACATGAACCGAAACGGCGGGTGTCAAGATACCACCACATGTCCTTCATCGGGATATTACGGCTTTCTATTTCATTCATCAGCTTGTCATAGTTCTCTTCACGGACCGAGCCTCCAATGATTTCGCCAATCTGCGGGAACAGCACATCGGTACCCTGAACGGTCTCTTCCTGCTGTTTGCCCATGCACATCGGTTTCTCGGCATCGATCTTCATGTAGAATGCCTTTATGGCCTTCGGATAGTTGGTCATTATGACCGGCTTCCTGAAATACTCCTCGACAAGATACCGCTCGTGTTCGCTGGCCAGGTCATCGCCCCAGTTGCATGGGAACTCGAACTTGTGGCCTTTGGCAATGGCGTCCTGAAGAATCTCAATACCCTTGCTGTACGGCAGACGTACGAATTCGGTATTGGCTACGCTCTTCAAGCGTTCAATAAGGCCTTTATCAACCATGCTGTTCAGGAATTCAAGGTCGTCCTGACAATGTTCAAGTGCCCAGTTGATGCAGAACTTCAAGAAATCCTCTTCAAGATCCATAAGTTCCACCAGGTCCATGAAAGCTATTTCGGGCTCAATCATCCAGAACTCGGCCAGATGACGCGGCGTGTTGGAGTTTTCGGCACGGAATGTAGGACCGAAAGTATATATTGCACCAAGTGCCGTTGCACCAAGTTCGCCTTCCAGCTGGCCCGATACGGTCAGGCTGGCCGGTTTGCCGAAGAAATCCTGGTCATAATCCACTTTGCCCGATTTGGCTATGCGCTGAAGGTCAAGGGTGGTAACCTGGAACATCTGTCCTGCACCTTCACAGTCTGAGGCTGTAATGAGCGGAGTATGGAAGTAGAAAAAACCGTGATTGTGGAAATACTGGTGGATTGCAAATGCCATATTGTGGCGTATGCGCATCACTGCGCCGAATGTGTTAGTACGCAGGCGCATGTGTGCGTGCTGGCGCATATACTCGAAGCTCTGTCCCTTTTTCTGCATGGGATAGTCATCGCCGCAGGTTCCAAGAACCTGTATGTCGGTTGCCTGAATTTCAACGGCCTGACCTGAGCCGATGCTCTCGACCATGGTTCCGGTTACGCTAAGACAGGCACCTGTGGTTATCTGCTTCATCAGTTCATCACTGAACTTGTCAAGATCGGCCACCACCTGAACATTCTTTATGGTCGAGCCGTCATTCAGCGCAATGAAACTTACGGCTTTGCTGCCGCGGCGTGTACGCACCCAGCCTTTGACCAGTACCTGCTGTCCGAAATCGGTGCGCTTGAGCAGATCGGCTATTCTCGTTCTCTTGATATCCATTGTTTCTAATTGATTAGCGGTATTATTCGTATGCGCCCATACGGAGCATGTTCACTTCCTTCTCGGTAAGGAAACGCCAGTCTCCCCGACGCAGATGCTTCTTTGTCAGACCGGCAAACTGCACACGGTCAAGCTTGGCGACATGATAGCCCAAAGCATCGAACATGCGGCGTACAACACGGTTACGGCCCGAATGTATTTCAATGCCCACCTGAGTCTTGTCATCGTTCACGTAGCTTACCTCGTCAGCACGTACAATGTCGTTCTCCTCTTCACCGATGCATACGCCGTCAAGCAGTTTCTGCATATCCTGCTCGCTTACGTTGCGGTCAAGACGGACGTGATAGATCTTCTTCTTGAGGAATTTGGGATGAGTGAGGCGGGTTGCCATCTCACCGTCATTGGTAAGAAGCAGCACACCCGTAGTATTGCGGTCAAGACGTCCGACAGGATATACGCGTTCCTTGCAGGCGCCTTTTATGTAGTCCATGACGGTCTTGCGCTCCTGAGGGTCATCGACAGTAGTAACGCAGTCTTTGGGCTTGTTGAGAAGAATGTATATCTTGCGTTCAATGCTTACCAGCTGGTCATGGAACAATACGTTGTCACCGCGTTTCACCTTTGTGCCCATTTCAGTGGCGGTAACCCCGTTTACCTTGACAACACCTGCCTTGATGAAGTCATCGGCTTCACGGCGCGAACATACGCCGGCATTGGCAAGATACTTATTCAGACGTATCTCCTCATCGGGATTATGTATGACATCGGTAAACGATATACGCTTGCGGCTGTCCGGCTTGCGCGCAGGTTTCTTGAATCCGCCGCGCTGCTGGTAACCGCCCTGACGCGACTGGTAGCCGCCTTCACGGTTATAACCGCCTTCACGGCCATAGCCGCCATTCTGACGCTGATAACCGCCTTCGCGGCTGTAACCGTTATCACGGCTGTAGCCACCCTGACGCGGCTGGTATCCGCCTTCACGGCCATAACCGCCATTCTGACGCGGGTAACCTCCTTCACGGCTGTAACCGTTATCGCGGCCGTAACCGCCCTGACGTGGCTGGTATCCGCCTTCCTGGCCTTCCATACGCTCCCGGTAGAAACGCGGCTGGCCTTCCTGACCGTTCTGGCCATAATGTGAAGAGTGGCGCTGATAGCCGTCATCATAACGTGCCGGGCGTTCTACTCTTGAATACTGCGGGCGGTTCTGTCCGTCTGCTCTAACAAAACGCGGACGTCCTTCACGACGGTTTCCGTTCTGTCCCTCACTGCGGCGTTCGCGACCAAAACTGTCGTTGTCGCCATCAAAGAAAAATTCATTACCTTTTTCTGTTTCCATAATTTGATTCTGGCCCTCACGGCCTTTTTGTTACGATTTGTTCTATTGTTATTACTAGCGGGGAATCCATGCTGATGTGTCAGATGCCGGTATAGTTGCCGGGAGCGATTGCGCGAAGTTCCGACTTCACGGCATCGGACACGTTCAAAGTGTCAATGAATCCCATGATGGAATCACGGGTAATGGCACTGTTGGTACGTGTAAGTTCCTTCAGGGCTTCATACGGATGCGGATAGCCCTCGCGGCGCAGAATGGTCTGGATGGCTTCGGCTACAACGCTCCAGCATCCGTCAAGATCCTGTGCTATACGGGATTCGTTGATGAGCAGCTTGCCAAGTCCCTTCATTGAACTTGCAATGGCAATCATCTGATGACCGAACGGAACGCCCACATTGCGGATTACAGTCGAGTCCGTAAGGTCTCTCTGCAGACGCGATACAGGCAGCTTGCGCGCAAGCTGCTCCAGGATGGCGTTTGCCATGCCAAGATTGCCTTCGGCATTTTCAAAGTCAATCGGGTTGACTTTGTGAGGCATGGCGCTTGAGCCTACCTCGCCGGCCTTGATCTGCTGCTTGAAGTATTCCATTGAAATGTACTGCCAGAAGTCACGGTTCATGTCAATCTGGATTGTGTTCATGCGCTTCATCGCATCGAACAGGGCTGCCAGGTTATCATAGTTTGAAATCTGCGTGGTGTATTCCTCGCGTTCCAGGCCAAGCTTCTCCGAAAGGAACTTTTCGGCAAAACTCTTCCAGTCAATATCGGGGAAAGCGACGTGATGTGCATTGAAGTTTCCGGTCGCTCCGCCGAACTTGGCACTCATCGGAACAGCCTTGAGCTGTCTGAGCTGCTGGCGCAGACGATATGCAAAGACCTCTATTTCCTTGCCCAGGCGTGTCGGTGACGCAGGCTGTCCGTGTGTGCGGGCCAGCATAGGTACATCCTTCCAGCGCTGTGCATATTCCTCAAGCTTGTCAATGAGACTCTGAATTGCAGGATAGTACTCGTTTTCAAGCGCCTCCTTTATTGACAGCGGAACCGATGTGTTGTTGATATCCTGTGAAGTCAGGCCGAAGTGTATGAATTCCTTGAACGGAACCAGTTCGGGAATCAGATCGAATTTTTCCTTTATGAAATACTCAACCGCCTTGACATCGTGATTGGTAACCTTCTCTATCTCCTTGATGTGAAGTGCATCAGCCTCCTGAAAATCCTGCCATACGCTCTGGAGACGGTCCAGAACCGATGCCGGAATTGCCTTCAGCTGAGGCAGGCCCGACTGGCACAATGCGGTAAAATACTGGATTTCAACCCTGACCCTGTATCTGATAAGGGCGAACTCGGAAAAATAAGCTGCAAGATTCTGCGTCTTGCCATGGTAGCGGCCGTCGATTGGAGAAACCGCTGTCAATTCGTTAAGTGTCATTTTATTGAACGGTATATCTTATCTGCTTCGCAGCAGCGCTGCAAAATTAGTGTTTTTTTCCTACATTTGCGCACTTATTCCGGAAACTATGACAGAAAAGCTGCAGAAAAGAATCAGCGAAAGCAAATCTGCGCGATGGGCCACGCTGGTAATCGTGTCATTCACCATGATGTGGGGATACTTTCTTACCGATGCACTCTCCCCGCTCATGACCATGCTTGAAGACCAGATGCACTGGTCCGGTTCAGAATTCGGGCTGTTCAATTCGGCATACAGCTGGTTCAATGTATATCTGTTCATGCTGGTGCTCGGCGGCATTGTGCTGGACAAGATGGGCATAAGATTCACCGGAATAGTGACATGCCTGCTCATGCTGGCCGGTTCCCTGGCAAAATACTATGCGATTGCATTCATTCCGCCCTATGAAGGCGAGATTTTCGGCATACGCACGCAGGTAATGGTAGCCTGCATAGGTCACGCGGTCTTTGCCGTGGGAGTAGAGAACTGCTGCACTACGGTCTCAAAAGTCATAGCCAAATGGTTCCAGGGAAGGGAAATGGCCACAGCGCTGGGTGTGCAGGTGGCGCTTGCACGCATCGGAACAGCAGCAGCTCTGGTTGTAAGTCCTATGGTAGCCAGGCGTTTTTCGGTATCGGCCCCCATCCTGCTGTCATCACTGCTGCTGACAATAGGATTTCTGGCTTACCTTGTGTTCTGTGTACTTGACAGGAAATTCGATGCCGAAGCCGCACCGGCACAGACCGATGATGACAGTTTCAAGGTAAAGGACCTGAAACAGATTGTAACCAACCGCGGATTCTGGCTCATTGCATTCCTGTGTCTCATGTTCTATTCGGCAGTCTTCCCGTTCCTGAAGTTCGCCACGTCGCTCATGGAGAACAAATACGGCGTTGAAAGCTGGCTGGCAGGTCTGATACCAAGCCTGATTCCTTTCGGCAACCTTATCATGACACCTCTGTTCGGCGGCATCTATGACAGGAAAGGAAAGGGAGCCACAATCATGATAATAGGTTCGGTTCTGCTGATTCTGGTCCATGTACTGTTCGCCCTGCCGGTTCTCAATTACTGGTGGTTCGCCGCGGCGGTCATGATACTTCTTGGAGTGGCATTTTCGCTGGTGCCGTCGGCCATGTGGCCAAGCGTGCCGAAAATCATCCCGCTGAAACTTCTGGGCTCGGCATACGCCCTGATATTCTACGTACAGAACATAGGTCTGGGACTTGTCCCGCTGCTCATAGGCAAGGTTCTTGACAACTACTGCAAGGTTGGCACACGCCTTGTTGACGGAGCGCAGGTAACACAGTATGACTACACGCTTCCGATGTGCATTTTCGCACTGTTCGGAGTTGCGGCACTGCTGCTCGCATTACGTCTCAAAGCCGTAGACAAAAAGGAAGGTTACGGTCTTGAAAAGCCCAATCTGGAGTAAACGGAGATGATAAAAGCCATTTTCTTTGACATTGACGGCACGCTGGTAAGCCTCAAGACCCACCGTATTCCGGAATCGGCCCACATTGCGCTTGAAAAGCTGCGCAGACAGGGAATAAAGCTGTTTATCTGCAGCGGCAGGCCGTATTGCTCCATTGACAACCTTGAAGGCGAACAGTTTGACGGATTCATTACCGTAAACGGCGGCATATGCAATGTAGGCGGAAAAACCATACTCAAGCGTCCCATTCCCGACGCCGATATCCGCACATGGAGCCGGTACCTGAAACAGGATCCCATAAACTGCTTTTTCATTACCGAAGACCAGGTCTTCATGAACCGCCAATGTGCCGAAGCCGACCGTTTCATTGAACTGCTCAATTTTCTGACTCCCCGGATTGCCACGCTTGACCAGCTGTCGGGCACACCCATATTCCAGATGGTGGGTCTGCTTGAGAAAGACAGAGACTCGATTATCCGCGATACGCTGCCAAACTGCCGCATAACGCGCTGGCACCACACTTTCTGTGACATTGTGCCCGCGTGCAGCAACAAAAGCCACGGAATGAAGGCCGCACTTGACTGGCTTGGCATAAGGGCCGATGAATGCATGGCTCTGGGCGACGGTGACAACGATGTGGAAATGCTGCGGTATGCCGGCATAAGCGTGGCAATGGGCGGCTGCCCTCCGTTCGTTGAAGAGGCCGCACAATACAGGACCGGCAGTGCCGATGAAGACGGCGTTTACAACGCACTTGAACACTTTTCCCTGATATGACAGACCAGACCATATTCGAACGTCTGAAACGGGTGGCAGTACAGGCTACCCCAGCTGCCTTCAAGACCATTCTGTGGATTTTCAAAATCACGGCGGCAGTATCGTTTGTCATGTTCGTACTGCGGGCGTTGGGAATACTCAACTGGATTTCTGTTGCCGTGAGTCCGGTGTTCCTTTATTTCGGACTCCCGGGCGAAGCGTCGCTTGCATACGTTAGCGGATATTTCATCAACGTATATTCCTGTGTGGCAGCACTTTCCACGCTGGAACTGTCGGTACGCGAGGTCACCATTCTCGGTTCCATGACCCTTGCCGCCCACGCCATGATACTTGAAAGCGCAGTACAGCACAAGACCGGCACCTCAAGGACATACTGCTACATACTGCGCACACTTGCATCGCTGGCACTTGGCATAATTCTGAATTTTATACTTCCGGGTCGTCCGCACTATGTCGCCAACCTTACGCCGTTGGCCGACATTCCGTTTTTCCAGATTCAGCCCGACATTCAGGGGCTTTTCATGGCATGGCTGCTCAACCTGCTGAAACTGGGTGCATGGATGCTGTGCATTATCTGGCTGCTCAACATCGTCCAAAGAGAACTGTATGAATTCGGTCTTATGGAGAAAATCTCAAAAGTGTTCCGTCCGCTTCTTGCGGTATTCGGTCTGCCGGCAAGCACATCGTTCCTGTGGATCGTAGCCAATCTGGTAGGACTGTCCTACGGTTCTGCCGCCATTATGGACGAAATGGAGCGCAACACCATAAACCGTCGCGACATAGACCTTCTGAACACCCACATCGGCATTTCGCACAGCAACCTTGAGGACCTTTCAATACTTGCAGCCTGCGGCGGTGTCTGGTACATAATACTTCTGTCCCGCTGGGCCATGGTCACTCTCCTTGTCTGGTGTCTCAAACTGTATTACAGGACAAGGGCTTCAAGGTAATGGCAGACAGCCCCGACTTGAACTTAACCTTAATTAATCCACACCAGTTGGATAAATCGTATAAAAATAATACATTTGTGACACATTGTCACTTGACACCGATTGTCCAACTTTTCAAAAAAGGTGATTATGATTAAGTTAAGAGCCATTATTCTGGGATTGACCATCTCTTCGGTTACCCTATTGTGCGGTTGCAGCAATGATTCAAGTTTCACTGAGACTGTCACTGAAACAAGTAATGAAATTACTGGGGAAAACAATGTACTTGTCTCCGCCTCGCTGAAATGTGTAACGCCGGCATCGGAAGTTGCCGACATGCTCGGCCAGTTCGACGAGATACCTGCTCCGAATCTTCTGGACATTGATTTGAGCGAACTCGGTCTGGAACTGAGGACGTATCGCATCGTATATAAGACAAAGGACAACAGAGGGCAGGAAATACAGCTTTCAGGCGATGTTTCGTTCTTGGCCAATCCTATTCTTCCACACGTACGCATTCTTGAAAGCGTTTCACTTTTCCATTCCGCTTTCTTCACCGATGAAAGCAAGTCGACCGAATACGAGCAATATGCATTCCCCGGAAGAAGCATACACAATGCGCTGGTCGTATATCCGCACTATCAGGGCGTTTACGAGGGAAGAAAGCCGGAATATGTAGAGGGCCATCCTGTCACAGTTGCGGAACTGCTCCTAAAGGCACGTCAGAGCATAGATTGTGAACTTGCCGCCATTGAGTTGATAGACAGACTTGAAGGGGTTGCGCTTATGCCTCATTATTATACGGAGAACATCGGACTCAGCTGTGGAGCCGGGACAGCTCTTGCGACCCAGTATCTCCTTGAAAATGACACGCAGTTGAAATCCGTCAACAGAAAGTCCATCAGGCTTACGGGCACTTATTGCTGCGAAGGATGCTATTCATACAGCGGCCTGCTTTCAAAGCTGATGGAGGTCATGCCTTACGATGAAAGTCTTGAAGAGTTTACATCGATGGAGGACTTCAAGCCTGCGTGTCTGATAACCGTCATTGTCGGTGCCTATGATACCTGGAAAGGACTGAAGGACCAGGATGGCAATGAATTCTTTGCCGGAGTGGATGATGTCAGGGAATATTTCTCGCCTGAATTCCTGAACAGCGACAACCTGTATGAAGATGACGGCCGTCAGATAACCGACATAATAGGCTATTTCAGGTCAGGTATGCTCAATGCCCATTCCAGGATATTCAAGCGCGCCGGGTTCCTTTCATCTACGATGATCAACCCTGAACTTTTGAATTCCAATCACGAGATAGACACCGCCAATCCCAAGATAAAAACCCTGCTGGATGCTCTTGCACAGAATGACAAGATACTGTCCGGCTGGAATCCGACAGCACGTCTTTGCATCTCCCATTCAATTAATGATGAATTCGTGCCTTATTCGCAGGCGCTCGGCGTATATAAGTCACTGAGCAAGGGCGGCATCAACAGGAACGTCATCTTGCAGACCGTACCCGGCCTCAACCACACGGAAGGCAACCAGTATTATGGAATCAAGGATATCATCATCAAGAAACATCCTTGCCTGTTGTGGTAACAGGAAACCTTTACATCAGTGAATCAAACGGCATGACATCGGCCTTGCGGTAGCCGAGCGATGTACCCGATGCAACGAGTGTTCCATCGGCATTGGTGATTTCCACACGGCAGAAAGGTATCTTGCGGTGGTCACAGGTCACAAAAGCCCTGGCCGTCAGCCTGTCGCCCAAACGGGCCGGGTGATGGAATGTCATGGCATTTTCAAGACCCAGGGTAACATTGCCGCAGGCATTCATGGCGGCTGCTATTGCAAGATCCGCAAAGGTAAACAGCGCGCCGCCCTGACAGACGCCGGCACCGTTCAGGTGGTGTTCATCGACAGTCATCACGGCAATTGAAAATTCTGGTGTAACCTGTGTCAGCTGCATGCCGTTGTCGGCTGCAAAACGGTCATTAGTATTGAGAAATTCCTTCAGTGTCATATTGCTTTCCTGTGGATAATTCGAATTGCAAAGATAAGGAAAATCCAATACCTTTGCCGCAAGCAGCAGCCATTCACAGACGTGACAGAAGAAAGCAAAAGAACATACATTGCCATTGACCTGAAGTCGTTCTTTGCATCGGTCGAGTGTGTCGAGCGCGGACTGGACCCGCTCACCACCAATCTCGTCGTGGCCGATGTCAGCCGCACCGAAAAGACCATCTGCCTGGCAGTATCGCCGTCGCTCAAGGCTTACGGCATTGGCGGACGGGCGCGTCTGTTCGAGGTGACGGAACGTCTGCGTCAGGTGAACGGCGACCGTCTGTACAAGACACCGCAGCACCGGTTTACCGGCAAATCCACATCGGACACCGACCTTAAAGTCCACCCTGACTGGGAGGTCGATTTCATTGCGGCGCCTCCACGCATGTCGTACTACCTGAAATACAGCAACCGCATATACGAGACCTATCTGAAATACGTTTCGGCCGATGACATACACGTGTATTCCATTGACGAGGTGTTCATTGACGCGACCGGCTATCTGAAAAGCTACAGGATGACAGCACGCGAGCTGGCCATGACCATGATACGCGACGTGCTGCACCGGACCGGCATAACCGCCACGGCAGGCATAGGCACCAACCTGTACCTGTGCAAGGTGGCAATGGACATTGTGGCCAAGCACATACCGGCCGACAGGGACGGAGTGCGCATAGCCCAGCTTGACGAGATGAGCTACCGCCGGCAGTTGTGGAACCACCGGCCTCTTACCGCCTTCTGGCGGGTGGGCAAAGGCACAGCGCAGAAACTGGCGTTCTACGGCATTGACACCATGGGCAAGCTGGCACGCTGCTCCATCGAGCACGAGGAAATGCTGTACAACCTGTTCGGTGTGAATGCAGAACTGCTCATTGACCATGCCTGGGGCTGGGAACCGTGTACCATAGACCAGATAAAGGCATACCGCCCGGAAACGAATTCACTCAGCAGCGGACAGGTGCTTACCAGCCCATATACCTTCAAGAAAGCCCGCGTGGTGATTCATGAAATGGCCGATGCCGCAGCCCTGCGTCTGGTCAGCAAGCACCTTGTAACTGACAGGCTGACGCTGACCGTAGGCTATGACGTGAAAAGTCTGACCGACCCCGACATAGACTATGACGGCAAGGTCAGGACCGATTACTACGGCCGCAAAGTGCCCGCCCACGCACACGGCACCACAAAACTGGAGCGTCACACATCATCGGCCACGGTCATTGCCGATGCCATAGTGGCACTGTTCGACCGCATAGTAAACCCCAGCCTGCTGATACGCCGCATGAACATCTGCACCGACAACGTGATGGACGAAAGCCAGGCCGCAGTACGCGAGCCCGAACAGCTTGACCTGTTCACTGACTACGAGGTGCTGGAACAGCAACGCAAGGCGGAACAAAAAGCTCTTGAACGCGAGCACCGCATGCAGAAAACCCTGCTTGACATAAAGAAGAAATATGGCAGGAACGCCATACTCAAAGGCCTGAACTTTGAGGAAGGCGCAACCGCCATTGAACGCAACGGACAGATAGGAGGACACAAGGCATGACAGACAATTACGATGACATAATAAACCTGCCGCATCACGTATCGGCCAATCACCCGCCCATGTCTATGCATGACCGGGCCGCACAGTTCGGCTCGTTCCAGGCACTGACCGGCCGCGACACATCGGCAATATCGGACCCCGCAATGACAGAAAAACCGCATTACAACGTAGTGGCTGCCGTAGTATTCAAGGACGGCAAGTTTCTTTGCACTCGCAAAGGCCAGACCCGATACCCCTACACCACCCTGAAATGGGAGTTCCCAGGCGGCAAGATCGAGGCCGGCGAGACACCGCAGCAGGCTCTTCAGCGCGAACTTGTTGAAGAGATGGACTACCATATAAAGGTAGGGCGCCACCTGATAACCGTCAACCACGAATACCCGGACTTCAGCATTACCCTTTCGACCTACCTGTGCACCCCCATCAGTCCCGGTTTCAAGCTGAAGGAACACACCGACTGCCGCTGGCTGCCCAAGGAAGACCTTGGCACCCTTGACTGGGCCGCTGCCGACGCCGACATAATACGCCTGCTCATGCAACAGCCCGAATAACCCGTATGACCGCAAGCACAAAGATATCCGAGTTGCACAAGTTCTTTTCATGCTGTCCCGATATAGTCAAGCTCCAGTGGTACGGTTCTTTTGACCCGTTCTTTGACCGATACCCCCGCTCCAGAACGCCGAAAGTCTATAAGATTCCGCCCGATGAGCTGGAACTGCACCTGAAGGATGCTGTGATTCTTGAATTAGGCCGTTAATGATTATGGCCGGCTTTAACTTTAAGCCCATTTCCTGCTAATACAGTTACAAGCCAAAATTAAAACTATGAAAAAGATAATCCTTTTGGTGGCCACAACAGCCATGTTATCAGTCGGTTTGCCGACAAGTGCCCAATTCAATTCCGCCAATTTCGTTGACGTTGACCCATCTGATTCAAAAACAATAGAAGAACTGCTGAAAAAAATCCCGGGAGTGGAAATCGATTCCGAGGGTAATATCACTGTAAACGGCAAGGACGTTTCAAAAATACTTGTCAATGGCAAGCCATTATTCAACGATGACGATGACAATACCGCAGCTTTGACGCAGCTCACTGCCAATCTGATTGAAAAGGTGAAAACAAGCCAAAAGGAGAAAATATGCGAAGTGGTGGAAATAAGCGAAGAGGTGGAAACCGAGACTGCCAAACTCAAGCCTTTCGACTGCAATGTGGCCAATTTGATGAATGTTTCAAGGCTATTTGTCTGGAAAAAATATCTTATTGTGTACAACCCGACAGGTAACAATATTCTTCATTTCCTTAACAGGAAAACAGGAAAATACATATGTTCGACAGGCGTTGAAGGCAATGGACCGGACGATTTTGCATCACCGATTGTTCCTGTATCAATGAACATTGCCAACGACAGACTGAGCATATTTGAAATGGACGGGGACGGCGGTTATTCCATTTTCAAGCTTGACGTGAAAAAAGGCAAGCCGTTTCTGAAAAGGGAAAGCCGTGGCAGCTTTAATCAGTCATTTTCCAACCATCTTCTAATATTCGATGACGGTACCAAGATTATTGCCGATGAACATAATTACAGGGCAATGTACGTTAAGATATCGGCCGATGACAAACAGAGCGAAAAATGGCTTGATTTTCCAAACATGTCAGACCGCCAGTACAAGGTGAGCAGTTTTCCAAGCTGGATTGTACGCGGACCGGACAACAAGTTTGCCACCATCTACGAAGAGTATCCCATGATAAGCATCCAGACCACGAAAGATGAATCGGACCGCAGGTTCTATTCACTTCCCGAATGGACCGGCCAGTACCACAGCACGAATGGCAGTGCCTTAAAGGAATGCTATTTCAGTACATGCGGTTTCTGTGCCGACAGCAAATATATCTATGCCCTTTATTCAGGTCAGGAATGGCAGGCAGATCCCATTACAGCCCAGAGCATTGGTGACATATTAAGTATAATAGGCCCATCAGAAGCAAACAATGTAGAACTTCATGTTTGGGATTGGAATGGCAAACTGGTAAAAAGAATCAGCCTGGACCAATATGTTGACTGCGTTACATGTGATCCGAAAACCGGCCTGTTGTATCTGGCAAATACCGGCGGATTCGCGGTGTATACACTTGATCCCTGGAAATAGCCGGCGGTCCGGACGAAGCCATTCGACCGGAGGGAGACCTTTCGCGAAGCGAAATGAAAAAAGGTCCCCGTCAGCGTCCACAAAAAAAAGAGAGGCTTGACAGTCTCTCTTTTTTTGTGGGCGTTGACGGATTCGAACCGCCGACCCTCTGCTTGTAGGGCAGATGCTCTGAACCAGCTGAGCTAAACGCCCGTGCTTTCCTTAAAAGCGATGCAAAGATATTACAGTTTTTCGGTACTTCAAAGCGTTTCGCCAATTTATTTACAGGAAAAACGCAAAAAAGTTTCTCTGCCGTTAAGGCAGAGCAACCGTTGAGCCTGAAACAGGTTCCAGATACCAGTCTTTGGCTACATTCCTGTCGCGTGCCCAGTCAAGGAACTTCGGATAGGCTTCAAAGATTGATGTCTGTTCCACGCAATATGCGGTACCTGCAGGAACGCAGATTAAGAATGGGCGCAAACCAGTCTGGCCCTTGTAATAAACCGATTCAGGGCCGTCTTCGGTACCACGGACAACACGGAAGCCACCCATATTCTCGGAACTCATTGTAAAGCCGGGCTCGACATCGATTCCCTCCTGACGTACAGGTTTGACGGTTGCCGCATAGGTATTTACCATGCGCTTTGTGTCGACGCCGAACAGGGCATGCACCTCGCCAAGATTCATATCTCCAAGGAAAACGTAAACAGGATTTGTGGAGCCGGTTGCCAGATATTCTATATCGATTGCATTCTGGCCTTCACGCTTGGTAACGGTAAGAACGACATCGTTGAAATCATAGTCTCCACCCGTTCCCACGTCTTCGCAGAAAAGTGTCCAGGGACCAAGATCCTCATCGCACCCTGCAATGGTCCACTTTGCAAGTTCCTTGTCGCGTTCTGCAATGGTCCACTCTTCAAGTTCCTCGTTGCCGCTGACCTGAAGCACTATATCCTGGAAGTCTTCGGTGCCGGTTCCGTCTTCAATGAAAATGTACGGATGGTTAGAGGTCTGCTGCCTGTATTCCGCTTTACTGATAAACATGGTATGGCTTATGCCATCGGCATTCAACCTGGCTTCCGAGTAATACTTCACGGTGTCAGCGCCCTTCATGCATTCAACCCAGATACCGAAATAGAGACCGCCTTCAATTCTGACATCGACAGCGCCGTTGCTGTAGTTCTCTGGACTGACGTTTTCATAGAGAAGGGTTTCATGGAGGACCTTATTGTCATCGTAATAATACGCACCGATATTAAGTTCATCCATTTCAGATTCTATACGGACAAGCTTGACCTTGAACTGTTCGTTTCCCTGCTTGATGACACGGAAGAACTGGGCCGGCTTCATTTCGATTCCCTCAAAGGAAATGGGGGTCATTCCGTTATTGCCTTTGGTCATCATGGCCGGAGTAACGGTTATACCTTTGGCCGATGTGCCCTGCAAAGCGATGTTCCAGCTCTGGCTGGGGTCAATATTGCCTATTGCGCGTTCAAAACTGTCGCCCGATTGTTTCTGATAATCCGTAAGAGAAAACTGGCCACATGAGGTGAACACAAGTGCGCCAAACAGGATGGTAAGAAAGACTTTCTGCATTAGAGAAGTAGAAATGATTATGGTATAATTTGAAAACCGGCCGCAAAGGTACTGCTTTTCCCCGAAAAACGCAACATTTTCAATCTTTGGAGTATTTCTGTTCCTGCTGACGGATAAGTTCGTCCAACGTGCCCTCGTCAAAGTAATTAATCTTCATTGAGCGCTTGACATCTGCCAGGGTCTGAGCCGCAACGGCACGCGCTTTTTCGCTTCCCTTACGCAGGACTTCATACACATAAGGTATGTTCTGCTCAAGTTCATGACGGCGCCGGCGAATCGGTTCAAGAGTCTCGTTTAGAACGCTGTTCAGGAAATTCTTGACCATCATGTCGCCAAGTCCGCCCTTACGGTACTGCTGCTTTACCTCGTCAAGCGAATTGAACTCAAAGCTGACCTTCTTGCCTACAAATGCCTCACGGAACATGGCAAAGTGTTCGGGACGGCAGAATGCGTCAAGATATGTGAATACGGTGTTGCCCTCGACCTTTCCGGGGTCACTGACCTGCAGGTGGTTGGGGTCGGTGTACATGCTCTTCACCTTAGCCCACACCTCATCGGCACTGTCTGAAAGATAAATGCAGTTGCCGAGAGACTTGCTCATCTTGGCCTTGCCGTCGGTTCCGGGCAGACGCAGGCAGGCGGCATTGTCAGGAAGCAGGATATTCGGTTCAACGAGCGTTTCGCCATATATGGCATTGAAACGGCGTACAATCTCGCGTGTCTGCTCAATCATAGGAGCCTGGTCCTCGCCTGCAGGAACTGTCGTAGCACCGAAAGCAGTGATGTCGGCCGCTTGGCTAATAGGGTATGTGAAGAATCCGGTAGGGATGCCGCGCTGGTTGTCATCGCCCTCGGATTCGTCAAAGCCGCGCATTGCAATTTCTGCCTTTACGGTGGGGTTGCGGCGCAGACGCTGCACGGTGACAAGATTCATATAGAAAAAGGTCAGTTCTGTAAGTTCGCTTACCTGTGACTGTATGAAGATTGTCGACTTTTCGGGATCGAGTCCGGCCGACAGATAGTCAAGTGCCACCTCTATGATATTCTGGCGTACCTTTTCGGGATTGTCGGCATTGTCGGTCAGAGCCTGGGCATCGGCAATCATTATGAATATTCTGTCATATTCGCCACTGTTCTGAAGTTCGACGCGACGGCGCAATGAGCCTACGTAATGTCCGATGTGAAGTCTGCCGGTAGGACGGTCGCCTGTAAGAATAATCTTTGCCATATATTGTCTTGTGTTTATTTTTACCCAAAGCGTTTTGAAAGTTCGTCAAGCGTAAGAACGACCGATATGGTCTGGCCGCCCGGCGTTTTCGTGGAGATGCCGCATGCATCAAGCTCAGTGACCAGCTGTCTTATTTCATCATCAGACAAATGGTGCACCGACGGTATTGCCGAACTTCGTGCCATTGACAGTGCCATGGCACGAAGCTGGGATTCTTCATCGGCCGGGGAACCGTCGGCACATTCGTCTATCATGCCTTTGATTGCATTTTCATAGTCATGACCGTCAAAGCCGGCAGGCACGCCCTGTACGGCGATGGCACCGTGTCCCATATCGGAAAGATCAAATCCCAGCTTTTCAAACCGCGGCTTTATGGCCAGGAATGTCTGATAATGGGATGGGGATAATTGGAACATTTCCGGGAACAGCAAGCCCTGCGACGGGGCCGTATGGTCTTTCGTCTGAGAGATGAAACGGTCAAAAAGTATACGTACATGGGCACGATGCTGGTCTATGAGTCTTAAATCGCGGATACCGGGGACTGCAATGTAACGGTCCATTATCTGCCACACCGGCAGCGCTGAAGCATCGGATTCGGATGGAATGAATTCTGTCTGGGACTCTTTTACATGGTGCTGTTCCACCTCGCCGTACAGTTTTGTCCAGTCATCGGTATTCCGCTTTGCCGGCTGACAGTACGACGGCTGCGATGATGCGCCGCCTGAACCCTGCGGCTTGAACGGATTGAAATCGGGATTGTATTCAACCTTTGGCATATTGCCGGTCTGATGTCCAGTACCGAAAGCCGGAATGTCAGGCATATCGGCGACATTGAAATCAATGGTGGTCATTTCCTCGAACTTGCCCAGCGTTTCACGCACTGCTGCCATAAGGATTTTCCAGATGACAGGTTCGTCCTGGAACTTGACTTCGGTCTTTGTGGGATGTACATTCACATCAATCTGGTCGGGAGCGATATCAAGGAAAAGGAAATAGCTTGGCTGGTCCCCTTCGTGAATGAGTCCTTCGTACGCCTGAAGCACCGCCTTATGGAAATACGGATGGCGCATGTAACGGCCATTGACAAAAAAGAACTGCTGCGAACCACGCTGACGGGCGCTTTCAAGATTGGAAACGAATCCGCTTATGCGCACCAGTGAGGTTTCAATTTCGACCGGAAGCAGCGACTGGCTCAATTTCTTTCCGAACAGCGAGACCAGTCTGCCCCGCAACGGTTGTACCGGAAGAGACAGCACTTGCTGGCTCTGATGCAGGAGTTCGAATGCAATCTCCGGATGCGCCAGTGACACGCGCTCGACTTCGGTCATGATATGGCCGAACTCCGTCTGGTTTCCCTTAAGGAATTTCCTGCGTGCAGGAACATTGAAAAAAAGATTTCTTATACGGAATGTGGTTCCCGCATCGCATACGCAGGGTTCCACCTGCATATCCTGACCGCCGGACATTGAGATCTGCACTCCGGTCTCGGCATCGGCCTGACGGGTTGTAAGTGACAGTTCCGATACCGCCGCAATTGACGGCAGGGCCTCTCCACGGAAACCGAAGGTTGTAAGGCTGTACAAATCGTCTGTCCCGTGTATCTTTGACGTGGCGTGGCGCTGGAATGCCAGCTTTGCATCGGCCTGGGACATTCCATGGCCGTTGTCCGTGACCTGAATGAGTGTACGGCCGGCATCGGTAATGACTGTCTGGATACGGGTCGCACCGGCATCGATCGAGTTCTCGACCAATTCCTTGACAACCGATGCAGGGCGGTTTACCACCTCGCCTGCCGCAATCTGGCTGGCTACCGTTTCAGAAAGGATGTGTATACGGTCCATTAGAAGAATTCTCCCGTGACTATCCAGTGAAGCACGAATATGAGTGCGGCAATGAGCACAATGGAAAGGCGGAGATCCATTCTTGGACCGCCATTCTCCTTACGTCGCTTGAGATGTGTGGTCGATTCCACAAATTTGCCACGTATTTCCTCGGGATTGAACTCCTTTTCCGGAAGCATTCCCAAGTCACGTCTGGCATTTTCCTCAATCCGGTCAAGCTTTTCCTTACGCTCGTCGTAATATATGTATTTATGCTCGAACCTCCGTGGCTCGCGCACGCTGAACATTCCCATATCTAATGTTTCCTGTTTTTCAATGTGGGCAAAGGAACCTCCTTGCTCATTGCATTTTTCTTCAACTTCTGATCCTGTCTTTTTTCACGCCAGTAGAACACGTCCTCAGGATCGATAGGACGTATAAAGTCAAACCACTGGAAACTGGCAAGATACATCTTGTCCTTTTCAAGCTGGCTCATCGGGTACATTACGCCGTTTGACCTGCCCTTTACCTTGATGCGGTCAACGGTTCCATCACGGAACAGCACCTCCATATCGCTGGCTGTCAAGGTGTTCATTCCAATCATAGTGGAGTCGTCCTCGGGATAGAATATGCACTCCACATTACCCTTTATATGCGCCTTGTCCAGTTCGCCGTTCCGGAACCAGGCCTTGGTTTCACGGCCGGCAATCTGGTTATAGTGGGCCGAATCCTTCCACTGCACAAAAAGTGACTGCC
Organism: Bacteroidaceae bacterium; assembly: GCA_045640885.1. Lineage (GTDB taxonomy): Bacteria > Bacteroidota > Bacteroidia > Bacteroidales > Bacteroidaceae > Colenecus. The sequence continues at coordinate 82,482 of JAZUFX010000054.1, read as the reverse complement.
CGATAACGTGAGCCCAGTCAACGGTGCTGTCATTCATATAGACAATTATCTTCTCGCCGAGAATCTGCTGGTCTTCGCTCCATACTATGGGATCATAGTACAGGGTAAGGCTGGAATCGGCTGTGGAATACTGGATGGAGTCTGCAACGGCCTGAAGGTCTGTTCTATAGACTCTTGCCTTATGAAAAGCCCTGATATGACGGATTACAGTCGTGTCGACCGATGCCAGCACGCTGCGTTCTATGACAACAGGCGTAAGCGTATCGGACATGACGGTATCGTTCACGCTGACAAAAACGCTGTCGATGATGTCCATTGACGCCATGACTATGCTGTCGGAATGCAGGTACAGGCTGTCGCCCGATGAGTATTCAATTACAAGAGCCTTGCCCGTAACCACGGCCGAGTCGCAGCCCCTGTCATAGAAAACATACTCGCCCGATATATCTATCTTTTCCTTGTAATCATTGATGAGCACATCGCCGAATCCCCTTACACGGCCGTTGTCACGTTCCACCACGATACTGTCACCTGTCATTCGGAGCTGGTCTTCGTCACGCACTACAACCGATCTGTCCAGAAGAAGCGCAAAGCCGGTATCCGTATTGAAAGAGCCATTGCTGGTAGTGATGACCGTGCCGTCCGATTTCACGTCGGACGGGCTTGCCAATACGGCAAGGTGCGTGCCGGTGTTGTAATCAAGTGTATCGGTCAGGATGTTGTAATCAGGGCTTTCCAACGACACGCCGTCACGGAAAGCCGCCTGTTTGGTATTAGTGTCATACTGACCGTACTGGGAAATGAGGGTACTCTCACCGTCCATGAGCGTACCGCCACGGAAGAACCATCCGAGACCGGTGTTGCGGTCAAAGTTCAGGCTGTCCGTAAGCAATACCGTGCCGTTATTCTCCAGCCTGACATTGTCACGGACACGGAGCAGACGGGTATTGCCGTCATAAAAAAGCGAATCGCCATACATGGACAGAGTGTCGCCCTGCACTATACGGACATTATGGTATGCGTTGAACGAATTGGATTTCTGAAAGAACAACGCGCTGTCACAATACATGTACATGCTGTCGTGTCGGAAAGTCACATTACCTATCAGACGCTCGGCATCCGGATTGATCCATTTCTCAAAACGAATCATGTCGGCATTAAGCAGATACACGTAGTCCGTCCGGGCGGCTATGCTGTCCTGACCCTGTGCTTCTGCACAGAACATAGAGAAAGCGCATAACAGCAGCAACAATGCTTTTCTGAGAGAACCCATGAAATGTCTGCCCGTCATCTTTCGCCCCAACCAGGATACATAAACTCACCTTTGTCCCATCCCGGAGATATTCTCACGTATGTTGTACGCTGTTTTTCCCGAATCCACTTTTCCAAGGCCTCACTGTGCCGGATGTCCGATACCATTTCATACAGAATTTCGTAATCCTCGGCCATCGACGCCTTGTGGCCCGGTGTCTTTGATTTGAGTTTCACAACAGCGCACGTTACCTTTCCGCTTCTCAGCTGCATGACGAAAGGATCGGATATTTCTCCCACATGCATATAATTGACAGCCCTGGCAACATCGGGCGGAAGGTCCTGAAGTTCGAACTTGGAGGAACCTGGCGAATCGGCATATTGGCGGTTTGCCATAAGGCCCTTGTTGTTCTTTGTTTCCTTATCCTGTGAATATGCGATAACCTGCTCCTCAAAACTCTTTTTCCCGGAGCGTATATCTTCGGCAACGGTATCAAGTCTGGCAAGGCACTCGTTTATGCTTTCAACCGGGACCTTGGGCTTGCGCAGAATGTGACGCACCCTTACCCTGTCGCCCATACGTTCAATAAGCTGGATAATATGGAATCCGTATTCCGTTTCCACGATTTTGGAGATTTTTTCAGGATCGGTAAGGTTGAAGGCAACTGCTGCAAACTCCGGCACCATTTGACCTTTGCCCATAAATCCGCAGTCACCGCCGTCCGGAGCGGAACCGGGATCTTCCGAATAAAGCCTGGCAAGGGTTGAGAATGTGGTTTTCCCAGACAGTATCCGGTCGGTATAGCCACGCAAATCGGATTTCACCTCTTCTATTTCTTCCAGTGGGATTACAGGATCGACCGTTATTATCTGTACCTCAAACTGTGTATTGATATATGGAATTTCCTCCTGCGGGATATCCTTCAAATAACGGCGGACATCGGCAGGAGTCACCTTGACTTTTCCAATGATATTGTTGCGGACACGGCTGACAACCATTTCCTGATACAGTTGTTCATACAGACGGTCCTTGATCTGAGCGGCTGTCATGGAGCGTCTTTCCTCAAGTTTTTCTTCACTGCCTATCTTATCGACCATATTCTGATAATAGAGGTTCACCCGATCATAAACCTCGGCATCGGTAACAATGATACTGTCAAGCTGTGCCTGGTTCATGAACAGTTTGTTTACCGCTATCTGTTCCGGAATAAGGCAGTACGGATCACCGTCAAAACGCAAGCCGTCCAGCTGGGCGTCGCGTCTGGCTTCCTCTACCTGAGACTTGTAAATGGCCTCATCGCCCACCACCCAGACGACTTCGTCGATAACGTTGCTCTGAGCATTGGCTATCAGGGACAGTAACAGCCCCACAAACAGGCCTGTCATGTATTTGCTACTTTTCATTCAGATTCTTTATTGAAGAAAATAATGCTGTTGTTTTCAAGTGCCTTCCTGTAAAGCTTTTCCTTTACGGAACGGACATATTCGACCTCGTTCCTGTTTGTCAGGAGTCCGCGTATCCGACCGCTGACATTTTCCAAAGGCTCGGTTCCACCCTTGGGTATCATTTCGCTGACATTAAGCAGATAGACATTGTCGTCATCGGCGAATTCAAAATGCCCGGACTGTTTCATTTCCGTTTCCAGGACTCCGTACTCTACCGGAATCATCATCGCTATCTCCTGCAGGCTACGCCAGTTTTCATAAAAGAATTCGCAACGGGCAGCATTACGGATGCTCAGCTTTTCCATTTCCTCAAAGGAATTGTCATCCAGACTGGTATATATTTCCCTGAAATGTGCAAGGTTGTGCGACTTGGCAGGGATTATCAGGAAAAGCCCCTTGACTACCGTATGATCAAGCACGAACAAGTCAGGATTCGCCGCGTAGAAACTGTCTATCTGCTGCTCACTTATCTCAAACTGGAATTTCTGCCTGACAAGACGCTGCTGGTACTCGTGTTCATAAAGGGAACGCCTGTAATTCTCAACCAGCTGGTCAATTTCACGGGTATCACGGATATTGCGCTTTGCCTTTTCATAGAACAGGACTTCTTGAATCCAGTTGTCAATGTACTGCTGCACAAATACCAGGCTATCGGTTCCTGCAAGGCCCAACGGGAGGACCTTCAGGATATCCTCCTCATAAAGGACATCGGTACCGACCTGCACCAGTGCCTTCTTGCCAGGAAAAAGTTTAACAACGGGTGTCTGTCTGCATGACAACACGGTTGCTGACAGAATACATACTGCCAGAACAGCCGATGCATGGAATCTGCGGACAGAATAGCGGGACATGATTATTCTACGGATACCTGCTTCAGGATCTTTTTGTTGATCTTGAATTTGTATTTTTTGTGGAGGCTCTTGAGCCAATCCTTTTCCAACCGCTCCTGATAAAGTTCCGTAACCATTGACAGATCGTCGGACAATGTTTCAGGCCCTTTGATCACATGGCCTATCACGTGGGTGAAAGGATATCCGCTTCTTGGCTCGAAACTGCCTTCGCCGAACACCAGCTTATCCACATAGTCATTCTCTCCTTTCGGGAAAATTCCGTTTTCCTTCTTGCCGCGCATTGCACGTACCTGTGGCACTTCGGCATTGAATGACACTATTATATCGGCCCATTCTTCAAATGGACGGTCCTTCAAAGCCTGCTCAATCTGATTGAACACTTCCTCTGTCTTGCAGAACAGCACCATACCCTTGAAGCACGGGACATCAAACCTGATATGTTTGGAATTTGAGCTGAAGAATTCCGACAGCCCCTCCGTATCGGTTTGGGCTTTGTTCCAGACCTCACGGTTGCTGATTTCGAACAGAAGCAGACCGTCATGGTATTCACGCGAAATGTTACCGAATTCGGGGCATACCGTTTCCAGGTTTTCAACCATATAGGAGATAATGGAATCGGAGGCCGAAAGTCCCCAGTTGGAGCCGTTGGAATACACTTTGGCCCTGTTGAGCATAGCTCTCTCCATCAATGGCCGGTTGTTGGTCATCCACTCGTAAATCTCGGCTCTGTTCTCCTCGTATGTACCCAGGTCACGATGCCCGTCATATTTGAGTATGCATACCCTGTCGACATCAAGGAATGGTTGGGTACACTCGCCTTCCTTCAACGGGAGAATGAACTTAAGGATCCCTTCAGGTATCTGGGATGTCGAATGCCAGCCCATATCGCCGCCCCTGGATGCGTATTTGTCTGTAGAGTATTTCTCTACAAGAGTCTGGAAATCGGCGCCGTTCTGAAGTGCCTCATATATGGAATCGGCCAGACAGAAGCAACGGTCAAGTTCTTCACGGCTTTCATTGTCAGGTGCGAATGAAATGGCACCGATACGAATCAGCCCGAACTCGCCGACTTCCCTTACCGATTCATCGTATGAACGTCTGGCGGTAGTCTCCAGATAAGCAGTGTCTATGATATAATTGTCCGCCTCAAAATTCCTGTATGACTGATACTCTCTGATGAATGATTCCGTGGTGTCAATGCCTGCATCCACGGCAGCCTGGACCTTCATCTTGTAATCGACATACATGTCGGCAAAATCCTTCACGCTCAAATCCCTCTCAAATTTGACGGAGCCGTTGCTTTCAAGATAGTGGCGGAATTCCGACAGGCTGACATCATTGCCGGCCACTGTCATTACAACAGGATTATTGTCAGCTGCAGATACGGCCGTTGCAAACAATGCCGCAGCCAGTAAAGACAGACTCTTTTTCATAGCGATAACTGGTTGTATGATACGGATTATTCGTGACGGCTGTAGTTAGGAGCCTCACTTGTAATGGCGACATCGTGCGGATGGCTTTCATTCATGCCTGCATTGGTAATGCGTACGAACTTTGCTTTGTGCAGCTCTTCGATGTTTGGAGCGCCGCAATAGCCCATACCAGAACGCAGACCTCCGGCAAGCTGGTAAACCACTTCATAAAGAGTTCCCTTATACGGAACACGGGCAGCAATGCCCTCCGGAACAAGTTTGCGGGTATCTTTGGTATCGGCCTGGAAATAGCGGTGCTTTGAACCGTTTTCCATAGCCTCAAGAGAACCCATGCCACGGTATGACTTGAACTTACGGCCATTGAATATTATGGTTTCGCCAGGCGATTCCTCGGTACCTGCGACAAGCGAACCGAACATGACACAGTCACCGCCGGCAGCAAGAGCCTTCACCACGTCACCCGAATAGCGCAGACCGCCATCGGCTATGATTGGAACACCTGTATTCCTGATTGCAGAATATACATCGTATATGGCCGAAACCTGAGGCACGCCGATACCGGCAATAATGCGTGTGGTGCAGATAGAGCCAGGTCCCATTCCTACTTTGACGGCATCGGCACCTGCTTCGACAAGCATCTTGGCTGCCGCTCCGGTTGCAATGTTACCTACAACTATGTCTATGTCCTTGAAACTTGCCTTGGCTTCCTTGAGCTTTGCAATGACGCTCTTGGTGTGGCCATGGGCGGTATCAATGACAATGGCATCGGCACCCGCTTCGACTAGAGCCTCCATACGTTCAAGAGTGTCAACGGTAACGCCTACACCGGCAGCTACACGCAGACGGCCCTTGCTGTCCTTGCAGGCCATCGGTTTGTCCTTTGCCTTGGTTATGTCCTTGTATGTAATGAGGCCGATAAGCTTGCCCTTGTTGTCAATTACCGGAAGTTTTTCAATCTTGTTCTCCTGCAGAATCTGTGATGCTGCCTCCATGTCAACCTGCTGGAACGTGGTAACCAGATTCTCCTTGGTCATTACGTCCTCGATCTTCACGTCGTAGTTACGCTGGAAACGCAAATCACGGTTGGTGACAATGCCGCACAACTTGCCGTCGTCCTCGACAACAGGAATACCGCCAATGTGATATTCTGCCATAAGGGCAAGCGCATCGCTGATAGTGTTTGAACGGTGAATGGTGATAGGGTCATAAATCATTCCGTTCTCGGCACGCTTTACTATTGCCACCTGTCGCGCCTGTTCGGCAATCGGCATATTCTTGTGAATGACACCGATACCACCCTCACGGGCAATGGCAATGGCCATGCGTGATTCCGTAACGGTATCCATGGCAGCAGTCACAAATGGCATGTTAAGGCTGATGTTGCGTGAAAACCTTGATGAAAGGTTGATATCCCTTGGCAATACTTCCGAATAAGCCGGAATAAGCAGTACATCATCGAATGTCAGGCCTTCCATGGCCACTCTGTCCTCTAAAAATGACATAATATTCTGTATTTGATTAATTTCCCATTTCCGATATGAACTTGATTCTCACAAGTCTTATCTCTTCTTCTGAATAATCATCGCCCAATTCGTCAAGGGCGTCTTCTATCGAATCGCTTTCTGACTCCTTGAAATATTCATAGATATCCATCCAACGGTCTTCATCCATGACGCTCTCGACGAAATAGTCAATATTCAGCTTGGTTCCCGAATAGACGATTGCCTCTATTTCAGTAAGCAGCTCGTCAAAGTCAATGCCCTTGCTTATGGCAATGTCATCGAGTGCCACCTTCATGTCTATGCTCTGCACAATGCTTATCTTGAGCTTTGACTTGTTGGCAACCGTCTTGACACGCATGTCTTCGGGACGCTCGATTTCATTTTCCTCGACATGACGCTTGATAAGGTCAATGAACTCCTGGCCATATCTCTTGGCCTTGCCTGCACCGACACCGGGGATGTTCTGGAGTTCTTCCAGAGTTACCGGATATGTAGTGGCCATAGCTTCAAGCGACGGATCCTGGAAGATGACGTATGGAGGAAGCTCCAGATGCTTTGAGAGTTTCTTGCGCAAATCCTTGAGCATTGAATACAGCTCAGGGTCAACCGCAAACGAACCGCCTCCGCGCATCGGCCCTTCGTTTTCCTCATCCTCGAATTCGTTATCCTTGACAATGTAGAACGGCACAGGCTTTTCAAGGAACTTGAGTCCTTCAGGGGTAACCTTGAGCAAACCGTAATTCTCAACGTCCTTGCGCAGATATCCGGCAATCAATGCCTGGCGTATCACTGCATTCCATGTCCTTTCATCCTCATCGCTGCCGGAACCGTATGCTTCAAGTTCGTCGTGCATGTGGTCGGTAATGGCCGATGTTTCCTTGCCGAGAAGGAAATCGATTATGTAGTCCGACTTGAAATTCTCCTTGACAGCGAGTATCGCTTCAAGAACGGTTTCAAGGAGCTGTTTGGCTTCAACTTTCTTCTTGGGGTTAAGGCAGTTGTCACAATTGCCGCAGTTGTCAACCTCGTAATTCTCGCCGAAATAGTGCAGCAGAAGCTTACGGCGGCAAACTGACGATTCGCAGTAAGCGGTAGTCTCCTGCAGCAGTTGGCGGCCTATATCCTGTTCTGCCAACGGCTTGCCTTCAAGGAACTTTTCAAGTTTCTGCACGTCCTTACTGCTGTAGAACGCTATGCACTGGCCCTCGCCACCGTCACGGCCGGCACGGCCGGTCTCCTGGTAATAACCTTCAAGGCTTTTGGGAATGTCATAATGGATTACATAACGTACATCGGGCTTGTCGATACCCATACCAAAGGCGATGGTTGCCACAATGACGTCGATTTTCTCCATAATGAAAGCGTCCTGTGTCTTTGTACGGGCCTGCGCCTCCATACCGGCATGGTATGCCATTGCCGATATTTCATTGGCCTGAAGTATTTCAGCCAGTTCTTCGACCTTCTTGCGTGAAAGGCAGTATATGATGCCTGACTTTCCGGGATTCGCCTTGATGAAACGTATTATCTCCTTGTCGACGTTCTTGGTCTTCGGCCTGACCTCATAGTACAGGTTCGCACGGTTGAACGACGAGTTGAAATCAACCGCATCGGGAATGCCGAGACTTTTCTTGATATCGTCACGCACCTTGTTGGTGGCGGTAGCCGTAAGCGCTATCACCGGTGCCTGTCCTATGTCGTTGATGATTGGTCTTATGCGACGGTATTCCGGACGGAAATCATGTCCCCATTCCGAAATGCAGTGAGCTTCGTCAATGGCATAGAATGAAATCTTTATCTTCTTGAGAAAATCGACATTCTCCTCTTTTGTGAGCGATTCAGGTGCCACATAAAGAAGCTTAGTCTTACCCGACAGAATGTCGTCCTTTACAAGTTCTATCGAAGTTTTGTTCAATGAAGAATTGATGAAGTGCGCAATGCCATCCTCTTCACTCAGGTTTCGCATTGCATCGACCTGATTCTTCATAAGGGCTATGAGCGGTGAAATGACTATCGCCGTTCCGTCCATAAGCAAAGCAGGCAGCTGATAGCACAGCGACTTGCCGCCTCCTGTCGGCATGAGCACGAATGTATCCTTGCCTTCCATGAGATTGGAGATGATAGCCTCCTGATCCCCTTTGAAAGTGTCAAAGCCAAAATGCTCTTTCAGTGCCTCGAACAGATTTACATTGCTTTTCGCCATATCCAGTAAATAAAAAACTTGTTTTCCACCTTTGTGGGATAGAAAACAAAGTTAAGTACAAGAAAACCAAACCTGCAAGTTTTTTGCTGTAAAAAATGCCAATCACATACAAAAAATCAGGAGTTTTCAAAAACCGCTCCGCTTGCTTTATCAAGCTGTGCGCGGGCATATTCCAAAGTCACCTGAAACGTTTTTCTTGACGACGAGGGAATCTCGAACATGGCATCGACCATAATGGTTTCCACTATAGACCTGAGCCCTCTCGCACCGAGTTTGAATTCAATGGCCTTGTCAACTATGAAATCAAGCGTCTCTGGCGCGAAAGACAGTTTCACGTCGTCCATGGCAAACAGTTTCACATACTGCCTGACGATTGAATTCTTGGGTTCCGTAAGAATATTCCTGAGCGCCTTCCTGTCAAGCGGTTCAAGGCTGGTGACAACCGGCAGACGACCGATGATTTCCGGTATAAGGCCGAATGACTTCAAATCCTGGGGTGACACATACTGCATGAGCCTGTTCATATCGACCTTGTCACGCACTTCGGCCGATTCAAAGCCCACCACCTGAGTCTTGAGCCTGTTCGCAATCTTGCGTTCAATGCCGTCAAAGGCTCCGCCGCAGATGAACAGTATATTCTTGGTATCGACCTGTATGAATTTCTGTTCCGGATGTTTGCGACCGCCCTGAGGTGGCACATTCACGACCGAACCTTCAAGCAGTTTGAGCAAGCCCTGCTGGACGCCCTCGCCCGACACATCCCTTGTTATGGAAGGATTGTCACCTTTACGGGCAATCTTGTCAATCTCGTCAATGAATACGATACCGCGCTGGGCGGCTTCCACATCATAATCGGCAACCTGAAGAAGCCGCGACAGAAGACTCTCCACATCTTCGCCCACATAACCGGCCTCGGTCAGCACCGTAGCATCCACAATGGTGAACGGAACCTTCAGCAGACGGGCAATGGTCTTTGCCAGCAATGTCTTGCCTGTTCCGGTTGCACCGACAAGAATAATGTTGCTCTTTTCAATGTCAGTATCATCATCGGAACTTTTGTCTTTCTGGAGTATGCGCTTGTAGTGGTTATATACGGCAACCGAAAGATAGCGTTTTGCAGAATCCTGGCCGATTACATAATCGTCAAGATATTTCTTGATTTCCTTAGGCTTTGGAAGATCTGAGAGGCTTAGCTGTGCAGGCTGCACGGTCTGCCTTGTCTCACGCACCATTTCGGCAGCCTTTTCAGCACATTCGTTGCAGATGCAGGCATCAAGACCGGTTATCAGAAAGCCAACCTCCCTGTCCGAACGTCCGCAAAAACTGCATGTCCTGCTTTTTTTTGATACCGCCATTCCTTATTGCTTGCGTTTTTCAAGAATCTGGTCAATCATTCCGTACTCCTTGGCCTCCTGTGCCGACATCCAGTAGTCACGATCGCTGTCCTGCCATACCTTGTCAAACGGAGTGTGTGAATGTTCCGATATGATTGTGTAAAGTTCCTTCTTCATCTTCTGGATTTCACGGGCAGTAATCTCAATGTCACTTGCCTGCCCCTGGACGCCGCCAAGAGGCTGATGAATCATTACTCGGCTGTGTGGCAGAGCCGAACGCTTGCCTTCGTTTCCGGCAACCAGAAGCACCGATGCCATGCTTGCTGCCAGACCTGTGCAGATAGTTGCGACGGGGCTGGAAATGAACTGCATGGTGTCATAGATTCCCAAACCGGCAGTGACAGAACCGCCGGGGGAATTTATATAGATTGAAATTTCCCTTGTCGGGTCCACCGAATCCAGATACAGAAGCTGCGCCTGAATGGTGTTGGCCGTATAGTCACTTATTTCTGTTCCCAGGAATATGATTCTGTCCATCATAAGACGGCTGAACACGTCCATCTGGGTTACATTGAGCTGCCTTTCCTCCAGAATATATGGATTCAGGTACTCCGACTGAGCCTTGATTACATCGTCAAGCGCCTGGCTGTCCAGCCCGCGGTGACGCGTTGCAAATTTTCTGAATTCGTCCATGAAAGGGAATTTATTCTTGTTTACTTGGTCTCGAACAGTTTGTTGAACTCTTCAACCGTAACCTTCTTGTTCTTGAGCTTGACCTGTTCCTTGAGAGCAGCCGAAAGCTTGGTCTCGATGGCACGGTTCACAAGACTGTCAACGGTTTCACGCTTCTTGAGCATTTCCTTTGAGTAGTTGTCAAGCATTTCGTCAGGAATGTTCATCATTCCATACTGGGCGAACTGTGCGCGGGTAGCCTCGCGTGCCATGTTCTTGACATCCTCATCTTCAATCTTGATGCCATTGGCTTCAACCAGCTTCTCCTGGATAAGATGCCAGCTCAGTTCCTCAAGGCTGCGGGCAAATGACTCATCGTCAACGGTCTTGCCTTCGGCATTGCTGTTCATTATGCGGCGCAACAGTTCATCGGCATATTCCAGTTTGCCGACCTTCTCCATAAGGTACTTGCGGACATCAAGAAGGAAACGGTAGTCACAGTCAGGAGCGAAACCTGCAGCCATTGACTCCTCCACCTTTGTGCGGAATTCTTTCTCATCCTTTACAGCATCCTTGCCGAATACGCGGTCGAACACCTCCTGATTGAGCTCCGATGGAACAAAACGGGTGATATCCTGAATTGTGAACGAGAAATCACACTTGATGCCACTGACTTCCTCCTTCTTGCGGTTAAGCAGGGATGCCATTTCAACGTCGTTGCCCTGATATGCCACTGAAGGATTGAACTTGATTTCCGAGCCTTTCTTTGCAGCCGAGAACAACGCCTTCTGAGCATCGTCCTTGATGTAGTCGGGCATCATTGCAGCGCCTTCCACTACAATGCCGGCCTCGTTCAAAGAACCGTCCATGTTCAGTTCCACCAGACGTCCCTTGATCATGTCGCCTGCCTGATACTCATCTACCTGCTCGTACTTGCCGTTCTGCTGGGCATACGCCTTGCACTGGTTGTCGACCATTTCAGGAGTAACCTTGATCTGATAGTAAGTAATGGCGTCGTCCTTGCCAATCTGAACATCGAACTCAGGAGCAAGAGCTATGTCAAAGTAGAAAGTCTGGTCATCGGCATCGATGCTCAAACCGGCTTCCTTCTCCTCGTTTGGAAGAGGTTCGCCAAGCATATTGATCTTGTTGTCCTTGATGTAAGAGAACACCTTGTCCTGAAGCAGCTTGTTGATTTCGTCGGCCTTGATCTGTTTGCCGTACATTTTCTGAACCAGCGCCATAGGAACCATGCCCGGACGGAAACCGGGCATATTGACCTTCTTCTTGGCATCCTTAAGAGCCTTGTCCACATTTCCCTGATAGTCAGCCTTTTCAAGACTTACGGTAAGAAGGCCCTGTACCTTGCTTACATTCTCAAACTTTACGTTCATTCTTTATTTATTTAAGTTTCGCTTGCTACTTGATATACGACACAAAAGGAGCATACAAAGAACCCCCTTGCAATTAATCCGCGAAATTACTCCAATAATCAGCAAAACTGAAATAATTTTTGATTTTTTTGCAATAGCATGACTGACTTTCGGCAGGTTTAAGAATCTGTTTTGTAACTTTGCGCCGAAAGCACTGATTACTGTCGGTCAGCTACTTGAAACTTGAACAATATGGAAGAAAACCGGAAGATGGTGCTCCGCACCGAAGGTCTTGTAAAACGCTATGGCAAGAGAACTGTTGTAAGTCATGTATCCATAGATGTAAAGCAGGGTGAAATTGTAGGTCTGCTCGGCCCCAATGGAGCTGGAAAGACTACATCCTTCTACATGACCACAGGTCTTATCACCCCGAACGAAGGCAAGATTTTTCTTGACGACCAGGACATTACCGACTACCCCGTATATAAAAGGGCAAGAGCCGGCATAGGTTATCTGGCCCAGGAAGCCAGTGTTTTCCGCAAGATGACGGTTGAAGACAATATAGCGTCGGTTCTGGAACTTACCGGCAGACCGCTCGACTACTGCCGTGACAAACTGGAGAGCCTCATCCAGGAATTCAGTCTGCAGAAAGTGCGCAAGAATCTTGGTGACAGGCTGTCAGGCGGCGAGCGCCGGCGCACCGAAATAGCCCGATGCCTGGCCATTGAGCCCAAGTTCATCATGCTGGATGAACCTTTCGCCGGCGTTGACCCCATTGCCGTTGAAGACATTCAGCAGATTGTATGGAAACTGAAGGACCGCAACATCGGTATTCTGATTACAGACCACAATGTTCACGAAACGCTCAGCATCACTGACCGTGCGTACCTTCTGTTTGAAGGACGCATCCTGTTTCAGGGTACCCCGGAAGAACTTTCCCAGAATCCCACAGTCAAGGAAAAATACCTTGGTCAGGGATTTGAACTCAAGAAAAAGAATTTCCAGACAGAGCAGGCCTGAGGCTGTTACTTCTGTCTTATGAAAATGTTCATGGGAGTTCCGGAGAAGTCCCACTTTTCGCGTATTTTGTTCTCCAGAAAACGCTTATAAGGTTCTTTGACATACTGCGGCAGGTTGGCAAAGAACACAAACGACGGTATTGAAGGGCCCTGCAACTGCATGCAGTACTTTATCTTGATGTACTTTCCCTTGGTCGATGGTGGCGGATACGCCTCAATCAGCGGCAGCATCTCGGCATTGAGCCTGCCGGTCGAAACGCGGTAGGTCTTGTGTGCATACACATCCTTTGCGCATTCAAGCACTTTGAGAATACGCTGTTTCTCTATGACCGATGTGAACACTATAGGGAAATCCACGAACGGAGCCAGGCGCGAGCGTATTGCCTCGATGTAATTCTTCATGACCTGAGCGCTGCGGTCTTCAATCAGATCCCATTTATTGACAACGACAACAAGTCCCTTCTGGTTCTTCACCACCAGCGAAACGATGTTCAGATCCTGACTCTCAATGCCGCGGGTAGCATCAAGCATAAGTATGCACACATCGCTGTTCTCAATGGCACGTATGGAACGCATTACGGAGTAGAACTCAAGGTCCTCCTCAACTTTGCTCTTCTTACGTATTCCAGCAGTATCGACCAGATAGAAGTCAAGACCGAACTTGTTGTATCTTGTGTAAACCGAATCGCGCGTAGTACCTGCAATATCTGTCACAATATTACGTTCCGTACCGATGAAAGCATTGACTATCGAACTCTTGCCCACGTTCGGACGGCCCACAACGGCAAAGCGCGGAATACTGTCTTCCGTTTCCTGGCTGTTTTCCTCCGGCAGCTTTGAGACTATGATATCCAGAAGATCACCGGTTCCGCTACCGTTTGCAGCCGATATGCTGACAGGGTCGCCCAAACCCAAGGAATAGAACTCAGCTGCGGCATACTGAAGTTCAAAAGTGTCCATCTTGTTGGTTACCAGAATGACCGGTCTGTTTGAGCGGCGCAGTATATCGGCCACCTGATCGTCCAAATCGGTCAGTCCGTTCTTTATGTCAACCATGAACAGAATCAGATCGGCTTCCTCTATGGCAATGGTTACCTGCTTGTTGATTTCCCCTTCAAAAACGTCATCGGAATTGACAACCCATCCGCCGGTATCGACTACTGAAAAAGTGCGGTTACCCCACTCACACTTGCCGTACTGACGGTCACGGGTGGTTCCTGCCTCATCGTCAACAATGGCCTGACGCGTCTGCGTAAGGCGGTTGAAAAGCGTTGACTTACCCACATTGGGGCGTCCGACAATTGCTACCAGGCTGCTCATATCAATGGGTTTTTTGAATCTTTTATTCCTGTTCGTATCCAAAGTTACGAAGTTCTCTGTCAGAACTGCGCCAATCCTTGTCCACTTTCACGAACAGTTCCATGAAAATCTTTTTTCCGAAGAATTTTTCCAGGTCCATTCTTGACTCTACGGCCACACGTTTCAAGGCCTGACCCTCATGACCGATGATTATTCCCTTCTGCGATTCGCGTTCGACATAGATAACGCAGTTGATGAGTATCCGGTTCCGGTTCTCCTTGAACTGGTCAACCGCAACCTCAACGGAATACGGTATTTCCTTGTCATAGTGGAGCAGAATCTTTTCCCGGACAATCTCGGACACGAAAAAACGCGCCGGCTTGTCGGTAAGCTGGTCCTTGTCAAAATATGGAGGGCTGTCCGGCAGCAGGTCGTTGACCCTTCTCATAATGGTCTCGACACCAAAGCGGTTTGCCGCCGATATTGGAATGATTTCAGCCTGAGGCAAGCTTTCATGCCAGCTTCCTACCAATTTCTCAAGAGTTGGCTGATCAGTCAGGTCTATCTTGTTGATAACCAAAAGCACCGGTACCTTCAGCGCACGCACCTTGTCAAGAAAATCCTGATTCTTGTCGGCTTTTTCAACCACATCGGTCATATATATAAGCACATCGGCATCGACAAGAGCCGATTGCGAGAATGCCAGCATCGACTCCTGCAGCTTATAGTTCGGTTTCAGCACACCTGGTGTGTCCGAAAACACAATCTGCGAGTCTTCAGTGTTGACAATGCCCATTATCCTGTGGCGGGTAGTCTGGGCCTTGAACGTTGCTATTGAGATGTGTTCACCCACAAGCAGGTTCATCAGAGTGGATTTGCCTACGTTAGGGTTACCGACAATATTTACGAATCCGGCTTTATGCATTCCAAAAACGAGTCAAAAAAAACGCATCTTTTTGGCGGATGCGTTTTTCAGTAGGTTTTGTCATTCAGCGGCCTCCTGCTTTACTACTGCAAGCTTGCCTCTGTAGTAACCGCACTCAGCGCATACTGTGTGATAAACGTGCCATGCTCCACAGTTCGGGCAGATTGCAAGTGTCGGAGCAATTGCCTTATCGTGGGTCCTTCTTTTCGCAGTTCTTGTCTTTGACTGCCTTCTTTTAGGATGTGCCATTTTGTTTTAATTTTAATCGTTATCGTTTTCAATTATATTTTTCAATTCATCCCAGCGCGGGTCAGTATCATTCTGACCGGATTCATCATCCTGATCCTCGCCTACTGTAAGTTCATCGAGCTTTGCCATCATGTCCTTGTTGCACTTTCCGGGTGCATGCACATGCTTGATTGGTATCGCCAATGCAATGAACTCATAAATGTACCATGCCACATTCACGAAGCCCTGCTCTTCAGGAACTATGACAATGTCACCTTCATCACCGAAATCGGCTCCGAGCTTCACCTTGAGTTCTCCGCTGTTTTCAATTTCCAGCGTCATATCGTCAAGACAGCGGTCACATGTGACAATGACCGTTCCAGCCACCGAAAAATCCAGTTTGTACAGGCCGGAGACCTTTGATACAACGAGTTCCACATTGACCTTGCCTTTCTGGACTTCGTCACCTTCCACAACAGCGAAGAAATCCTGGTCAACTGTCCACTGATACCGGGCCTGAGGTTCTTTCAAGTCCTTCAGTTCAACATTGTACTTATCCAGTCTGCCCATCAAACAATTTTTTCGGGGCACAAAGATAGACATTTATTTTTCAGAACGGAAACTTTATTGCGCTCTTTTTTCCAATTTGAAGAAAGGCTCATTTTCAGCAAGGCAGTTCAATACGGAAAGTCGTACCGATGCCAGGCTCTGACCGCAGGACAAAAATCCTGCCCTTATGGTATTCACAGACAATACGGTGAGCAAGCGACAGGCCAAGCCCCCATCCTCTTTCCTTTGTAGTGAAGCCAGGGTCGAACACGCTTTTCCAATTACTCTTTGGAATACCCTTTCCGGTATCTTTCACTTCTATTGCGACAATGCCTTCTTCGCACATCAGACTTATGGAAAGGATGCCTTGTCCATCCATGGCATCGACCGCGTTCTTGCACAGATTTTCAACCACCCACCCGAAAAGTGCCTGATTGACGGGAGCCAGGACAGGCCCCTCCGGAATGTCATATTCAAATTTCACGGTCTCCGGAGAACGACGGCGGGTATAGCCAATGACCGATCGCAGAAGGCTGGTCATATCGTATGGCTGAGGTTCCGGCATCGAACCTATCTTCGAGAAACGCTCTGCTACCATCTGCAGACGGTCGACATCCTTTTCCATTTCACCGATAAGAGGGTCGTCATACTTGTCCTTCAGGAGTTCCGTCCACGCCATAAGCGATGATATGGGTGTGCCCAACTGATGGGCCGTTTCCTTCGAGAGTCCCACCCAAACCCTGTTCTGTTCGGTCTTCTTGAAACTCAGCAGTGCGAAAATGGCCAGCAGGACAAACAGCACCACTACCGAAATCTGGATATACGGATATACGGTAAGACGGTTCAAAAGCAACGATTCTTCAAAGCACACTTCATTATAACAGTCATGATTGTCTTCATCGAACCATATTTTGATTGCATTTCCGGACTGGCGCATCTGTGACAGATGACGGGCAAGACATTCGGCGGTATCGGATTTGCCGAATTCAATATTCTGATAACTCAATATATTGTCATCCTGATCAACCACTATCACAGGTATGGTCTTGTTGCCCGATATCACGGCAAGTACAAGACTGAGATCGGTATTCTCATCGGCCTCGTTGAATGAGTGGTAAGCCTGGGCGAAAAGTTCCATTTTGCCCAGTTCCTCGCGTGACAGGTCACGGGTCAGCTTCTGCGAAACTATCAGCGACAGCAATGCTATTACGACTGCTATCACAATAAGCAGAGTCCTTACCTTCTTGAATTCCCAGCCTTTGGCCATCGGTATGCTTGTTTGGGAATATAAACGGCCACAAGGCCATATTATTGCCCGGGCTGCAGCTGAATACGGAAAAGACGGCAGGCATTGGACGATGTTACCGAAGCTGTTTCATCAATGCCGCATTCCCAGTACGCCGCAAGGGCCTGCAAAGTGTGAATCATGAATGAGGACTCGTTGCGTTGCCCCCTCATGGGAACCGGAGCCAGATACGGGCAGTCCGTTTCAAGCAGTATCCTGTCGTGCGGAATGACTTTCAACGCCTGAGGGACAGTTGATTTCCTATATGTAAGCACACCTCCTATGCCGAACATCATGCCCTCATATTCCATGAGGCGCAGAGCCTCGTCTTCAGTGCCGCAGAAGCAGTGGAACACGCCTCTCAATCCGGAACTGCGGAACCTGTCAAGGACCTCGCAAAGCTGGCTGTGGCAATCGCGACTGTGGACCACAATTGGAAGATCATATTCCAGAGCCCACTCTATCTGGGTCGAAAAGGACCTTATCTGGTTATCAAGACGGCTGGTGTCCCAATGCAAATCCAGCCCCGTCTCACCTATTCCTATATAGCGGCAACCGCCATCGGCACGGTCTGTGTCGAGTTCGTTCTTGAGCACATCAAGCTGAGAGCCGAAGTCCGGATCCAGATCCTCAGGATGAAGGCCAATCATAGGATAACAGACGTCAGGCCACCGGTCACACAAAGACAGCATGGGCCGAAGCGTGTGCACATTTATATTAGGCAGCAGGAGTTTCTCTATTCCTGCTTCCATGGCACGTTTCACCGCCTGGTCGGCATCATCAAGAAACGCCTCATCGTAAAAGTGACAATGGGTGTCAACGAGACTTCTTTTCACCTGGACGGTAATAGTAGATAACGCCATACTTGCGGCAGGCATTCAATCTGGCATCACCCTGCAAATCGGCAAAATGTGCTTCAATCGTATTCCAAACCTCAAGAATCATTGCATCGATTTCAGGTCTTTGAACCGCTACCGCAGCAAGGCTTTCATCGGTACGGACACGCAGCAGTTGCTGCTTGTCATACATTTCACGGAACAGATCATAGTGCACATTGACTTTTGCTATGGTAGGATTCATCATTGGGAGTCCGCCTTTCTGCGTTCTGGCCCTCTCACCCGCAATGGCATTCTGGCAACAGCGTATGATGGCAGCGTCCGATGAAAGGTCAGGCAATTCAGCCGTATCCTCTGGCAGAGAATACAATGCTCTGTCGGCTGCCTTGATTTCGCCGCGTTTTACCGCCAGATTGAAAACCGTCAGGAAATGCGACACGTACATGTGCGCGTTCTTCAATCTGGTTCTGTATGCAGCCGATTTTGAAAAGCCGTTCTGCTCTGCCAGATACGCATTGTACAAATCGGCCGCACTTTTGAACTGTCTGAGCTTGCGCTCCACTCGGTTGTACAGTTCGGGAGGCAGTACCGGAACATACAGATCATTGTTGCGCATCACATCAATTACAGTACTCAGTGTTCTGATTCTTGCCTGATCGGTGTTGGGTAATCTGCGGTATGGCATGGTTCTATTCAGTTTTCTCTGTTAAGCAGACCGGCTGCATATGCTTTCAGCTCCTGTTTCCTGCTGTCGGGAAGCGACACTTTGTCAAGCATGGCGACAGCCTGGTTGAAATAATCGGCAATGAGGTCAGTTGCCAATTTCCTGACTCCCACTGAATTGTAAATTGCAGTAACAGCGGCAATTTTCCGTTCCGGTTCACTTCCATCGTACTGCGCCCATCTGTCCAGTTCCCTTTTCTGATTTGGATCGGCCAGACGGTACGCGTTTATATACATATATGTCTTCTTGTTGCAAAGTATGTCACCACCGATTTTCTTGCCGAACACGGCAGGGTCACCATATACATCAAGAAGGTCGTCCTGCAACTGGAAAGCAAGGCCAAGTTTTTCGCCGAATGAATACAGGAAAGCGGCATCGCTCCTGTTTGCGCCGCCAAGGACCGCTCCTATGCGGACAGCCGCTCCAAGAAGCACCGACGTCTTGAGACGGATCATTTCAATGTATTCCCGTTCCGTAACATCAGTCCTGGCTTCAAAGTCCATATCATACTGCTGGCCTTCCATTATGCCGGTGAACGTCTCATTGGCAATGGACATGACTTCCTGAAGTCTGTCTCCCGCAGTTTCCGCCAACTGCCGGTACGCAAGCACAAGCATTTCATCGCCCGACAGAATTGCCGTGTTCGCATTCCACTTGCAGTGGACTGTCGGTTTGCCGCGTCTTACCGATGCCTTATCCATCAGATCGTCATGCAGCAGAGTGAAATTGTGAAATATCTCAATGCCTGCAGCTGCGGCGAAGCAGTGTTCCACCCGGCTGTCATCGCAATACATGTTATATGCCATGGCAAGCAGAGTGGGACGCAGACGCTTGCCGCCGTTTGACAGAACGTATTCTATAGGAGAATAAAGATTGACGGGCGGTCTGGAATATTCAAGCCGTCTAAGGTATGTTTCAAACGATGCAGTTATTTCAGTTGATGAACGCATGCCTTAATGTAAAAAAGAAGGGGCTTTTGCGCAAAGCCCCTTTATGATTGGAAAATCAGTTCAGTCTGAAGTTGACAGGAAGCGTATACTTTACACGGACCGGTTTGCCGCGCTGCGAACCCGCTTTCCACTTAGGCATACCCTCAACAACCCGGACAGCTTCCTTGTCGAGTTGCGGATGTACCGGCTTAATGACCTCGACATCCACAATTGAACCGTCCTTGTTTACAATGAACTGAAGTACCACACGTCCCTGAATGTTATTTTCACGACATATTGAAGGATACTTGATGTGGCTGCTCAAATATTTCAAAAGAGCTTCCTGTCCGCCGGGGAACTCAGGCATATCCTCCACAATCTGGAATGGAACGTCATCGGGTTCCGGTTCCGGTTCGAGGTTAATCACTTCGACTTGGGTTATATCGATAAATTCAGTCTGGTCATCAGCTGACAGAAGGTTTTCCTCTTCAATATCGGCATCATTGTCGACAATGTCAATGATATCAGCCTTGGACACCGATGCAGGTGGAGGAGGAACCACTTTCTTTTCAGGCAGTGTGATAGGAATAAGTTCCTCTTCGAGAGTCACATCACGCGCTGCTACGAAGATGTCATCGTCTTCTGTCTTTTCTCTCTGTGTCCATTCCAATGCAACGAACATGACAGAGAAGGCAAGTACAAAGCCCATCAGAAGAGAGGTCGTCTTGCCTCTCTCAAGGTCAGCCCTTTCCGACTTCTTGATTTCCATATTATCTTGTTTTTATTTTTTACGTGGAATTCGTGTATGTGGCAAAAGTAACACTTTTTTCGCTCAATGGATATGGAGGAACATTAATTTGTATTTTTTTAGTATATCATTTTGGCAGGAACGGGGGGACAACCAAAGAATTCAGTACTTTTGCCGTACCTTTTAACAAATGAAAGCAAAAATACGCACCCTTTCCGTCATTGCCGTATTCTGTTTTTCGGGAGTATCGGCCCAAAGCCTGCAGAGTTCAATGGAATTTCTGAAGCTGCCGGTTTCCGCGCATCAGGCGGCGCTTGGCGGCCAGGCAGTTTCAGCGCAGGACGGAAGCACATCCCAGTTCCTGTCAAACCCTGCCCTTCTTTCATATGCGGGAAGCGGCATGGCCGGTCTGAACGCCATGACCTGGATTGGGAACACGGCAGTTGCCGGTGCGCAATACTGTCATGCCCTTGGCGAGCGCTCAATGTACGGCTTTTCCGCAAGATATGTGAATTACGGGAATTCAAGCCAGACACTGCCGGACGCAACGGTAACCGGCACATTCTCGTCGAAAGACAATTCTGTCGGCGTATCGTACTCATACATGTTCACCGACAATCTGAGCGGCGGCGTTACCGGCAACATGATTTTTTCGCGTTATGCATCAATGACCCAGGCTGCTGTCGGAATCGATTTGGGACTTTATTGGAACAATCCCGACAACGGAGTGAGTCTGGCCGTTGCGGCACGCAATTTCGGAGGACAGATCAAGGCCTTCGAAAACGAATTCCAGAAAATGCCGTTCGACCTTACGGCAGGAATAAGCTGGAAATTGGAGAATTCGCCTCTCAGGCTTACTGCGACACTTGACGGACTGACAGACTGGAAAGAAGAGGATTTCTACTTCAACGAAGAACAGAAAAGCAGCATGGGCCAGATTTTCAGACGTCATATTTCATTCGGAGCCGATTTCATGCTGACCGACAGACTTTACATTGCAGGCGGATGCAACCTGAGGACACGTGACGAACTGTCGGGCAGCGGCAGAAAAGGCCTGACCGGTTTTTCCCTGGGGACCGGGCTCAGGCTGAACAAGCTGAACTTTGACCTGTCAATGGGCAGATACAATGTCTCCCAGTCATCAGTAATCTTGAATTTTGCTTTCACGATATGAGAAAAATCATAATAGCAATGGACGGTCATTCATCGTGCGGCAAAAGCACAATGGCCAAAGCACTGGCGGAAAAGACCGGCTACACATACATTGACACAGGAGCAATGTACCGTGCTGTCACACTGTTCTGCATTGAAAACGGCATGATTGACCATAACGGCGCCATCAACGCCCATGAACTTGAACAGCGTTTGTCCGATATATCCATAAGTTTCGACAAGGATGGAAACGGCAGGCAATATACCATTCTGAACGGTCGCAATGTAGAGAAGGAAATACGCGGCATGGAAGTTTCGTCGAAAGTGAGTCCCGTATCGGCTCTGCCGTTTGTCCGCGAGGCTATGGTAGCGCAGCAGCGTGCCATGGGTGGCAAAGGTGCAGTAATCATGGATGGCCGCGACATAGGCACGACCGTATTTCCAGAGGCGGAGCTCAAGATTTTCGTGACGGCACGCGACGATGTCCGTGCCAGACGCCGTTACGACGAAATGGCAGCCAAAGGCGAGAGTCCCGTATATGAAGATGTGCTTGATAATGTGCGGCAACGTGACTACATCGATTCACATCGTGAAGTGTCGCCCTTGCGGCAGGCCCCCGATGCCATAGTGCTTGACAACAGCGATATGACCGTAGAGCAGCAGGACGAATGGCTTATGCGGCATTATCTTGAAGCCGTAAAAGACTGACCGCTACAGGAAATGAAGGTTGGCATTGACAATGACTCCGGGTTCTGTTTCGGCGTTTTGTCCGCAATAGGAAAAGCCGAAGAGGAACTGCGCGGTGACGGTTCCCTGTATTGTCTGGGCGACATTGTCCATAACGGCATTGAGTGCAGGCGCCTTTCCGATATGGGTCTCCGCACCATCGACCATGGACAGTTCGACTCTCTTCCTTCCGGTTCCAGAGTGCTTTTGAGAGCCCACGGCGAACCGCCATCTACATACAGCAAGGCCAAAGAACGCGGCATAATACTGATCGATGCCACATGCCCCGTTGTACTGAAACTGCAGCAGCGCATACTCACGCAATACCGTGAAATGGACCCGGGCAAGCAGCAGATTGTCATATTCGGACAGAAAGGGCATGCCGAAGTTCTTGGTCTTGTAGGACAGACCGACGGAAACGCGCTTGTAATTGAACATACAGACGAGATTGGCCGGATAGATTTCTCAAAAGACGTATTCCTGTATTCACAGACCACCCAATCGGCCGATGACTATGCCCGTCTGGCCGACCTCATAGAGCAGTGTCTCCAACCGGGCCGCAAACTGATAACCGCAAAGACGGTATGCGGACAGGTATCACACCGCAGTCGGCATATCCGCGAATTCGCAAGCCAGCATGACCTGATTCTGTTTGTATCGGGACGGAAAAGTTCAAACGGGAAAGTGCTGTTCGGCGAATGTCTTGACGTAAACCCAAGATCGTACCATATTGAGAACAAGGACGACATTGACTTCAGCCTTCTTGAGAACGTTGGCAGCGTCGGCATTTGCGGCGCCACATCGACCCCGAAATGGCTTATGGAAGAATGCCGCGACCATATTCTGAATCATTTCACCAACCAGCAATAACATAACCAATGGGACTAAAGATCAACGGAATCGGCAATACCGGCATGAAGGTTGCCAGTCTTGCATTCGGAGCGTCATCGCTTGGCGGCGTATTCCACGACATTGATGAAAGCCGTGCCATAAAAGCCGTTTTCACCGCCGTGGACAACGGGCTGAACTTTATTGACGTATCGCCGTATTACGGCCACTACAAAGCCGAAACAGTTCTTGGCAAGGCACTCAAGGATATTCCCCGTGACAGGTATATCCTTTCCACCAAGGTAGGCCGGTACGGGAAAGACGGTGTCAACACATGGGATTACAGCGCAAGGCGCGCCACCGAGAGCGTATTTGAAAGCATGGAGCGTCTGCATGTCGACCACATTGACCTTATCAATGTACATGACATAGAGTTTCAGGCATCGCTGCCGGGCGGGCTTCAGAAAGTCGTTGACGAAACGCTTCCCGCACTTGTTGAACTGCGCGACAAGGGTATTGTAAGCCATGTAGGCATTACAGACCTTCAGCTGGAAAACCTGAAATGGGTAATTGACCATACTCCGGCAGGAACGGTTGAAAGCGTGCTCAATTTCTGCCACTTCTGTCTGAACGACGACAAGCTCAACGATTATCTGGGCTATTTTGAAGACAGAGGGATAGGCGTAATCAACGCATCGCCGCTCTCCATGGGTCTGCTTACCGAACGGGGCGTCCCCGACTGGCATCCTGCTCCCAAACCTCTTGTCGAAGCTTGCGCAAAGGCTGCGCAGCACTGCAAATCAAAAGG
Source organism: Bacteroidaceae bacterium (assembly GCA_045640885.1). Taxonomy (GTDB): domain Bacteria; phylum Bacteroidota; class Bacteroidia; order Bacteroidales; family Bacteroidaceae; genus Colenecus. Next base: position 58,364 of record JAZUFX010000054.1, on the reverse strand, counting down.
GACATCCATTGAAAAGCTTGCAGTGCAGTATTCCATAAGCAACCCCCGCATTGCCACAACCCTGTTCTCTTCGGCCAACCCCGACAATGTCCTTAAGAATATCAGGGTTGCCCAGGAGCCCATTGACTGGGATCTGGTATTTGAAGTGCAGGAAATAATAGGTTGCCAGAAACGGGTAAGCTGGTGCAATTCATGAAAATAATAGACGCACATTCGCATCTCTGGCTACGGCAGGACACCGTCGTTGACGGCAAGTGCATACGGACACTTGAAAACGGACGTTCCCTGTTCATGGGCGAGGTACGCCAGATGCTGCCGCCATTCATTACCGACGGGCGCAATACGGCAGAAATCTTCCTGTCCAACATGGATTACGCTCAGGTCACTGCCGCCATTGTGGTGCAGGAATTCATTGACGGTCTGCAGAATGACTATCTGGAGCAGGTCCAGACAGAATATCCCGACCGCCTTTTCTGCTGCGGCATGGCCGAATACCGCCAGCCGGGGTATCTGGAGCAGGCTGCCGGCCTTTTGGACCGTGGATTCAAAGCAATTGCCATTCCCGGTCACCGTCTGGGTACGCCCGACGGAGGCCGCATTTCACTGACCTGTCCCGAAATGATGTCCATGTTCCACTTGATGGAAAGCCGCGGAGCAATTCTGTCCGTTACCCTTGAAGACGGTGCAGTCCAGGTTCCCGAAATGGAGGAAATTATCAGTGAGTGTCCGGATCTGAAAATTGCAGTAGGTCATTTCGGCATGGTTACACGTCCCGATTGGCAAGAACAGATAAAGCTTGCACGCCACAGGAACGTCATGATTGAATCGGGGGGCTTAACATGGCTCTTCAACGATGAATTCTACCCGTTCAAAGGTGCAGTGATGGCCATACGCGAGGCATCGGACCTTGTCGGCATGGACAAGTTGATGTGGGGGTCGGACTATCCCAGAACAATAACCGCCATCACATACCGGATGTCATACGACTTTATCCTGAAATCCAATGAAATGACAGTCCGCGAAAAGGAGCAGTTCCTTGGTCTGAACGCCGCCCGTTTTTACGGAATTGGAACAGAACTTGATTTACCGTACATAAAAAACATGTCAGAATGAGACTTGTAAGAATACCGTCTCCCGGAGTCATATCGGTTGAAGAGGCTCCGAAACCGCAGGTATCTGATGGCCAGGTACTGCTTAAAATCAATTATGTGGGATTCTGCGGCTCGGACCTGAACACCTTTCTTGGCCGCAACCTCATGGCAAAGGAAGCAGTCATTCCGGGACACGAAATCGGTGCCACCATCGAGGCTCTCGGAGCAGGCGCTCCCGGTTTTCTGAAACCCGGAACGGTTGTCACCGTCAATCCCTACACCAATTGCGGGCACTGCGCGGCATGCCGTTCAGGCCATGCCAACGCCTGTGAATTCAACGAGACCCTTGGCGTACAGCGCGACGGCGCCATGCGCGACTACATGGTTCTGCCGTGGGAGAAGATAATTCCTGCGCAGGGGCTGAACGCCCGTGACTGCGCGCTTGTTGAACCCATGAGCGTAGGTTTCCATGCCGTCTCACGCGCACAGGTCACTGACAGCGATACTGTTATGGTTCTTGGCTGCGGAATGATTGGAGTGGGTGCAATTGTACGCGCTTCGCTGCGCGGCGCCACCGTCATTGCAGTTGACCTGGACGATGAGAAACTGGCACTGGCACAAAGGCTCGGTGCCGCACACGCCATCAACTCCAGGACTCAGGACCTGCATCAGACACTGGCGGAACTCACCGGCGGCATGGGCCCGACAGTTGTGGTTGAAGCTGTGGGCAGCATCCCCACATACCAGGCCGCAATAAACGAGGTAGCTTTTTCGGGCCGTGTAGTCTGCATAGGCTATTCCAAGAACGATGTCACTCTGACCACATCGCTGTTCGTAAAAAAAGAACTGCACATTTTCGGTTCCCGCAATGCCATGCCTTCCGATTTTGAAGCCGTTATCCGCTATCTGCTGCGCGGGCAATGTCCTGTGGCAGAACTCATATCGGCATGCATCAAGCCCGACAGGGCACTTGAGGAAATGAGGAAATGGGCCGATGCTCCGGGGAAATATTTCAGAATAATTGTTGATTTCAATTAATTTGCATACCTTTGCAGATGTAAAAAGTATTTTATTCATAACATTATTTTTTAACCAAAAATTTCAATTATGAAAAAATCAGTTTTAATTCTTACCGCCGTTCTCGGCATTTCAAGTCTTGCAAACGCACAGGGATTCTTCATTGGAGGTAGCCTTGGATTCGGCTCAGACAACTACAAGTATCAGTACTATAACAGCATCAGCGAAAGTTATGGTGATGAAACAACCAGCAATGACATGGGTAATTTCAGTTTTGCACCGACCGTCGGATACACATTTAACGACAATTGGGAAATGGCATTGGCATTTGACTTTTCAGTTACCAAGGACAAGCTCGATAACGAATACGATGCTCCCGAAAAAGACAAGACATTCGGAGTTGCGCTGTCCGGCCGCCGTTATTTTGCACTGAGCGACAAGTTCAACTGGTATGTTGATGCCAGCTTGTACTTCTCCAAAGACTCAGAAGAGAACTTCTCAAAGGATATGGGCAAAATAGAGGGTACCACAGATTATAAAAAGAATTTCGGATTGTACATCGTACCGGGTATTGACTATGAAATCAACGACCATTGGAGCGTGGACTTGAACTTTGACTTTGTAAGTCTTTCATACAACATAAGAAAGTACAATACAGAGAACTATGACGGAAATCCCTGTGATTCAAAATCAACAAGCAAGTCACTTGATTTCGGGGGCACAACAGAAACTGGCAGCATTCTTGATACCGCTGACATGATCAGCCTCGGATTCTACTACACTTTCTGATAACTGATTCCAAGCTATAATTATAATGCAGGTCTGCAACGTGCAGACTTGCATTATTTTTTTCCGTAACTTAGCGCTCAGTTATGAAAAAAGCCTTATCAGTATCGCTAAGGATAGCGCTTCCGCTGCTCATTTCCGCCATAGTGCTGTATTTCACGTACCGCGACTACGACTTTGCCATGTTCCGGACCGACATGAAGCGCATAAACTGGCTCTGGCTGGCCGCTGCTCTGTCATTCAGTGCATTGGGACCACTGTTCCGCGGACTGCGCTGGAACCTGCTGCTTGAGCCGATAGGATACGACGTTCCCAAAAAAGACACTGTCCTGACGGTCTTCACCGGATATGCCGCCAACATAATCATCCCGCGTGTAGGTGAGATTTGCCGTTGCGGCATGCTTGAGCAGAACGCAAAAGTCCCTTTCCCAAAAGGTCTCGGTACCCTGGTGGCCGAGCGGGTGGTCGATGCCGTGCTGCTCGGACTGATTGTATTGGGCAGCATACTGTCGCAGTTGGGACAGTTCCGTCTGCTCCTGACACCCGAAGCAGACACTGGCGTAACCGCATCGGTCCCGTTTTATGAAAACGCCGCGTTCTGGTATTGGACTGCCGGCATCATTGCATTCGCTGTCATCTGCTGGGTACTGTGCGTCAGGCTGCATGTTTGGGACCGGCTCAAAAAATTCGTTCTGGGATTCTGGGAGGGATTCCTGTCCCTGAAACAGATAAGGCGCTTGCCTCTGTTCCTGATATACTCATTCGGCATTTGGATATGTTACTATTTTGAGTTGTATCTGGCATTCTATTGCCTGCCCACGACAGCCGCAGTAGGCCCCGTTGCAGGTTTGGCCTGCTTTGCCGCCAGCAGCATAGCCGTACTTGTACCCACGCCCAATGGTGCCGGCCCCTGGAATCTGGCAATAGTCAAGATGCTCGGCATTTACGGCGTACCCGAATCCGATGCCCAGCCAATGTCGTTCGTACTGCATTTCTGCCAGACCATGATATACCTGCTATGCGGATTCATAGCCTGGATTGCACTCAAATTCATACACCGCAACAGCAAAACGGAATAATGGAACACCCCGAAAACAGCGAAGAATACAAAGGTCTTGCCGTCAACAGCGGCGTAGTACAGCCGGACAGTGTAAACCCCTATTTCCAGACACACAGGCCCCGCAGACAGGCTCTGCTTACACCGGGAGAGTACGTGGAAGGTATTGTCAAAGGTGACATTACCGTTCTGAGCCGTGCCGTGACACTGGTTGAAAGCCTGCGCCCCGAACACCAGGCCATCGCACAGGAAGTCATTGAAAAGTGCCTCCCCTACACCGGCAATTCGGTCCGCATAGGCATAAGCGGCGTTCCGGGAGCCGGCAAAAGCACATCAATCGATGAATTCGGGCTGCACGTCCTGAAAGACGGAGGCCGCCTGGCAGTGCTTGCCATCGACCCCAGTTCGGAACGCACAAAGGGCAGCATTCTCGGTGACAAGACACGCATGGAAAAGCTGTCGGTACACCCCAATGCCTTCATCCGCCCCAGCCCGTCGGCCGGAAGTCTGGGCGGCGTTGCCCGCAAGACGCGTGAGACCATTGTGCTCTGTGAGGCAGCAGGATTTGACAAGATATTCGTTGAAACCGTAGGTGTCGGCCAAAGCGAGACAGCGGTCCATTCCATGGTTGACTTTTTCCTGCTCATACAGCTTGCCGGTACCGGCGACGAACTGCAGGGCATAAAGCGCGGCATAATGGAGATGGCCGACGGCATTGTAATAAACAAGGCCGATGGAGACAACATACAGAAAGCCGAAATGGCAGCGCAGAGTTTCCGCAACGCACTGCACCTGTTCCCTGCTCCCGAAAGCGGCTGGACTCCGCAGGTAGTGACATATTCCGGGTTCTATGGTTTGAAAATCAAGGAAGTATGGGATATGGTATGGGCCTATATCGATTTCGTCAAAAAGAACGGATACTTCCAGTACCGCCGCAACGAACAGGCAAAATACTGGATGTACGAATCAATAGACGAGACGCTGAAAAGCAGTTTCTACAATAATCCCGACATAGCCGCAGGCCTCGAGCAGGCGGAAAAGAGCGTACTGGGAGGACAGCAGACATCGTTCACGGCAGCGCAACAGTTACTTGCCAGGTATTTCAACTCACTGAAATAGTACATCATATTGTCAAATTACATAACTTTGCACCCGATAAACGGAAAGGACAACAACTGTATGGATGACAATGCGGACTGTAAAACCCAAAAAGGCCTTAGGCCAGCACTTCCTGCGGGACATGGGCATTGCTCAGTCAATCGCCGCCACAGTTGACATCCGTCCCGATCTTCCAATCCTTGAAATAGGACCCGGAACAGGGGTTCTCACTCAGTTTCTCAAAGAACGCGAACGGCTTTTGAAAGTCATTGAGATAGATACCGAATCGGTAGCATATCTCCATGAAAACATGCCACAGGTCAGTGTCATTGAAGGTGATTTCCTGCAACTTGACCTGAAAACGCTGTTCGACGGCGGCCAGTTTGTCCTTACAGGAAACTACCCTTACAACATATCAAGCCAGATATTCTTCAAGATGCTTGATAATATGGAACTGATACCCTGCTGCACCGGCATGGTACAGCGTGAAGTGGGACAGCGCATATGCGGCGCCCCAGGAACAAAGGAATACGGAATTCTGAGCGTCTTCATTCAGGCCTGGTATGACACCGAATACCTGTTTACCGTACACGAAAACGTTTTTGACCCGCCTCCAAAGGTCAAAAGCGCAGTCATACGCCTGACACGCAATTCACGCACCAGTCTGGGCTGCAACGAAGCCCTTTTCAAGAAGATAGTGAAATGCACATTTGGAATGCGCCGCAAGATGCTGCGCAACTCATTGCGTCAGGTTTATGCTCCAGACTCGCCTCTACCGGCGGAATGTCCTTTCATGGACAAGCGCCCCGAGCAGTTGTCAGTGAATGATTTCATCACTCTGACAAACCTCATTGAAGGGGATACACCCACGAGATTGGCATAAAGAACAATTTACCCGAGTCATAGGCTTGACTCAAAATTCAGACATTGTGCTATGGAGAAGGAATTTCTGGAAAACATTCTGGCACTGATTGAAAGACAGGACACAGTGGCTCTGACCACCCTGCTCGGCGACATGCACCCTGCCGACATTGCAGAACTTTGTGATGAACTGGACGTTGACGACGCCCGGCTGATATATCGTCTGCTTGACAATGAAACCGCAGCTGACGTTCTTGTGGAAATGGACGAGGAACGCCGCCGTGAACTGCTGGATGAACTCCCCAGCGAGGTCATTGCCAGCAAGTTCATTGACAACATGGACACCGACGATGCCGTCGACATTATCCAGGAACTTGACGAAGACAAGCAGGAAGAGGTACTTTCACACATCGGCGACATGGAGCAGGCCAGCGATATCGTTGACCTGATGCAATACGACGAAGATACCGCCGGTGGTCTTATGGGCACCGAAATGGTGGTTGTGAACGAGAACATGAGCATGCCGGAATGTCTGCAGGAGATGCGCAAGCAGGCCGAAGACCTTGATGACATACACAATGTTTACGTGGTCGACAACGACGGCCGCCTGAAAGGCGTGTTCCCGCTCAAGAAAATGATCACCAACCCGTCGGTTTCAAAAGTGAAATACGTCATGGACGAGGACCTTATAAGCACCAAAGTTGACACGCCCATTGACGATGTGGTACAGATGATTGAAAAGTACAACCTTGTTGCAGTCCCGGTCGTTGACAGCATAGGAAGGCTTCAGGGTCAGATTACGGTCGATGATGTCATTGACGAACTCCGTGAACAGCAGGAGCATGACTACCAGATGGCTACCGGTATCACCGGTGACGTCGAAGCCGACGACAATGTATTCCGCCAGATGTGGTCACGTATTCCCTGGCTTCTGATAGGCATGGTGGGCGGTATTCTGAACTCAATGTTGCTTGGCCGCTTTGAAGGGACCCTGGCGCAGTATGTTGGGCTGGTCCTTTTCATCCCGCTCATTGGAGGCACAGGCGGCAACGTGGGAACCCAGTCGTCGGCCATCGTGGTTCAGGGTCTGGCAAACGGTTCGCTCAACACGTCGAACATCTGGAGACAGGTATTCAAGGAAAGTGCAGTAGCCCTTATCAATGCCGTCGTACTGTCACTTCTGGTTTTCGGGTACAACATGTTCAGGTTCGGCTTTTCTGAAGCCGTCACATATGCTGTGCCCCTCAGCATGTTCGCGCTTGTTCTGATAGGCACGCTTTGGGGAACGCTGCTGCCACTTATCTTCCAGAAAATCAAAATTGACCCCGCCATCGCCACAGGACCGTTCGTTCAGATCACCAACGACCTGCTTGGTATGGTGATATACATACTTGTGGTTGACATCTTGACAAAAAGCAACATTTTTTCACTGCTATAGGCGGATAATACCAATTTAGTGCTTTCTTTGCAGAAGTAATCTGTTAACTTTTCCCTACGTATGAATGAGGAATTGAATATTAGTACCCGTGAAGATGTCATCGAACGCATGAAAGCAATGGCGGCCGACATTTCACTGGCAACGAGACCGGAACTTGAGTCTTTGAAGCAAGCCTTCTACAAACTTCAGAAGTCTGCCCAGGAAGAGCAGATAGCCGCCTACGTTGCAGGAGGCGGTACCGCCCAGGAGTTCAAGCCGGAGATGGATCCGATTGAGGAACAGTTCCGCAAATTGATGAACATCATCAAAGAGAAGAAATCGGCAGCACAGGAAGCTCTTGAGGCAATGCAGCAGGAAAATCTCAAAATGAAGCAGGAACTGTTGGAGCAGCTCAGACAACTGGTCGAAAATGCCAACACCCAGGATGTTCCGTACAGTGATTTCAAGGCCATCGTTGACCGGTGGAAGGAAATCAAGGAAGTTCCGCAATCGGCTGCAAATGACCTGTGGAAGGAATTCCAAGGGCTCAATGAGCAGTACTACGATATACAGAAACTGAACAACGAGTTCCGCGAATACGATTTCAAGAAGAACATGGAGGCCAAACTGGCCATTTGTGAAGAAGCCGAACGCCTGACCCAGGAAACCGACGTCATTGCCGCCTTCCGCGCACTGCAGAAACTGCACCAGGATTTCCGCGAGACAGGTCCTGTCTCAAAGGACTTGCGTGAGGAAATATGGAACCGGTTCAAAAATGCATCGACCACAATCAACAGGCGGCACCAGCAGCACTTTGAGGAGATAAAGAAAAACGAGCAGGAGAATCTGGATCAGAAGACCGTGATATGCGAGCTGCTGGAAGCCGTTGATTATGACAGCCTCAAGACATTCCAGAGCTGGAATGACAAGACCCAGGAAATACTTGCCCTCCAGGCAAAATGGAAGCAGATAGGTTTTGCGCCAGCCAAACATAACCAGAAAATATTCGAGCGTTACCGCGCAGCCTGCGATGCGTTCTTCAGCAGGAAGGGAGAATACTTCAAGGAGGCCAAAAACAGCATGAGCGACAATCTGGCAAAAAAGACAGCGCTTTGCGAACAGGCCGAGGCCCTGCAGGACAGCACCGACTGGAAAGAAACGGGCGACAGACTTGCGCAGTTGCAGAAGGAATGGAAGGAAACAGGCCCCGTCCAGAAAAAATACACGACAGGACTTTGGAAACGCTTCATCGGTGCATGTGACCATTTCTACGAAGCACGTGACAGGAACACTTCATCGAAGCGCCAGGAGGAAAACGCAAATCTGGCACGCAAGAAGGAAATCCTTGAAAAGCTCAAGGCCTTCAATCCCGACGGCATGAGCGCTGAAGACATAGCACAGGCACAGGCCCTCGTTGCAGAATGGCAGACCGTAGGTTTCGTCCCCTTCAAATTGAAGGAGAAGATTGCAGTCGAATACCGCAGCGTCATGGAAAATCTATCGGCTGTGATACGTCCGGCAGACCGCCGCCGTCAAGGCGGACAACGCCAAGGCAGCCAGCGCCCTGCAGGAACTCCACGCGAAAGAATGCAGCGCCAGCTTGAAAGTCTCAACGCTGAAATCCAGACCTACGAGAACAATCTCGGCATGGTCAGTTCAAAAGGCAGCAACAGTTTTGTGGAGTCAATAAGACTGCGTGTGGAAGCCCTGAAGGAACAGGCTGCCGAACTCCAGCAACAAATACGGGAATTGCCGTCAGAATAATATTTCCGTAAAAAAACATGGTTTCAATGTTGCAGTACTGAAAAATAGCCGTATATTTGCACCGCTTTTCGGAAACGAGACGCGTGCATTGGGCTATGGTGTAACGGTAACACTGCAGATTCTGGTCCTGCCTTTCCTGGTTCGAATCCGGGTAGCCCAGCAAAAGAGAAACGTATCCAACAGGGTGCGTTTCTCTTTTTTTTATTAACTTTGTGACGTATGCGCAGTCATTAATGCGTTGGCTTGATTTTTGCAGTACACCAACCGGAAAAGACAAGTTGAACAAACAGGAAACGAGAACAGAAGACATGGCAAAGAAAACCAAGAGAGAAAAAATCATTGACTGCATTATCGAGGGCATTCAGGATAGGAAAGGCGAAAAAATAACCGTTGCAGACCTGTCCGGCATTGACGATACCATTTGCAGGTATTTCGTCATCTGTCAGGGTGGCACTCCAAGCCAGACTCTTGCCATAGAAGACAGCGTCCGCGAAAAGGTCCGCGAAAGCGACGGCCGTAAGCCCATGTTCGTCGATGGCCGCAACTACGCACACTGGATAGTGATGGATTACGGTGAAGTGATTGTCCACATATTCACCCCGGAAGAACGCCAGTATTATGATCTGGATCATCTGTGGGCCGATGCGAAACTTGAGGAAATTGCCGATTTGGACTGACAAAAAGACACGTAGAACTGACATTTACCAAAACAGTAAAGAAGGATGGCAGACAACAATAAAGACAAGAAACCGACGGGAGGCTCCAGAATATGGAGCTGGTTCTGTATCATTCTGTTCGTCGCTTTCGGCTACATAATGCTGAAAGACGACTCAGAAAGCCTGAGTGACAAAGCCACATACACCCAATTCAAGGATTATATCTCAAAAGGCTATGTAAGCGATCTTGTCGTATATTCCAACATGAACGTCATGGAAATGTACATCAAGCCCGATTCGGCCCAATACGTTTTCGGCGACAGAGCTTTGAAACTTAACCCGCTTTCACGCCCCATGCTGAGCGTCGGTGTCGGTTCCATGGACAGCTTCCAGGAATACATTGACCAGGCCGAAAGCGACGGAATGTTTACCGGTTCCGTTGAATACCGCAAAAAATCGCGAACCGGGGTTGAGCTTCTTGTTTCCATACTCCCGTTCCTGCTTCTCATAGGAATTTGGATCTTCATGTCCAGAAAAATGGCTGGTGGCGGTGCCGGAGGCCCGGGTGGTGTTTTCTCTGTAGGAAAATCAAAGGCACGCGTCTATGAAAAGGGCAAGCCCGACCGCATCACCTTCAAGGATGTTGCAGGACAGGCGGAAGCCAAAGCGGAAGTCGAAGAAATAGTAGAGTTCCTGAAGAACCCGAAGAAGTACACCGACCTGGGTGGAAAAATTCCAAAGGGCGCTTTGCTTGTAGGCCCTCCGGGAACAGGCAAGACACTGCTGGCAAAGGCCGTGGCCGGCGAAGCCGATGTTCCATTCTTCTCATTGTCAGGCTCTGATTTCGTTGAAATGTTCGTCGGCGTCGGCGCTTCACGGGTACGTGACCTGTTCCATCAGGCAAAGGAAAAATCGCCATGCATAATCTTCATCGATGAGATTGACGCTGTCGGACGCGCACGTGGCAAGAACCCGTCAATGGGAGGTAATGACGAAAGGGAGAACACCTTGAACCAATTGCTTACCGAGATGGACGGATTCGGCACCAACAGCGGCGTCATAATACTTGCAGCCACCAACCGCGTGGATATTCTTGACAAGGCCCTGCTGCGTGCAGGCCGTTTTGACCGTCAGATTCACCTTGACCTGCCTGACCTCAATGAACGCAAGGAAGTGTTCGGCGTTCACTTGAAGCCTTTGAAACTTGACAAGGATGTAGACAAGGATTTGCTGGCACGCCAGACACCGGGTTTCTCAGGAGCCGACATTGCAAATGTATGCAATGAAGCAGCCCTGATTGCAGCCCGTCACGACAAGAAGAAAGTCGGCAAGGATGATTTTCTGGCGGCCGTCGACCGCATCATCGGCGGTTTGGAAAAGAAAACCAAGGTTCTCACGGCCAAAGAGAAGGAAACAATCGCCCTTCACGAAGCCGGCCATGCAACGCTGTCATGGTTTCTGGAATATGCGAACCCGCTTATCAAGGTGACCATAGTTCCGCGCGGCCGCGCCCTCGGGGCAGCTTGGTATCTGCCCGAAGAAAGGCAGATTACGACAAAGGAGCAGATGCTTGACGAAATGTGCGCGACACTGGGCGGACGTGCCGCCGAAGAGCTTTTCACAGGGCACATCTCGTCGGGCGCAATGAATGACCTTGAGCGTGTTACCCGCCAGTCATACGGTATGATTGCCTATCTTGGCATGAGCGAAAGCCTGCCCAACCTGTGCTATTACAGCAGCACCGATGAATACGCTTTTCAGAAACCGTACAGTGAAAAGACGGCCGAGATGATTGACAACGATGTCAAGGCATTGGTTGCAAGCCAGTACGAGCGTGCAAAAGCCCTTCTTCTTGAACACAGTGAGGGACACCGCCAACTGGCGCAGTTGCTCATGGAGCGTGAAGTCATTTTTGCCGAAGACGTGGAAAGGATTTTCGGCAAGCGCCAGTGGGCGTCACGCAGCGATGAGATTCTGTCAGTCTCTGAATCCTGATACTTTAATCCGTTTGAAAATTATCATCAAAGTGAACTTCCTCGTCAGAACCATAACCGCAGTCATATTTGCCGCCATAATGCTGTTCAGCATCCAGAAGGGAGGCTGGCTGTTCACCGGTCTTTTCGGTCTGATAACCATTCTGGCCGCCAATGAATTTACAACGCTTGCAAACAAATGCAAAGGAGCGTCGGTCAAACGCATCCTTTCCATTCTGACAGCGCTGTCATTCTATCTGTGCATTGTTCTGATGTTCAGTTTGGCCCTGCCACAGGCACTGTACTGCTGGGCTCTGGCTTTCGCCTTTGTGATTGCAGTTCTTGTAGCCGAACTTTATTCAAAAGACAGCAGTCACATTGCGAACATCGCCTACACTCTGTTCCCGGTACTGTACATAGCTGTACCGATGGCACTTCTGTACGTTCTCGGCAACATGCCCGGTAACGGCGGACAGTCAGGATATTCCCCTGCCCTGCCATTGATGCTGTTCCTGTGCATCTGGAGCAACGATGTCGGAGCGTACTGCACCGGCTGCACCATAGGCAGACATAAACTTTTTGAAAGGGTATCACCCAAGAAGACCTGGGAGGGTTCAATTGGAGGGGCAGTCTTCACCCTTGCGGCAGCAGGACTTGTATCGCATTCCATACCGGCAATGTATTCCATATATCCACTGCCGGTTTGGTTGGGTATGGGTTTAGTGGTAGTTCTGTTCGGAACATGGGGTGACCTTGTCGAGTCCCTTATGAAACGCGAAATGGGAATCAAGGATTCCGGTAAGATCCTGCCCGGCCATGGCGGCATATTGGACAGGTTCGACAGCGCCTTTCTGGCCATTCCGGCAGTGACAGTCTATTTTGTATGCCTATTGTACTTGAAGTAAACAGCAATTCTATGGGAAAGATTATAGCATTGGCCAACCAGAAAGGAGGTGTTGGCAAAACCACAACGACAATTAACCTGGCGGCATCACTGGCAGTCTGTGACAAGAAGGTGCTGGTTGTTGACGCCGATCCCCAGGCCAATGCCTCATCCGGCCTCGGCATTGACATATCAAAACTGGAATCAAGCGTTTACGAGTGTCTTGTCAATGGCATCGATCCACACAATGCCATAGTCGACAGCTGTGTCGCGGGGTTGCAGGTACTGCCATCGCACATTGACCTGGTAGGTGCGGAACTTGAGCTCATGAACATGGCCAGCCGTGAGACCGTAATGAAGAAAATGCTTGCCACAGTCAAGGATGAGTACGATTACATTTTCATTGACTGTTCCCCTTCGCTGGGTCTGATTACCGTTAACTCACTTACGGCGGCCGATTCACTCATCATCCCGGTACAATGCGAATATTTTGCCCTTGAAGGAATAAGCAAGCTGCTCAACACCATAAGAATCATCAAGACGAAGCTCAATCCTGATCTGGACGTGGAAGGTTTCCTCCTTACCATGTTCGACTCGAGACTCAGACTGAGCAACCAGATCCATGAGGAAGTCAAGAAACATTTCCAGGAACTGGTTTTCGATACCATCATCACACGCAACGTAAAATTAGGTGAAGCGCCAAGTCACGGACTGCCTGTAATCATGTACGATGCAGAATCGGCAGGTGCAAGGAACTATCTGTCGCTTGCCGCCGAAATCCTCAAGAAAAACGAGAACAAATGACGACCCAAAAGAAAATGGCACTTGGGCGCGGCCTTGATGCGCTCATTTCCACTGAACTGGTCAGGACACAGGGCTCTTCGTCAATAAGCGAAGTACCAGTCGGCCAGATACATGCAAACCCTGACCAGCCCCGTCGTGAATTTGACAAAGCAAGTCTGGAAGAACTGTCGGAATCCATAAAGGAAATCGGCATAATCCAGCCGATAACACTGCGTAAAATCGCTGAAGGCAATTACCAGATTATTGCAGGAGAAAGGCGCTACCGGGCATCGGTCATGGCCGGATTGAAGCAGATTCCGGCATATATACGTACAGCCAACGATGAAAACGTCATGGCCATGGCGCTCATTGAGAACATTCAGCGTGAAGACCTGAATTCAATGGAAGTCGCATTGGCATGCCAGAACCTGCTTGAAGTCTATAATATGACCCAGGAGCAGCTGAGCACCCGCATCGGCAAGAAGCGCGCTACCGTTGCCAACTATATAAGGCTTCTGAAACTGCCGGCCGAAATTCAAATGGCCCTGAAGGAACGCCGCATAGAAATGGGGCATGCCCGTGCACTTCTGGCAATTGAAGATCCGGTAAAGCAGCTTGCCCTGTTCCATGAGCTTCTCAAGAACGGATACTCGGTGCGTATGGTTGAGACGAAGGTGCGCCAGCTGGAAGGACCGGCCAAGCCCGGCAGTAAGGCACAAGCCGCCGATTTGTCACCACTTGGCAGACTGCTTTCCACGAAACTGGGAACCACTGTCAAGATGAAATGCAATGACAAGGGCAAGGGCAGCATAAACATTTCATTCAAGAATGAAAAGGAACTGACCCGTATAATGCAATTGTTCGACCATATCAAAAAATGATGCATATCTCAAGGAAACTGTTTCCGGTTCTTTTCCTGCTTTTTCTGCCGTCTGCACTGACAGCCCAGGAAGCAGACAGCATTGGCTATGAGCAAAACAGGACAGCGCTCGTTGACAGTCTGTTCCGTTCAATAGGCGACAGTACTGTATGGGCACGGGAACTTGAGTATGCACGCCAGCTGAATCTCGATGCACCCGAAGAGGAATCTGCACTGTTCACCCGCGAAGAAGCACCAGCCAGACGCAGAAGACTCTCCTGGAGAGAAAAGGACAGCATCGCAGTTGCAAACATAGAAAACAGCGCTGAAGAATGGGAGCCCAATCCCAGAGCCGCGACATTCCTGGCACTGGTTTTCCCTGGAGGAGGTCAGATTTACAACCGCAAATATTGGAAGCTGCCAATTGTATATGGAGGTTTTGTAGGTTGTGTCTATGCCCTCACATGGAATCAGTCCACATATTCCGACTACATGGATGCATACGTCGATATAATGGACGATGACCCCAATACCAAAAGCTACGAAGATTTTCTGCCTCCCCATTACGAAATTGACGAAGATATGGAGAGCTGGCTGAAAGACGTGTTCCGCAACAGGAAAAACAAATACCGCCGCTACCGCGACCTGAGTATCTTTGCATTTGCAGGAATGTATGTCATATCGGCAATTGATGCGTACGTCGATGCGGAACTGTCACATTTTGACATATCGCCGGACCTGAGTCTGCATGTCCAGCCGCAAATTATGATTGATCACCATGGAAAGGCTAATACAGGACTTTCCCTTGCCTTGAATTTCTGAATTTCAATGAAAATAAACATACTGACATTTTCTCTGGCTGTCTTCGGTTTTACTGCTGTGCAGGCCCAAACGCAGCCGGAATCCGTTTCCAGTACCATCGGCATTAAAGTGCCGGAAGACAGTCTTGACTTGCCTGAAAGTGCCACATACAACATTGACAGCCTGATAGCCATGTGGAATGGTTCACATGTGCTTCAGTTTGACAGCGAATGCTACAATGCAACCGAAACCGGCCCGCTGAGCGACTCAATCCTGGCCATGAGGCTCAGCACTCTGCCTACCATAGTTGAAATGCCCATGAACAACGTGGTTCGCAATTCAATACAGGCATATACAGGCCGTAACCGCCATATCATTTCATATGCACTGGGCATGTTGCCGATATACGAAGAGACTTTTGTGAATGCACTCATAAAGTACAATGTCCCCATTGAACTGAAATACCTGCCCATCGTTGAGTCTGCGCTCAAGCCAAAGGCATATTCACGTGCCGGTGCGGCAGGAATGTGGCAGTTCATTTACAGTACCGGCCGCAAATACAATCTGAAAGTGAACAGCCTGGTCGATGACCGCTATGACATTGCGCGCGAGACCGAAGCCGCAGCCCATCACCTGCGCGACTTGTACGACATGTTCGGCGACTGGTCTCTTGCCATATCGGCCTACAACTGCGGGCCCGGCAACATTACCAAAGCCATTTCAAGGTCTGGCGGAAAGACATCATTCTGGGAAATATATCCGTACTTGCCACGCGAGACACGCGGATATCTGCCGGCTTTCATAGCAGTCAACTATGCCATGGAATTCTACCGCGAACATGGCATCTGCCCGGTGGCGGTATCGGTCAGCCAGTTGACCGATACGCTTGTCATTACACAGAATCTTCATTTTGACCAGATTATCCATTTCAGTGGAATCGACAGGAGCGAGCTTGCAGCATTGAATCCGCAGTACCTTACCGATGTGATTCCCGGCGCACACCGCGAATGCGTGCTTACCGTTCCGCAGCAGTACATACGGCCTCTGGTCGAAGCTGGTGACTCGCTTTACTCCTATAACCGTGACAAACTGTTCACCAAAGCCCGTTTGGGATACATCGACGATGACATGAACAGCCGCATCACATACGTTTCGCACAAGATAAGGGAGGGTGAAACACTTGGAACCATTGCCCGCAAATACCATACAAGCGTGGCAAATATCAAGAAATGGAACAATCTGAAAAGCGACATAATACGTGCCGGCAAGACGCTGAAGATATATAACCGCTAATTCATATTGAGACATGAGTGAAGAAAGGCTGTTTTCCGTTGACGAGGAAAGGCTTATAGATGAAGCCTTCCAACACCTGCTTGACAGTTACCTGCAGTCTGTTCACCGTAAGAAAATTGACATTATAACCAAGGCTTTCAACTTTGCACGCAATGCCCACAATGGCATCAGGCGCCATTCGGGAGAGCCATACATAATGCACCCGCTGGCTGTAGCGCAGATTGTGTGCAGTGAAATGGGTCTGGGTTCCACTTCCATCTGTTCCGCCCTGCTTCACGACGTAGTCGAAGACACCGACTACACCATAGATGACATAAAGAACGTATTCGGTCCGAAAATCGCCCAGATTGTAGATGGTCTGACAAAAATTGCCGGCGGCATATTCGGCGAAAAGGCATCGGCCCAGGCCGAAAACTTCAAGAAACTGCTGCTTACGATGAATGATGACATACGTGTCATCCTTATCAAGATAGCCGACCGTCTGCACAACATGCGTACGCTGGACAGCATGCAACCGCGCAAGCAGTATAAGATTGCAGGAGAGACACTGTATCTGTACGCACCGCTGGCATACCGTCTGGGACTCAACAAGATAAAAAGTGAACTTGAAGACCTGAGCTTCAAGTACGAACATCCCGTAGAATTTCAGGAAATACAGGACAAGCTGTCTTTCTCGCAGGGTGAGATTGATGAAATGTACCGTAAATTCACCGGTCCCATTATTGAGAAACTGGACAGCATCGGAATAAAATACAGCATCAAGGGACGCTTGAAATCGCCGTATTCCATCTGGAAGAAGATGACGCGCAACTCGCTTACCTTTGAGGAGATTTTCGACATTCTTGCCGTCCGAATTGTATTTGACCCCGAAACGCCCGATAAGGAAAAAAGCGAATGCTTTGATATATATCTGGCCCTTACCAGCCTTTACAAATCACATCCTGACCGTCTGCGCGACTGGATAACCAGACCCAAGGCCAACGGCTATCAGGCTCTTCACAGCACCTTTATGAGCAATGAAGGCCGATGGGTCGAAGTCCAGATACGTTCACACCGCATGGACGAAATTGCCGAACAGGGTATTGCCGCACACTGGAAATACAAGGACAAGGAACATGACTATGAAGAGGACGAAACCGAGTTGGGGCATTGGCTTGAAACCATCAAGGAAATTCTGGAAGACCCCCAGCCGGACTCCATGGATTTTCTCGATTCAATAAAACTCAACCTGTATTCCTCGGAGATTTTCATCTTTACGCCGAAAGGAGAACTCCGCACTATGCCCCAAGGCAGCACCGTACTGGATTTTGCATTTACCATACACACCTTCATGGGAACGAACTGCATCGGTGCCAAGGTAAACCACAAGCTTGAGGCCATAAACTATGAGTTGAAAAGCGGCGACCAGGTCGAGGTACTAACGTCAAAAAACCAGAAAATCAGTCCTGAATGGCTTGATTTTGCCACAACAGCCAAGGCCAGGGCCAAAATCAAGCAATGGCTCAGAAAGACCGACCGCGAAAGCGAAAAATTCGGTGAAGCTCTGTTCCACGAGTTTGTACAGAACGAAAGGCTGGAGCCGAATCAGCAGAAAATGGACCGTTTGTGCGCACTCCACGGAATGGAGAATGCAAATGCGCTGATGGTTGCAATAGGCCAGAAAAAAGTCATTCTCGGTGAAGCCGAGCGGGCTATACTGAAGGGTGTCAGCAACAGCTGGTACAAACGCTTCTGGTCAACATTCTACAAGAGCAGCCCGACTTCAGACAACAGGAAGGAAAATCCGGTTGACAAGAATACTCCCAATGTAAAGAGCAAGCTGATAATAAGTGACATGGAAAGCCATGTCTACAGTTTCGCGACCTGCTGCAATCCGGTTCCCGGCGATGCTGTCCTTGGATTCATTGAAGAAGGCGGCCACATAACCATCCACAAGCGCAAATGCGAAACCGCGACCCGTCTTAAGGCAATGAACGGCAACAGGATCCTTCAGGTTGAATGGAATATAGAAAACAGCATATTCCCTGCCAGCATCTACCTGAAGGGACTTGACAACATCGGCACACTGGGTAAAGTGACCGATGTCATATCAAAGAAGATGAATGTGAACATGACCAGACTGCTGATTGAATCAAAAGAAGGTGTCTTCGAAGGCACCATCAGCGTTATGGTCCACAGCCTTGATGACCTGAAGGCCATTCAGGACGGTTTGAAGAAAATCCCTGGAATTACAACCGTTGTCCGCAAGGAGGAGTAGCATTGAGTTCCTCCATGATGGATTTCAACTGATCACGGACGTTTTTCAAGCGCTCCACGACCTCAAATGTATCGGTCTGAATAGGCAGACGATTGTCAAGATGGTTCTTGGCACCCTTTATTGTAAGATCCTTTTCCTTGACAAGATGGTTCACATTCTTGATTTGTTCAATGTCCTGAACGGTGTACTGCCGGATGCCTTTTGAACTTTTCTTAGGACAAATCTGCTTAAACTCCTTTTCCCAATAGCGCAAAGTACTTTCGGGTATTCCAAGCATATCGGACACCTCCTTGATGGAATAGTACTTTTTAAGAACCTTGTTTGTGTTGAGTGCCATAGTCTGTTATCAGTCAAATACCTTCCCGTGGTTTTCTGCAAGAGTAATCATCTCGTCATACTGTTCCGCGTTGAGGTCCATGAAATAATAGTTGATAGGATTCACGTTCTTGCCCTGAACAAGGACTTCATAGTGCAGATGGGGACCGGTGCTCTTTCCTGTTGTGCCGACGCGGCCTATCTCTACGCCACGATGCACTTTCTGTCCTTTAGCCACCGTAATCTTGCTCAAATGGGCATATCGGGTCACATAGCCATAGCCATGATCTATCTCAATAAGGTTTCCAAAACCGGACTTCCATCTCGCATACACGACAGTGCCGTCACCCGTAGCATATACCGGAGTTCCCGTGTCGCAGGCAAAATCCATTCCCTTGTGAAAACGGTTCACATGATATATAGGGTCACTGCGATACCCATAGCCCGATGCGGTACGTTTCAGGTCCTTGTTCGATACAGGCTGAATGGCGGGTATGCATGCCAGACGCTTCTCCTGCTCGCGTGACATTTCAACCACCTCGTTGAACGAACGGCTCTGCATGTACAGACGCTGGTTCAGCATATCAATCTTCTGGGCTGTATTGACCAGAAGTTCCGAATTCGGCATTTCCAGAAGTTCCGAATAACGGCTTTGGGAGTTATAGGCCGACTGACGCGAATTCTCCGGTACAGGGTCGGCTTCAAGCAGTACACGGTACAGGTTGTCATCGCGCTGCTCGATATCCTGCAAAACCAGCAAGGCATCATCGACCTTACGCGAAAGCACACGATACTGTGCCTGCAGCTCCGTATTCTCCTCTATGAGATCACTTACCTGCGGAGAATTGAAAATGAAACGGTATACCGCCAGCGATGCCGCAACGAGCAGCACTGCAATCAGGACTTTCCTGACTACGGCCCGGACGTGCTGGCGGAATGTAGGAAACACCCTGCGGAACGCCCTTGTATTGGGGTCATACTGATAGTATACTTTCTTCATTTGACTGATGACAAAAGTAGTGAAAAAACAGTATCTTTGCAAACCCGAAAAAAATATAATCAGACTATGATGACAGCTAAGGATATACGCGAATCGTACAAGAAATTCTTCGAGAGCAAGGGACACCTTATCGTTCCGTCTGCACCTATGGTAGTCAAGGATGACCCCACCCTGATGTTCACAAATGCAGGCATGAACCAGTTCAAGGACATCATTCTGGGCAACCGCCCCGCAAAGAGCAAGCGCGTGGCAGACTCGCAGAAGTGCCTTCGCGTAAGCGGCAAGCACAATGACCTTGAAGAGGTCGGCCATGACACCTACCACCACACCATGTTCGAAATGCTGGGCAACTGGTCGTTCGGAGACTACTTCAAGAAGGAAGCCATCGACTGGGCATGGGAATATCTGGTCGACGTTCTGAAACTTGACCCCAAGAACCTGTATGCCACCGTGTTCGAAGGCTCGAAGGAAGAAGGCATAAGCCGCGATGACGAAGCCGCATCATACTGGGAAAAGCATTTGCCCAAAGACCACATAATAAACGGCAACAAACATGACAACTTCTGGGAAATGGGCGATACAGGTCCATGCGGTCCGTGCTCTGAAATCCACGTTGACTCACGTTCCGAAGAGGAAAAGTCAAAGATTGCCGGACGTGACCTTGTCAACAAGGACCATCCGCAGGTCATTGAAATCTGGAACCTTGTGTTCATGCAGTACAACCGCAAGGCCGACCACACTCTTGAGCCTCTGCCCGCAAAGGTCATAGATACCGGCATGGGCTTCGAGCGCCTGGTTCGCACGCTGCAGGGCAAGACATCAAACTATGACACGGATGTGTTCCAGCCAATCATAAGCACCATCGGTGCCCTGGCCGGCAAACAGTACGGCAAGGACGGGCAGACCGACATAGCCATGCGCGTCGTTGCCGACCACATACGTACCATCGCATTCTCGATTACAGACGGCCAGCTGCCCTCAAATGCAAAGGCCGGATATGTGATACGCCGCATTCTGCGCCGCGCAGTACGTTACGCCTACACGTTCCTGGGACAGAAGGAAGCCTTCCTCTACAAGCTTCTGCCCTGCCTCATCGACAACATGGGCGATGCCTATCCCGAACTGAACGCACAGAAGACACTCATAGAAAAGGTGATCATTGAAGAGGAAGAGTCGTTCCTGCGCACTCTTGAAACCGGCATCAGGCTTCTTGACAAGGTAATGGCCGATGCAAAAGCCGCAAAGAGCACCGTGATAAGCGGCGTGAACGCATTCACTCTGTATGACACCTACGGATTCCCGCTTGACCTTACCGAACTTATTCTGCGCGAGAACGGCATGACTGTCAACCAGGACGAGTTCAATGCCGAAATGGCAAAGCAGAAGGCCCGCGCGCGTAATGCAGCAGCCGTTGAAAACGGTGACTGGGTAGTTCTGAAAGAAGGCGAGACCGAATTCGTGGGATACGATTTCACCGAATACGAGACATCCATTCTGCGTTACCGTGAAGTGAAGCAGAAGAACGGCACCACCTTCCAGATTGTGCTTGACAAGACTCCGTTCTATGCCGAGATGGGCGGTCAGGTCGGTGACACCGGCGTGATTGTAAGCGAATTCGAGACCGTTGAAATCATCGACACCAAGAAGGAGAACGGTCTTCCCATACATATCGTAAAGAAGATGCCGGAACATCTTGACGCCCCCATGATGGCATGCGTCGACGTAGACCGCCGCCGTGCCTGCGAGGCCAACCACACCGCAACCCACCTGCTTGACGAGGCTCTGCGTGAGGTTCTGGGCTCACATGTCGAGCAGAAGGGTTCTCTGGTAACACCCGAAGGCCTGCGTTTTGACTTCTCGCATTTCCAGAAGGTTACCGACGAAGAGATGCGCCGGGTTGAGGAAATGGTCAACCGGAAGATACGCGAAGACATTCCTCTGCAGGAACATCGTGACACGCCTATCGAGGAGGCAAAGAAACTCGGTGCCATTGCACTGTTCGGCGAAAAGTACGGAGACAAGGTACGTGTAGTCCAGTTCGGCCAGTCGATAGAATTCTGCGGCGGTGTCCACGCTCAGTCAACCGGACGCATAGGAATGTTCAAGATAACGGCAGAGAGTTCAATCGCTGCAGGCGTACGCCGCATCGAGGCCATCACCGGCCAGGCAGTCGAAAACCTGCTCTACACATATCAGGACAGCATGAATGCCTTGAAGGCCATGCTGCCGGGCGGCAGTCTGGAAGCATCGGCCCGGAAGATGATCGACGAAAACGCGGCTCTGAAGAAACAGCTTGAAGAGCTGCAGAAGGAGAAGGCCGCACAGCTCAAGGACAGCCTGCTTGCCGCAAAGAAGGAGATTGCCGGCATCCAGGTAATTGACTGCACCATGGAAGGTTCCGCCAACATGGTACGCGACCTGGTATTCCAGCTCCGCGCACAGCTTGAAAAGAATCTGGTTGTCGTAATAGGCAGCCAGGAAGGCGGCAAGCCCATGATTACCGTCAGCGTCAGCGATGACCTGACTTCAAGGTTCAATGCCGGCCAGATGGTCCGCGAAGCCGCAAAGCTCATTCAGGGCGGTGGCGGCGGCCAGGCCCACTACGCTACTGCCGGCGGCAAGAACCCGGAAGGACTTGCAGCGGCTGTCAGGGAGATAATTGAAAAAATCAAGGGATAATCCATATTGCCCGTATGCTGAAAAGAATTTGCATAGCGCTGGTGGTGCTGGTTCTGACAAGTTCCGGCATCATGGCTCAGATGACATTCGAAAAAGGTTTGGACATGAACTTTGCCCAACCCCGTACCGTCCAATTTGCAGAGAAGGATTCCCAGCAGCTGTTCATGGACATCTATGAACCGAAAAATGCGGTTGCCGACGCTCCAACCGTCATATATATGTTTCCGGGCGGATTTATAGCCGGCGAACGCAACGGGTTTTCCGAACGCGCATGGTGCACGACCATGAGCCGTAACGGAATCAGAGCTGTTTCCATAGACTATCGTCTTGGACTCAAGGACATGCACAAAATTGGTCTCAAATCCATTGGAATGTTGAAAAGAGCCATCAGCATGGCTGTTGAAGACCTGTACAGTGCCACATTCTACCTGTTGGCTCACAGCAGCGAATTAGGCATTGACCGCAACAGAATAGTAATTGCCGGAGCAAGTGCAGGAGCCATGTCGGTACTGCAGGGCGAATACGAGCTGTGCAACGGACATGACATAGCGTCAATCCTGCCCCAAGACTTCAATTTTGCCGGTGTAATTGCATTCTCCGGAGCGATTTTCTCAGAAGACGGCAGAATCAGGTACAGGAATATGGCACCATGTCCACACCTTATGCTCCACGGCACCGCCGACAAAATTGTACTTTACAACGGCGTCCGCATATTCAACCAGAATTTTGCTGGAACGAACCGCATCGCCAGGACATTTGAAAAAGAGGGATACCCGTGCAGAATAATGCGGTTCAAGGACAACGGTCACGAAATCGCTATGACGACCAACAAGTTTGCCGATGAGTGCCTGAGGTTCATAAGCGAGTACGTTACAGGCGACTCCAGACGTCAATCCGACGCGATGCTCACAGCACCGGACATCCAGCGCACCGAATGGGGGTCTGGCTCATTCAGCAAGCTTTACAAATAAGCCCCTACCGGCAGACGCCTTCCGACAGACCGTCACGGATGCTGCCGTTCCAGTCCGTCTTCGGGCCAGTTGACAAGATAGACTTTTGAAGTGGAACGCGTCAGGGCAGTGTAGAGCCAGCGCAAATAATCGCGTCCCTGACCTTCCTGCGGAATGTACCCCTGATCGATGAAAACATTCATCCACTGACCGCCCTGAGCCTTGTGACAGGTAACGGCATATGCGTATTTTACCTGAAGGGCATTGAAATACGGGTTCCTGCGCAACTGCTCCATGCGTTCCTTACCCGATTTGATATGTGCATAATCCTGCATCACATTCTGAAACAGCATTTCCTGCTGTTCATGTGTCAGCGCAGGCGATTCGCTGTGCAGTGTATCAAGCAGCAGAGTGGTTTCCATTTCATAATCCGAATAGTCCGGAAAGCGCAAAACGGCATCAATGAAGCGGAAGCCGTACATCTCACGTTCATGTCGCACTCTGTGTACGGTTGCAATATCACCGTTTGCAATGAATGTCGGTATGTTCTGGAGTGATTCCGGCTTGCCGTCGGACCCGGCCATTTCCAGTTCGGTCCAATAGTAGTTATTCTTGACAATCATCAGGCTGTCGCCACGGTTCAGCTCATCTTCACGGTCAAGTACGG
Source organism: Bacteroidaceae bacterium (assembly GCA_045640885.1). Taxonomy (GTDB): domain Bacteria; phylum Bacteroidota; class Bacteroidia; order Bacteroidales; family Bacteroidaceae; genus Colenecus. Next base: position 34,157 of record JAZUFX010000054.1, on the reverse strand, counting down.
TAGCCCTTATCCCGTTGTTGTAAATCTGCGCCCTTTTGTTTGAACGGCAAAGCACGATGGTTTCATCCATGCCGTCGCGGGCATAACAGTTGCCTATCGTTTCAATCAGATCGGCACCCGATATGGCAATCACATCGGTAAATGAATTCAATTTGAATCTGAATGGCTGCAGCGTACAGCCCGATGTGTCTTCAAGCATCCGCCTCAGGCAAGTGGCATTGAAAAGGATACCCGAGTCCTGGTTCTGGCGCATGACGCCACGCAGACAGAACTCGCTGACCTGTATGCCATATACCTCCAGCAGTCCGGCCTGAAGCGCCGGACTGTCTTCCTGTCCTACCGGCGGCAGCTGTGCCGCATCGCCCAGCAGGAGCAGACGGCAGTTCCTGCCGGAATACACATAACTCACCAGATCGTCAAGCAGACGGCCGGAACCGAAACCGGTTCCCGACAGACCGTCGTTCGATATCATTGACGCCTCATCGACCAGAAAGAGTGTGTTTTCATGCAGATTCCGGTCCAGCTGGAAGCTTTCGCTGTCAAGTATCGACTTCTGCCGGTAAATTTTCTTGTGTATTGTAAGTGCGGTATGCCGTGAACTGAGTGAAAACACTTTTGCAGCACGTCCGGTAGGCGCCATCAGGACAGTACGGCCATGCATGGCCGACATGGCTTTGACAAGGGCTCCAACGACAGTGGTCTTGCCGGTTCCGGCATATCCTTTCAGGATAAAGGCAGGCTTTGCGGAAGAACCGTTCACCACAAACTCCGCAAGCATTCTGATGGCAGTTTCCTGTTCGGGCGTCGGCTCAAAAGGAAATTCTTCCATAATATGCTCATATGCCTGATATCCCATTGTTATAATAATATAAAAGTCCGTCTTTTTTGGTGATATACCGATAAATGTTCTATTTTTGCGAAGCGAAAATAACAAAAATAACTGACCACATATGAAAAAAGTCATCAACATTCTTCTTATACTGTGTATTGCAGGACTTGCATACATCTACTACGGAAGTATCATGGGTCCTATCAATTTCGAGAAGGAAAAGAGTATCCGTGACAAAGCAGTCATAACCAAGCTCAAGGCCATCAAGGATGCCCAGGCCGAATACAACAATGCATACGGCATGGGATACTGCGACAACTTTGACACACTGATTGCCTTCGTAAAGGAAGGCCGTCTGCCAATTGTCAGAAAGATAGGCGCACTTACCGATGACCAGCTGGAAGCCAACTGGACAGAAGGCAAGATTCTCAAATTGTACGAAGAAGCTTCAATCGCAGAAGAGCTGTCAGTGACACTGTCAGGCGTCAAGGCCCGCCAGAAGGCTCAGCTGGCCAAGGAACTCTGGGATTCTGCCGTAACAGCAGGATTTATCACATACAACGAAGACGGAAGCCGCAACTACTCATTCTACCGCGACACCGTGTGGGTCGACATGATGGACTCACTCTTCCATGGCACAATCAATGTTGACTCGCTCAGCTATGTTCCATTCTCGAACGGCAAGCAGTTCGAGTTGTCCATATCGGCCGACACATCGGTTAAGACAGGACTGATTCAGTATTCATTTGCCGCACAGGCTCCATTCGAATGGTTCCTTGGCGGTCTTGACAAACAGGAAATCATAAACCTGCTTGAACAGTGCGACGACCGTGGCAGCTACCGTGGTCTCAAGGTCACAAACGAAGCAGGTAACTGGGATTGATCAGGTTTTCCTGATTGCAAAAAATACGAATCCATCTGCCTTAAGCGGGTGGATTCTTTTTTCAAAAAACCACCTGCAGAAGTTATGAGAGTAATTAGCGGAATCTACAGACACAGGCACTTCGATGTGCCGCGCACATTCAGCGCAAGACCGACAACCGACTTTGCAAAGGAGAATCTGTTCAACGTCCTGGCCAACCGCATTGACTTTGAGGACTCTACGGCGCTTGACCTGTTTTCGGGTACCGGAAGCATAAGCATAGAGCTTGTTTCACGCGGCTGCACGAGGGTGGTATCGGTCGAAAAGGAGCCTGCCCACTACAATTTCATCTGCCAGGTCATGGAAACGGTCGGCACAAAAGCATGCCTGCCCGTTAAAACTGACGTCTTCAAATACATAAGCAACTGCAATACGCAGTTTGATTTCATTTTCGCCGATCCGCCCTACCAGCTGGAGAACCTGGCCGACATTCCGGACCTGATATTCCAGAACAGCCTGCTTGCCCCCGACGGCATATTCGTACTGGAACACGGCAAGGGGAACGATTTTTCAAGTCACCCGCGCTTTACCGACAAGCGCGTTTACGGTTCGGTGAACTTCTCGTTCTTCAAATGAAGACTACCCCCGGCTGCCGGAATTTGCAGGGATTACCAAATCCAGGCATGTCCTGCCCGTTATCCTCAAGCGCCCCTGCATCCTGAAGACAATTTGCTTTAAGATGACCGGTAAAAAAAAGATTGGCTCACAGTGGAGCCAATCTTTTCAGTTAAAGACACAGGCCGTTTAAGCCTGTCTGTCAACGATAGCACTCACCAGATGTACTCCGAACTCTCCACAGCGGTTCCGCCAAATGTTATCATATAAGTGACATCGGGGCCTTCATCCATCTCGATGACAGCATTGAGAGCGATTGTGAGCCTGCCCGTTTCCCTGTTCAGATCGACTCTCATAGTACCTGATTTATACGATTTACACTCTCCGCGCCAGTTATAAAAGTGGTCATTCGACACTTTGTCCCAAAACTCAAGGTAGAAAACCCAAGAATCTGAATCGATGTTGAAATCAGATGAAAAGGCATGTGACTTTCCGAGTTCACCTTCCGGAATATCAATGCCGAGAAGTGCGCTCGATTTGTAATTAACGGCTTCCCCAACATCTTTTCCCTCATCAACGGCATCATTGATAATCTTTTCAAGATTTTCCGGAGCAAGAACAATGTTGTAGCCTTCACAGTCGGCACTGTAGTAGAATGCAGCACTGAGTTTAGGATAGGAATACTGGTGCCCGTTTATAGAAACTGACGCACATACTGGAGCCGGTACTGGTTCCGGTTCATCTTTCCCGCAGGATACAGCTGCCAGAGAAAGTACGGCAGCGAGAATCAAATTGAATTTTTTCATTGTACTGAATAATTATGGTTAGCATACATTTCCGACACCAAAAATACCAATTAATAGGCATAAAGGCATAAAAAAAGCAGAGATTAACTCTCTGCTTTTTCTGTCGGGGTGACTGGATTCGAACCAGCGACCACACGCCCCCCAGACGCGTACTCTAAACCGGGCTGAGCTACACCCCGCCGACAACGGTTTCCCAAAGGGGATTCCTTAAATCGGCGCAAAGGTATTCCTTTTTGTTATATTATCCAAGTTTCTGGCAGCGAAACTTGATAATCTTTTTTTCTTCAGCCCTCACGAAGAAAATCTAGCATTTCCAGGAACAGGTCCTTTGTCAGCGTTACGGCCGACATCTTTCCGCCGCTGCCTGACAGCAGAACCCGGGCACTGTCATCGTTTCCAAGGCACGATGCGGACAGGGCATCATACTGATGGCAGTCAACAAGCACGGGCCCGCACTCTTCACGCGCCTGATACTGGAGCGAACGCACGGTTTCCTGCAAGCCGTCAAGCAGGACGAACGACAGGTATGCCGCACCTGCACGTGCCCACAGTCCGCATCCGCCGGTACGATACTGCCAGCCGCGCGCTGCCGCTGCCTGGGCCAGCGCTTCGGCCAGTATCTTCTCAAACGATTCCATTTGAAAGCAAAACTACGAAGAAAACCATTCATTTCCGCCGGCTATGGGGTAAAGAGTCAATTATTCTGCTTACCTCAGCGGTTGACACAGTCAGAGTACCGGACGTTATCAGTATCCATAAGACAGGAACTACGGATTATATCGATATAATCCGTAACAGAGAAGGAATGGATACTGGGTAGAAAGGAAAAGAAGATGTCGGTCCTGCTGAAGTATGACCTGGTCGATGTCCTGTCCGGCTTCAGCTGGACAAAAAAAGGCGAACTGACATACAAGTTCTATTCCCGCACGGGACTCCTCTCGGAAGTGCTGCACTGAAAGCAGTGCTTTTTGGGAACAGCCTCTTAAACCAAACGGCATTTCCGATATCCAATATTGGACGTATCGACCGCACAATGAGAAGACTTACCGCATTCCTGACAGTTGCATCCATATATTGCCTGACGGCATCAGCCCAGAACGGCAAGGAAGTGAAGCTGGACGGCAAGGCAACAGTCAACGCGCGGATAATAGACGGCAGCAACGACGAGAACATGCAGGGAGTGAACATACAGATGTTCAGACTGTCCGATTCCCTGTTCGTGACAGGTACGGTTACCGGTCCCGACGGATGGTTCGCAATAAAGAAAGTGCCGGTTGGAGATTATTTCCTGAGATACTCATTCCTGGGCTACAACACGCAGGAACACAATGTCAGGATTGCGAAAGATGACCGTGAGCGGGCCATGGGGGTATTCAGGATGACCGATGCCAGCTATGAATTGTCCGAAGCCGTAATACAGGAAACCCTGCCGCCCACCCAGGTGGTCGAAGACACTCTGATGTTCAACGCCGAAGCGTTCCGTGTCCCCGAAGGCTCGATGCTTGAAGAACTGATAAAGCGCCTGCCCGGTGTCGAAGTCGATGACAACGGCGACATAACCGTAAACGGCAAAACCGTGTCACGCATTCTGGTCGATGGCGAAGAGTACTTTGGCAATGACCGTTCCATGGCCACCAGGAACCTGCCTGTCAGCATTATCCACCGCATAAAAACCTATCAGCGCAAGAGCGATCTGGCCCGTGTTACCGGGGTTGACGACGGTGAAGAGGAAACCGTCCTGGACCTTCAGATAAAGCCCAAAATGAAAAGGGGATGGCTGAACAACCTCGATGCGGGAATAGGCGAGCCTGTCGGTAACAACAATTACGGCGACTGGCTGAAATACCTGTATTCCGGCCGGTACACCATAAACCGCTTCAGCAACAGCGAGCAGCTTTCATTCACTGCCAACACTCAGAATTCCGGACGTAACAACGGAGTAAGCGAGAACACACAGTTAGGCGTGAATTTTTCAAAGAATATAGGTGAAAAATATCCCAGGCGCAGAAACGAATATCCGCTGCAACTGAACGGCAACGTACGCTGGAACAGTTCCACATCGCATTCGCTCAGTGAATCGGAATCGGAAACGTTCACCACCGAATACACATCGGCCTCGTTCCGCAACAACCGTTCCGAAAGGGAAAACGGAAGCAGCAGCCTGAATGGAGAGATGAAAGTCGAATGGAGGCCCGACACCACCATAGACATAATTTTCAGGCCGCGTTTCACGGTAAGCCGCAACAGCAGTTCGTCGGTCAGCAAATCGGCCACATTCAACGTGGACCCCTATTCCACCGGAATGACGGATATCCTGGAGCAGTATATTACGCTGGGGCAGGAACTGCTGGACTCGATAGGAGTGAATTCGCAGAACAGCACCAGTTACAGCAAGGGTGGAAGCGACCAGATGAATGCCGAATTCCAGTTCAACAAAAAGTTGCGTGAGGACGGGCGTAATCTGACGCTGCGCTTTACCTGGCAGCAGAATTCGGGGACAAGCGAAAGTTTTTCACATTCGCGGCAAGAGTATTACCAGATGCACAGCCGAGACTCCATCATGAACCGCTACAACGTCAACCCCACCGGCAATTCCAACTGGAGCGGACGCATTATGTGGAGCGAGCCTCTGGATTCGGGCAGGCGCAACATACAGATAAGCTATCAGATTCAGGCAAGCCGCCGCGAGACAAACCGCGAGACATATGTCATGCCTTCAAGAGGAGAATTCGAGAATTGGGAGGACGACTGGTATCTGCCGTACGAACTTGAGCAGTACATGAACAGCGAACTCAGTCGCAGGGCCACCAATGTGACACGCAACCACACCGTCACCCTGCAATACCGCCACAACACCGACCACACGAACTTCAATCTGGGGGTCAACTTCCTGCCGCAATACACAGGCATGGATAACTTTCAGTATATGGGGCACACCATTGGCGACACTTCAAGAGTGGTATACAACTGGAGTCCGTCACTCAACTGGCGCTACCGGTGGAACAACCGCAAGAATATCCAGTTCACACTGCGCTCCAACACAAGTCAGCCCAGCATGGAGGATATGCTTGACATTACCGACGACAGCAATCCCACCAACATACGCAAAGGCAATCCCGGCCTGCTGCCTTCACTCCGTAACACCTTTGAGACGAACCTACAGCTGTATTTTGACTCCACGCAGCAGACACTTAACGTAAGGCTGTCGGTCGAGAACTCGCTGAGAAACATATCACAGCGCACCGATTACGACCCGAGAACGGGCATATCGGTTACCCAGCCGCGTAATATGGAAGGTTTCTGGAGCAACTGGAGCGCCAATGGAAATGTCACATTCAACCAGACCATTCCCAATACGAAATGGCGTTACAGCACATCGGCCAGCGCATCGTTCCGCCACCAGGAAAGTTTTGCGCGTACAGGAAGCATCGGCAACTACAATGAAAGCTCGGGCGATGGAAGCGCCGTTCTGGCGACCACCAGATCCATAAGCGGAGGTCAGAACGCATCGGTCACATACAGAACCGACAAGGTGGAAATGACGGCAAACGGACGCCTGAATTTCAACCACTCGGAAAACAACATCCGCCAGAACGGCAACATGAACACCTGCAATTTCAGCTATGGTTTCCGCGGCAATTACCGTCTGCCGTGGAAGAACGTCAACCTGGGGACCGATATCACCATGCAGAGCCGGCGCGGCTACAATGGTTCGTACAACCGCGACGACCTTATCTGGAACGCCAATGCGTCAATAAGTTTCTTTCCGGCCAATGCCGGAACGTTCCAGATTCAGTACTTCGACATACTCAATGACGAAAGCAATGTAAACCGGGAAATTTCCACAACTTCACGCACTGATACCAGAAACAACAACGTACACAGCTACATAATGCTGCACTTCATTTTGAAAGTCAACGTGTTCGGTGACAAGGAGACCCGCAGGGAACTTATCAGGGCAGCCTTCAACCAGAACCGCAACAAAAAAGCGTAACCCATAGACATTTTTCGTATCTTCGCATCATAATGCAAGCTGGAGTAATATGAACATCTATATTATTCTGTCGGCCGTTCTGGTTGCATTGTGTTGTCTGAACTTCATTGACAAGAGGAAAAAGGCACAGAACGCCGGACAGGAACAGGCAGGAACAGCATCGGACAGGAACATGCCGGAAAATCACGGTACCGAATGCTGCGGAAAACATGCCGTATGCGAAAAGCAGAAACTGGCAGAGGCAAGGCTGCGCGCCGCACAGTACTTCGACGATGAGGAACTGGACCGTTTCAGCGGACGCCAGGGCTTTGACTACACCGACGATGAAGTCGAGGAATTCCGCTACGTGCTTTATACCATGCGCCATGACGAGGTACGCCAATGGATGGAATGTCTGCAGGCGCGCGACATTGAACTTCCGGATATGCTGAAAGAGGAAGCCTACACCATGATGAACGAGTAATGAGGACAATGATGTCAAGCAGAATGTCGGCACACAATATCAAGGCGGCAAGGAGCACAGTACTGTTCCTCTGCATCATTGCCGGCATTATGTCCCTGAACGGTTGTTCCACTGCAAGAAACACGGCCGGTTCACGTTTCTACCACGCAACGACAGCACATTACAACACATATTTCAACGGAAAGGAAGCCTTTGACAAAGGATACGAGAGTCAGGAAAAAGCCATGAAGGTGAACTGGCTTGAATACCCGCTGCCGAATCCGGCCGCCGATGCAAAGACAAAAGGCAGCGGCCGGAACGACTATCAGACGGCAATGGACAAGGCAAAAAAATGCATCAAGTTCCATTCCATATCGGCCAAGCCCAAGAGGGAACCCGGCAAGACACTCACCCAGAAGGAATACAACCCATTCCTGTGGAACGCATGGATGCTTTTGGCCGATGCCCAGGCACAGACCGGCGAATTCATTGAAGCGGCCAGTACATACTCATACATAGCGAACCTGTATGCCGATGAGCCGGAAATATCAGCTCTGGCACTTGGTAAAATGGCATGGTGCTACGCCCAGCTGGACTGGTACTATGAAGCCGACGAACTGTTTTCGCGGACTTCAGGACTGAAGACAGGCCGTCACACCGACATGGACATCAAGGCCTTGCGTGCCCAGGTGCTTCTGCGCCAGGAACGGTTTGAAGAAAGCATACCGTTGCTGGAACAGGCCATTGACCGCAAGGGACTCAGCAAATCACAACGCATCAGGGAACGCTATCTGCTGGCTCAGCTTTACAGACTGGAAGGCAGGAACAGTGATGCCGCGCACAGTTTCGGTCAGGTCATACGCATGAATCCCAGCTACGATATAGAATTCCAGGCACGCATCCGGCAGACCGAAACAATGGCGGCAGGACAAGGTTCCCGCAAGGCCATGAGAAAACTTGGGCGTATGCTGCGCGACCCGAAATACAAGAATCTCAGGGATCAGGTCTATTACGCCATGGGCAATATTGAAATGCTGAAGAACGACACCGTTGCAGCGCTACGGCTATACCGGTCCGGTGCCGAAGACAACGACCGCAGCGCTCCGGACAAAGGCATCCTGCTGCTGACAATGGCCGATATCTATTGGAACATGGCCGATTACGGCAATGCCGGAAAATACTACTCCAAGGCTGTCGGCATGATAAATACCGACCACAAGGACTTCCAGACCGTAAAACAGCGCAGCAGCATACTTGAGCAGCTCAGTTCAAATCTGAATGCAGTACAGCTTCAGGACAGTCTTCAATGGCTTGCCACCCTGCCCGAGACCCAGGTTCAGCAGATAATTGACAATGTAATCGGGGAACTGATACAGAAAGAACTCGAGGGGCAGGAGAGCGACAATAATGAAGGAACCGCCGGCACAGGCTCAAACGAGACGGTTGAGACAAAGTCCGGAGCATGGTATTTCTACAACAGCCTGGCTGTCGAACACGGCAAGGCGGAATTCATACGCCAATGGGGAGACCGCCGGCTTGAAGACGACTGGCGGCGCAGCAACAAGAACGTTCTTGCCCGCGATGATGATGAAAGCCGTTCACTGCCGGCCGGCACGACTGGCGGGAACACACCGGCAAAGGTCTCGTCGGCCCCGGATGGCATTCAGGCCGATTCACTGCCGGACCCTCACAGCCGGGAATACTATTACAGAATGATTCCTTACACGCCAAGTGCGAAGGAAGAGTCAGACAGGATAATCAGCCGCAATCTGCTTGCAGCAGGCATAATATTCAAGAACGACCTTGATGAATATTCAAAAGCCGGGAATGAACTGTGGCGGGTGGCCACCGGCTACCCCGGCAGCGACGAAGCCGATGAATCGCTTTACCATCTGTTCCTGATGTACTCGCATACCGGGCAGAAAGAAATGGCTGACAGCTGCGTAGGCAGACTGAAAAGGCTGTATGCCGGCAGCCAGTATACCGTTATGCTGACTGACAGCGACTACATTGACAATGCCCGATACGGCAGGCAAAGGGAGGATTCCCTTTATGCACTGACATACAAGGCTTTCCGTGACGGAGACACATCTCTGGTAATGCATGGCTGCCATATATCCGAAACATCGTATCCCATGGGGCTGAACCGTCCAAGATTCATGTTCCTGCATGCTGTGACCCAACTTCAGAACGGGCGGCCCAATGCATTCCTTTCCGAGCTGAAGGAGCTTGTCGGCAAATATCCCGCCGAAGACATTTCACAGTTTGCAGGCCTGATTGCACAGGGAGTCCAGGATGGCAAGAGTCTGAAATCAAGCGACCTGTTCTCCATCTGGGAGCGTAACGGCAGCGACGGTCAGATGCCTGACAGCCTGAAACCCACGTTCAACAGCGACAGGCTTCAGCCCTTCCAGTTCATTCTGGCATATCCCGAAGGCGGGCTGAACGAGAACCAGCTTCTGTTTGAAATGGCCAATTACAATTTCAGCAACTACACCATGCGTAACTTCGACCTTGCATTCTCAAATGAACAGGGCATCGGTATGCTCAAGGTTAGCGAGTTCCTGAACTTTGATGAAGCATATTATTACTGCCGCAAGCTGTACTCCGACCCGGAAATGGCCCAAAAGCTTGAAGGAATCAAGGCACTTGTCATTTCAAGACAGAATCTTGAGACCCTCCTGAAATACTACAGTTTCAATGACTGGCAGTCATACTACGAAGATAATTTCCTTAACATACCGCAGTTTGAGATTGACGGTACCACGCTGTTTGAGGAACTTGAAGAAGATCCGCAGACTCCGGAGCCCGACAGCCAGGACAGCGGCGGAATCCCAAAGTCGGAATCATGAGCAAGAACGGAACGCTACTATGGGTCGATGATGAGATAGACCTGCTCAGGGCACACATCCTGTTCCTTGAGAACAAAGGTTACGAGGTTGACACTGTAACCAACGGTCACGATGCGCTGAAACGCTGCGCCGGACGAGACTATGATCTGGTCCTGCTTGACGAGCACATGGTTGGCATGAGCGGTCTTGAAACACTGGCCCATATCAAGGAAAGCCACCCTGCCCTGCCGGTAGTGATGGTGACGAAAAGCGAAGAGGAAAACATCATGGACCAGGCCATAGGTTCCAAGATCTCCGATTACCTGATCAAGCCGGTTCATCCCAATCAGATTCTTCTTACACTGAAGAAGAACATCCACAAGAATGACATAGTCACTGCCGAAACGAACCGCAACTACCAGCAGAACTTCGGCCGCCTGAACATGCAGATTAACGATTCGCTTACCGCCCGGGACTGGATTGAAGTCTACAGGCAGCTGGTATTCTGGGAACTTGAACTGAAAGAGGCCGACAGCAGCATGCACGAAATGCTCGCCCAACAGAAAGCCGAGGCAAACGCCTCGTTCTGCAAATTCATAAAGCGCAACTATCTGGACTGGATGCAGGACAGGGCCGAAAGGCCTGTCATGAGCCATGACCTGTTCAAGAAATATATATTCCCGTCACTTGATGCCGGCGAAAAGTCCTTCCTCATTGTCATGGACAATTTCCGCTACGACCAGTGGAAAATGCTGTCAGCCGAACTTTCCGGCCTGTTCACATTCGACGAGCAGCTCTATTTCAGCATACTGCCCACAGCCACACAATACTCCAGGAACGCCATCTTTTCGGGACTTATGCCCGATATGATAAGCAAGCTGTTCCCTGAACTGTGGGTCGATGAAGACTCGCCCGAAGGCAAGAACATAAATGAAGAACCGCTCATAAGGACACACATTGAACGGTACCGCCGGAAGGACAGTTTCTCATACAGCAAGATCAACGATTCCGTTGCCGCCGAGAAGCTTATCGGTCAGATAAACAACCTGCTGGCCAACGATTTGAACGTGATAGTCATAAACTTCATTGACATACTGTCACATGCCAAGACCGATTCGCGCATGATGCGTGAACTGGCCCAGGACGAAGCGGCATACCGTGACCTTATACAATCCTGGTTCCGCAATTCTTCAATGCGCGACCTGTTCCGCACCCTGGCGGCCACAGGACGCAAGGTATTCATCACCACCGACCATGGCAGCATAAGGGTGAACCATCCCGTCAAGATTGTAGGAGACCAGTCAACCAACACCAATCTGCGCTACAAGCTGGGACGCAGCATGGCTTTCAACCCGAAAGATGTCTATGAAATCCAGGAACCTCACAAAGCCCATCTGCCACAGCCTAACCTGAGCACAGAATATATATTCTGTACAGATAACAGTTATTTTGTATATCAGAATAACTACAACAGTTATGCACAGTTCTACAAAGACACTTTTCAGCATGGTGGAATATCCATGGAAGAAATGATAATCCCCATAATTACAATGCAGACCAGACACAAACAGTAAAAGATATGGCAACACTGACAATAAAGGACACGGAAACGATATCGGAAACGGCAAGGCAGTTCATGGAACTTATGGGCGACGACACCGTCTTTGCCTTCTACGGCAAGATGGGTGCCGGCAAGACCACCTTCATCAAGGCGCTGTGCAAGGAACTTGGCGTTGAAGATGAAGTGAACTCGCCCACATTTGCAATAATCAACGAATACAGGTCAGCCACTACAGCCGAGCTGATTTACCACTTTGACTTCTACAGGATAAAGAAACTTGACGAAGTCTATGATCTTGGTTACGAGGATTACTTCTACAGCGGTGCCCTGTGCTTCATTGAATGGCCTGAACTGATCGAAGAGCTGCTTCCCCTTGACGCAAAAAAAGTGTCCATCACTGAAAACAGCGATGGAACACGTACCATAAGCTTCTGACGGAGAATCCTATTCCCCGTCAAGTGAATCGACGTAGTCGGCCTCGGCCTGGACAATGAGCATAATCTCATCGGCCGGGAAGGACCCTATTCTGTCATGCTTCGCCTCCTTGACGATATATGATACAAGAGCGTCGTTGTCAATGTCGACAAAGCCGTCCCCGTCAGGTTCCTGATCCAGTACGCCGCTCTGCATGAACCAGTCATTTATCACGTCAAGAATATAGTACAGCGTGTCTTCCGTATACTTTTCCTTCAGTTCCTGCGGAAGCGCATTCTGAATGAACTCGACGGTCTTCTGATCGTCAAGGTCATCTTCAAGGAATTCGTCGTCAGCCATACGGTTACAGAAGCGAATTGATTTTCTCCTCGTAAATATTCTTTCCGGCAACGCCTACCAGACGGTCAGCTTCCTGTCCGCCCTTCAGGAATACGACGGTAGGTACATTCATGATGCCGAACTTCTCGGTCAGTTCAACGTTTTCCTCAATGTCGCACTTGCCGATTGTCACCTTGCCGTCATATTGGGCTGCCAGTTCTTCAATGACAGGAGCCAGACGGCGGCATGGACCGCACCATGTTGCCCAAAAATCAATTACAACCGGTTTTCCGGAATTGACAAGAGATTCAAAGTTCTGTTCTGTGATTTCAATTTCCATAGTTATACAATATTTATTGATTGAATTTCAACTGAAGGTTTCTTGTCTTCTCAAGATAGTCAATGAGATCGGCAGTAACCTCGATCTTCCTTGAGGCCGATGCCAGCGAAACCCTGCTGTCATCGGTCAGGTCAGTAATCTCGAACTTGAGCGTGACATTGCCCGGTTTCATGGTAAGCGTGTCGATGTCACTTACCAGCTCCTTGTCCAGAACCGACAGCGGCAGACAGACTGTCATGCTGTGAATGGCGGTATTCCTGACATCCTGAAGCAGTTCTATTGAACTTACGTTCAAATCAATACGGTCAGGTATGTAACGGCTGGCCTGACACATGCCCTTTATGAAAAGGAAATTGCCGACCACCATCATATTGCGCCACTTGAGCCAGTTTTCCCCGAAGAAGGCCAGTTCGTGCGAACCGGTAAAGTCCTCGACTTTGGCAAAGCCGCACGGCTTGCCGTTCTTCATGTGCGACTCCCTCATGGAAATGACAATGCCGCCGAAAACAAGTTCCCTGCCAACCAGTTTCCCGCGTTCGGCAAGCTGTGCCATCCCGATATTGCACACGTGCTCAAGTATCACGCGGTACTCGTCAAGAGGATGTGCCGATATGTAAATGCCGACCAGTTCCTTTTCGCGGTTAAGCCTGTCAATGGCCGACCATTCCGGAGCATCGGGAATGACCGGAGTGGAGACGCACTCATTCATTCCCATATCGCCGAACAGCGAGAACTGCGACTCGTTGCGGTCTGTCTGGAATTTGGCGCCATATCTGACCAGGACATCGGCAAAAGTGTCGCTCTTTCCGCAAGGTTCCATGAACTGCTCGCGCCTTATCTCCCTGAAACTGTCAAAGGCACCGGCCAGAGCCAGACACTCTATGTTCTTTCTGTTGCAGGCACTCAGGTTGACACGCTGCACGAAATCGAATATATCCTTGAAAGGACCGTTCTGGCGCTCCTCGATTATGGACTGCACGGCATTCTCGCCCACGCCCTTTACGGCCACCAGGCCGAAGCGTATGTCGCCTGCCGCATTCACGCTGAACTTGCGCAGGCTCTCGTTCACATCGGGTCCCAGCACCCTTATGCCCATAGCCTTGCACTCGTCCATGAGCTTGGTTATTTCGGTAATGTCCGAAAGGTTGCGGCTCAGGTTGGCGGCCATGTACTGCGACGGGTAGTTGGCCTTGAGGTACGCAGTCTGATATGCCACCCACGAATAGCACGTGGCATGGCTCTTGTTGAATGCGTACGATGCGAACTTCTCCCAGTCGGCCCATATCTTTTCAAGCACCTTTTCATCGTGGCCGTTTGCCTTTCCGCCCTCAATGAACTTTGGCTTCAGGTGGTCCAGCTTGTCCTTGAGCTTCTTTCCCATGGCCTTGCGCAGAGTGTCGCTCTCGCCTCGGGTGAAGTTGGCCAGCAGACGTGACAGAAGCATGACCTGCTCCTGATATACCGTAATGCCGTACGTATCCTTCAGGTACTTCTCCATGCACGGAATGTCGTACTCTATGGGCTTGCGGCCAAGTTTGCGGTCTATAAAGTCCGGGATGTAATCCATCGGTCCCGGGCGGTACAGGGCGTTCATGGCTATGAGGTCCTCGAACACGCCGGGCTGGAGTTCGCGCAGGTATTTCTGCATTCCGGGCGATTCAAACTGGAACGTGCCTATGGTGCGGCCTTCGCAGTACAGCTGGAAGGTCTTGGGGTCGTCTATGGGAATAGTGTCGATGTCAAGGTCAAAGCCAAGACTGATGCGTATGTTCTCCTGCGCCTCCTTGATTATGGACAGAGTCTTCAGACCAAGGAAGTCCATCTTGATAAGGCCGGTGTCCTCAATCACGCTGCCCTCATACTGAGTGACCAGAAGGCGTGCCCCCGAGTCCTTGTCAACGGCTGTCGATACTGGAACCCAGTCTGTGACATCGTCACGGCATATAATGGTGCCGCAGGCATGGACGCCGGTACCGCGCACGTTGCCTTCCAGCATCCGTGCAAACTGTATGGTCTGACGTATCTTCGGGTCTTCCGACACGGCTGCCTGCTGCAGTTCCGGAACGCAGTCCAGGACATTGGTCAGGTTCATTTTGCGCGCACTGCCGTCAGACTTGTCGGGCAGACGGTCGGGAATGGCCTTGCAAAGCGCGTTTGACGTGTCAAGAGGCACCTTGAGCACACGGGCGACATCCTTTATGGCCATCTTGGTGGCCATTGAACCATAGGTTATTATATGCGCCACCTTCTCGGCGCCGTACTTGTCGGTCACCCACTGGAGCACGCGTCCGCGGCCGTCATCATCAAAATCGACATCGATATCGGGCAGCGAAATGCGGTCAGGGTTCAGGAAACGTTCAAACAGCAGGTCGTACTTGATAGGGTCAATCTGGGTGATTCCCAGACAATATGCCACAGCCGAACCGGCAGCCGAACCTCGGCCCGGCCCCACCGACACGCCGAGTTCCGTCCTTGCCGCATTTATGAAATCCTGCACAATAAGGAAATAGCCCGGGAAACCCATGGTTTTCATAATGTGCAGTTCAAATACCAGCTGTTCCTTCACGCTGTCGGGAATCGGGTCTCCATACCTTACTTTTGCACCCTCGAACGTCAGCTTTGCAAGATAATCGGCCTCAAGTTTTATTCTGTACAGCTTGTCGTAGCCTCCAAGTTTCTTAATCTTCTTTTCTGCATCGGCCTGTTCCATCACGACCTCGCCGTGTTCGTTGCGGGTGAATTCGTTGAAAAGGTCCTCCTCGGTCAGACGCCTGCGGTATTCGTCTTCTGTGCCGAAATCTTCAGGTATGGCGAAATTCGGCATTATGGGCGGATGGTTTATGGAATACTCCTCGACCTTGTCAAGAATCTCCATGGTATTGTCAAGACTCTCGGGCACATCGGCAAAAACCTCATTCATTTCGGCCGTGGTCTTGAACCACTCCTGCTTGGTGTAGCGCATCAGATTCGGATCGTCCGGATCACGGCCCGTAGAGAGACATATCAGCAGTTCATGGGCATCGGCATTCTCCTCGTCAAGGAAATGGACGTCGTTGGTGCACACGGTCTTTATCCCGTGCTTACGGCCCAGTTCGAGCAGCTTCGCATTCACATTCTCCTGCAAGGGATAAGTCTCGTGGTTGGCCTTTTCGACCGTAGCCTTATGACGCTGCAGTTCCAGATAATAATCATCGCCGAACAGGCTGTGATACCATTCGATGGTCTTCTCGGCACGTTCCATATCGCCGGCCGTAATGGCACGGGGAACCTCGCCGCCCAGACATGCCGAACAGCATATTATCCCCTCATGATATTTCTCGATGTCATAGCGGTCC
The DNA here is from genome assembly GCA_045640885.1 of Bacteroidaceae bacterium. Taxonomy (GTDB): domain Bacteria; phylum Bacteroidota; class Bacteroidia; order Bacteroidales; family Bacteroidaceae; genus Colenecus. The sequence goes on along the minus strand of JAZUFX010000054.1, from coordinate 17,789 downwards.
GTACGCGGATGGGAGTACATGCCCTCGGTCCAGGCATGTGAAACAATCTTTATAAGGTTGTGGTAGCCCTTCTCGTTCTTTGCAAGCAGTATAAGGTGATAGTTGGCACCGTCCAACTGCTTGCTGTCCTTCTGTTCCCTATGGCGTGGAGCGACATATACCTCACAGCCGATGATTGGTTTGAAATGCCGGCCTTTCTCTTCCAGTTTGGCGTTGACTTTGTCGCAGTAGTTCTTGAACTCCTTGATACCCATCATGTTACCATGATCGGTTATGGCAACGCCACGCATTCCGTCGGCAATGGCCTTGTCGACCAGCTTCTGGATGTTGGTCTGCCCGTCCAGCAGGGAGTACTGGGTATGGACATGGAGATGGACAAAATCGGGCATGTCGGAACGGAGTTGAAAAACTTTCTAAAGATACTCCACGCAATCGGTTCCCACAAGAAAGCGCAACCATAAAAGTTATCAACACAAGACCTGCGAGAGAGCAACGGTGCCGACGACAGGCATTCAGCAAAATGAATGGGAGTAAGGTGCAGCGATTCCAATTATTATTTTTACCTTTGGACGATAATTGAAAAACAGAGTCGTAAAGTGGCTGACTGCAACAACAAACAATCCAAAATCAACGCAGAGGGAAAGACAACACTTCTTTTGGCTGCGGTTGTGTTTTTAGCCGTCAATCTGGTATTGTTCTGCAGTTCCCTTTACGGTTGGTGGTCATACATTGTCCTTGCCGCATCCCTGTTCTTCCTGTCCTTTTTCGTGTATTTCTTCCGCAATCCGGTACGCAAGTTCCAGATAGAGGATACCCAGGGGGTAGTCGTCTCGCCTGCCGACGGTACGATAGTAACTGTTGAAGAAGTTGACGAGCCCGACCATTTCGGTGACCGCCGTATAATGATATCCGTTTTCATGAGCGTATTCAGCGTACACGCAAACTGGTATCCGGTAAACGGCAAAGTAATAAAGGTGGAACATCAGGACGGAAATTTCCACGCCGCCTTCAAGCCGAAAGCCAGCACCGAGAATGAACGTTCCCTGGTTGTCATGGAGACTCCCGAAGGCCATCATGTCATGATGCGTCAGATTGCCGGTGCCCTGGCACGCCGCGTCGTCACCTATTCAAAACCCGGAGACGCCTGTCAGCTGGACAACCGCATGGGCTTCATAAAATTCGGTTCCAGAGTCGATGTCTACCTTCCGCTTGGCAGTCTGGTCTGCGTGAAAATGGGACAGAAAGTGAGCGGAGACCTTACCATTCTGGCAAAATTGCCGAATAAAGAATGAATTGAAAATGGCAAACTGCATTTCCAGGCATATACCCAACACTTTGACGTGCTGCAATCTTCTGTCCGGCTGCATGGCCGTACTGACAGCTTTCAGCGGCAACGCATGGAGCACCCTTCTTTGGGTTGTTGCCGGTGCCGTCTTTGATTTCCTAGACGGCTTCTCCGCACGTTTGCTCAAGGCATATTCACCGCTCGGAAAGGAACTCGACTCGCTGGCAGACCTTATCACATTCGGACTGTCACCGGCAGTCCTATGCTGGAAAACGCTTCAGGGCTATGACTATCCTTGTCCATGTCTGGCAGAATTCTTCCCATACATAGCGTTCATCCTGGCGGCTTTCGCCGCACTCAGACTGGCAAAATTCAATCTTGACGACAGACAGGCCACATCGTTCCGCGGTCTTGCCGTTCCGGCAAATGCACTGTTCTGGTGCGGTCTGTTCCAGCTTGATTTTTCGGGAATGGCCTGGGCGCCGTACATTATCGGAATTCTTGCAATAGCGTTTGCATTCCTCATGATCAGCGACATCCCCATGTTCTCGTTCAAGTTCAAGAGCCTGGACTGGCAGCAGAACAAGGTCCGTTTCATATTCCTGGGCGGAGCGGCCGTCATCATTGTGCTTGCCGGAATTCTGTGCGAAGGAAGCGTGCCGGCACGCAAGGGACTCTGGTTGGTAATGCTCTGGTATATGCTTCTGTCCCTGCTGACAAAAGGTCAGTTCTGACACTCAGGCACAGAGTTTGCCTCTGTTTATTTGAAATGCCACAATTGGAGGAACCATGCTGATATCAGTAATCGTAATAGCACTTATTGCCACATTTGCAGTTATAGGATTGTTTTTCAACGTTCTGGGCTCCATTCTGAACTGGTTTCTCGGTCTGTTCAGGCGTGACAGGCAGACTGCAGACAATGACAGCGGCAACGAACGGCCCCAAATGCGCCAGAACATGCACGGCCAAAACCGCAAGAAAAGAAAGGTCATTGACAGCGATGACGGCGAATATGTAGATTTTGAAGAAGTCAAACGATGAACCACCTGCCACTTTCTGACGCTTCGATGCTTGCGTCATCAATCAACTTCCTTCTGCGTGACAGAGAGTTTGAGAACCTTGACGATATCTGCTCCTATTATGAGGTTGACAGAGCCGAAGTCGAGGCAATACTGAAGTCGGCCGGATACAGTTACGACCCGGCCGGCAATCATGTAATATAAAGTTACGCGTGAACCAGCGTTCCTATGTCCTGGCCTTCCATGACCTTCTTGAGGTTGCCGGGCACATCCATATTGAACACATAGATTGACAGGCCGTTTTCCTTGCACATGGTGGTGGCGGTAAGGTCCATTACCTTGAGGTTCCTGTTGTAGATTTCGTCAAAGGTAATCTCCTTGAACTTGGTTGCAGCAGGATCCTTTTCAGGGTCGGCCGTATAGACACCGTCAACACGCGTTCCCTTGAGCATGACATCGGCCTCAATTTCAATGCCACGAAGCGAAGAGCCGGTATCGGTCGTAAAGTATGGATTGCCGGTTCCGCCTACCATAATGGCAACTTTGCCCTGCTCCATGGCATCAATGGCTTTCCACTTGGTATAAAGCTCGCCTATCGGTTCCATGCGTATGGCTGTAAGCACAGTGTTCGGGCAGCCTGCAGCTGTAAGAGCCGAGCTGAGTCCAAGTCCGTTTATTGTTGTGGCAAGCATGCCCATCTGGTCTCCCTTTACACGGTCAAAACCTTTTCCTGCACCCTTAAGACCACGGAAAATGTTACCGCCGCCTATAACAATGCCTATCTGGACACCCATGTCGCTTATCTCCTTGATTTGCTGTGCATACTCGGCCAGACGCTTTTCGTCAATGCCGTATTTCTGTTCTCCCATGAGGCTCTCGCCGCTAAGCTTGAGCAGTATTCTTTTGAAACGTGCCATTCTCTCTGATAAGTTATACTGTTGCAAAAGTAATCATTTCTTTGAGGGAATTACGAACTGTACCTGCTTGAATTCATAAGTCCGCGATTCCCCTCCGTCGGTTTCAAGTACCAGACAACCGTTCGGTTCAACATGGCTGATGCTTGCCAGAAACTCGCCCTGCGCATCACGGAACCGGTGTATTCCATTCTTTCTGTACATACGTTCATGGTAGAGGGCATCAATATTTCGCATGCCGCTTTCCGTACTCTGCTCCATATAATGTACAAAGCGGCCGACGATTGACTGCAGCAGAGGCTCAAGTTCAAACTCGTGGCCGGCGACAGCCGCCATTGAAACCGGATTCGGCGCGTCGCCTTCAAAAACAGTCTGGTTGACATCAAGCCCGACGCCTGCCACCGTATGCTGTATGCACCGGCCCATAACGGAATGTTCTATCAGTATTCCGGCCATCTTGAAATCTTTCCAATATATGTCATTGGGCCACTTCACACTGACATGCTGCCCGAGTCCGGGCCCCAGACTTTCACGTACGCAGTCACTTACAGCCAGTGCCATGGCCTGTGAAATGAAAAACTGCCGTGACGTCTCAACAGCAGACGGGTGCGCCAATATGCTGAACAGCAGATTCTTGCCGGGCTGCGACTCCCATGTGTTTCCACGCTGGCCACGCCCGGCGGTCTGGAATCCGGCCACGGCAATCTCCATGTCGAATTCAGGATCGCCGCCGTTCAATCCCATCAGATATGTATTGGTCGAACCCGTTGTGTCCGACCTGTGCCATTTTATTCTCATCATACACACTCGGCAGGTGGGAAAAAGGCATCTTCTATGTGCTGTACCGATACCTGTCCACCGTCTTCAGTTATTGCCACTATGTCAAAACGCACATCCAAGTCAATCCGTTTCAGGCGTACATATGCATCGGCAGCCATCACCGTACGCATGATCTTTCGTTCATCGACAGCATCCTCGGGGTTGCCGAAACGGGAATCGCTGCGTGTCTTGACTTCGACCACGACAAGAGTGTTTCCGTTGCGTGCAACCAGATCAAGTTCCTTGTGACCGCACCGCCAGTTGCGGTCCAGGACCGTGTAGCCCCTGTTTTCCAGATATTCGGCCGCCAGCGATTCGCCGCTGCGGCCCAGAATGTTGTGCTTTGCCATGTGTTTGACAAAAATAATCATTACCTTCGTGCTGGACAATGACTATGCAGAAAAAAGACACTCCAGCAAGAACCGACAGGTACTCGTTCCTTGTAAGTCAAGAGGAAAAGAACCTCATTGAACGTTACCTGCGCAAATACGGCATTGAAAACCACAGCCGATGGATGCGCGAGACGCTGATTTCGTTCATTCTCAAGAACCTTGACCAGGACTATCCCACCCTGTTCAACGAGCAGGAAATGCGCCGATAGAATATGGAGACAGCCAATCAGGACAGCAGGTTCATGAAAATGGCCATGGACGAAGCGCAGGCCGCCCTCGCCGCAGGAGAGATTCCGGTTGGAGCCGTTGTCGTCTGCAAGGGACAGGTCATTGCCAAAGCTCACAATCTCACAGAAACGCTGACCGACGTCACGGCACACGCCGAGATGCAGGCCATAACTGCAGCGGCATCGTGGCTAGGCGGGAAATATCTTGACGGATGCACGCTTTACGTCACACTTGAGCCATGCGTCATGTGTGCAGGTGCCATAGGATGGGCACAACTCGGACGTCTGGTATACGGTGCATCGGACCCCAAACGCGGCTACACCCTGCTTGCTCCGGCAGCACTGCATCCCAAGACCGAAGTCACCGCCGGCATCATGGCAGCCGAATCGGAAACGGTCCTCAAGGATTTCTTCAAATCGAAACGCTGACAGGCTTCCGCCTATAACTTACGGTATTTTCCCTCGTCCATATCATCAAGAATGGACAGGTAACTGTTGTAGCGGGAAACGTGAATACGCCCCTGTTCTACAGCCTCCAGAACAGCACAGCCCGGCTCACAGGTATGGGTACAGTCCTGATAGCGGCAATTGGACTGCTCCCTGAATATCTCGGGAAAATAATGGCTTATTTCATGCTCCTCCATATCGAATGTTCCAAAGCCCTTCACTCCGGGGCTGTCTATTATCCAGCCTCCCTGCGGCAACTGGAACATTTCAGAGAATGTGGTAGTATGCATTCCCGTGTCGTGCTTCTCCGAAACGGCGGCAGTACGCTGCGACAGTTCCGGCACCAGACGGTTCACGAGCGTACTCTTGCCCACGCCTGAATTTCCGGACAGCAGCGTCACCTTGTCTTTAATCAGAGCCGATATGCTGTCAATGCCGCCATGCAGACAGTCGCAAAGCATGCAGTCATAGCCTATGCTGCGGTACATGTCCATCCATTCGCGCGCCACCGCCAGAGCCGGTTCATCAAGCAGATCCTGTTTGTTGATTACTATGGTGACAGGAATGCGGTACGCCCGGGCCGATGCCAGAAACCTGTCAATGAATACGGTCGATGTTTCAGGATGCGACACGGTCACTACCAGCAAGCACAAATCCAGATTGCACGCCAGAATATGAGACTGCTTGGAAAGATTTGAGGAACGCCGGACTATATAGTTCCTGCGTTCCCCAATACCTGTGATATATGCCGGAATGCCTTCGCCGGCCTGCTGGAATTCCACATAGTCCCCGACAGCCACCGGGTTGGTGCTCTTTATGCCCTTTATACGGAACGTGCCTTTTATGCGGCACTCCTGAACCGAACCGTCACCGGTCCGTACCAGATAGCTGCTTCCTGTGCTTTTAATGACTAAGCCGCGCATCAGACAGCATCAGATGGTCATGATTTCCTTTTCCTTTTCGGCAAAAAGTTCATCGGCCTTCTTTATATATCTGTCATGCAGTTTCTGCAGCTTTTCCTCGGCATCCTTTTCGGCATCTTCGGGCAGCCCGTCCTTGATTGCCTTCTTGAGCTGGTCCAGTGTGTCGCGACGGGTGTTGCGTATCGAAATCTTTCCGCTTTCGCCGGCCTTTCCGCTCTGCTTTACAAGATCGCGGCGGCGTTCCTCGGTGAGGGGTGGAATTATGAGACGTATCACCTCGCCGTTATTGCTCGGCATAATGCCCACCGGCGAATCAATGATGGCCTTTTCAATGGGCTTTATCATATTCTTGTCCCACGGACGGATGGCAATGGTGCGTGCATCGGGAGTGGACAGTGCCGAAACATTGTTCAACGGAACCGACTGGCCGTACGAATCGACGCGCACATCATCAAGGATACGGATATTGGCCTTGCCGGCACGGATATGTGCAAATTCGTCTTCAAGGTGCATGATGGCCATTTCCATCATCTCTTCGGCATCGCCGAGGCATTTGTTTACGTCTAACATATTGTCTTTGTTTGTTTCTTTTGGGCGAAGATAGGCAATTTTGGTTGATGCTGAAAAAAAATAATTATATTTGCGCTAATAACGTGCGTACCCATGAATGCCCTGTTGATGAACCGGCTCGGACCGATGGATTCCATCTCATTGGCACAGATGGAATCGGTAAGGCTTATGAACCGTACCGACAGCAAGTTCATTGCCAACTCCGCGCAGTTGCTGGACCTGCTGGGCATGGCAGGACGCGACTACATGGTGCAGGAAATTGAAGGCAGACGCGTGGCATCGTACCGGACAACATATCTCGATGACAGCGACCTGACCATGTACATGCTTCATCATGGAGGCCGGGCACCGCGTCAGAAAGTACGCATACGCAGTTATGTCGACAGCAGCCTGGATTTCTTTGAAATCAAGATCAAGAACAACCACGGCCGCACAAGGAAAAAGCGCATGCAGCTTAATGGGAACGGAGATTGGATGACCGGCGAGACCGATGCCTTTCTGGCAGACAACGCTCTTCTGTCCATTCCGCTCAGTGCCATGCAGCCCAGACTGTCAAACAGTTTCAACCGGGTAACTCTGGTGAACAGGGGACGGACTGAAAGACTGACAATAGATACGGACCTAAGTTTCCACAACGAGACTACAGGCGCCGACAAGAATATGACAGACCTTGCCATCATTGAAGTGAAGAGAGACGGCAACACCGGCTCGCCCGTCATGGACATGTTGCGCGAGCTCAGAATCTTTCCAAGCGGATTCAGCAAATACTGCATTGGAATGGCACTCACGGAACAGGGCATCAAACGGGGCAACTTCAAGGAGAAACTGGTGAGAATAGACAAACTGACACGGCAATGACAATCAACCCATCATTACTTCTGGCCGGAATCGGCCAGCTGGCAGCAGCATCCCAGGAAGAAGCCGAAATATTCGGCGACGACACCGCCGGCATTCTTGCAAACATAGGGACCACGCCCTTCTGGCCTCTGTGGCCCAGTGTCTGGGAAATGCTCATAAGACTGGCCGTCAACGTAGTGACCATAGGCATAATAGTGCACGCTTTCTACTACCCCAAAGCAAAAAGGCGTGACTATTATTTCACTTTCTCCATAATAGGCCTCAGCATTTTCCTGCTCATATACCTGATGGGAGGGGTCAAACTGAAAATAGGCTTTGCGCTGGGTCTGTTTGCGATATTCGGCATAATCAAATACCGCACCGAACAGGTTCCAATCCGTGAAATGACCTATATGTTTGTGATCATAGCCGTAGCCGCCATCAACGGCCTGGCTACCGCCATCAGTTATTTCGAACTTATCGGGACCAACCTGATATTCATTGCCGCACTGGCCATATGCGAGAATACCAGATGGATGAAGCATGTTCCCAGCAAGCTGGTCAAATACGACAATATCAAACTCATAGCCCACGGACACGAGGATGAACTGAAGGCCGATTTGGAGAAGCGTCTCGGTCTGAAGATACTGCGCATCGAAGTCGGCAACGTGGATTTTCTGAAGGACGCCGCCATCATCAAAATATACTACGAGCCGGTAATGGATGAGTTCGGCACGATAGACAATGTCAACAAGCCCTGCAAACTGAAGTAGTTCATGAAGAAGTCATTAGTTTCCCTGCTGGTCATCTGCGCAACCTTTTCATTTGCGTGGGGTCAGGATTCGATTCCTGCCAATATGCCTGAAAAGACTGCCGGCGAAAGCTATGCCGCAGAAAAAATGAACCAGTTGCGGCATGAAGCCGCCGACACTGAAAAAGAACAGAAGGTCAAGGTTATGGACGGACACATTGAATACAGTGCCCATGACGCTGTCGCCACAGTTTCAGAATCGGAGGGTGAAACCGTAACCATATACAACCTGAGCGGCAAAGCGGTACTTGAAAAGAAAGTCGATTCCGACAGCGTTGAAATAAGCCTGTCAGGACTGGGTAAGGGAGTTTATCTGTTGAGACTCGGTGCCAAGACCGCCAAGATAGTCCTCTGACGCCGGAACCTTCATGCCGGACAGTTTTGGAAAATAACCACAATTTTCTTTGTAAATCCAACCAAGCAGATTAACTTTGCACCCGCTTAACGGCGAAAACAAGGTAGATCCGCTAGCTCAGCAGGTAGAGCACATCCCTTTTAAGGATGGGGTCTCGGGTTCGAACCCCGAGCGGATCACCAGAAGGAGGAAGTCTGACGGCTTTCTCCTTTTTGTTTATCTCTCTGCTTATTAGCAGTTTAGCCTATCAAAACAAGTCCTTCAAAATCTCAGCATATAAAAAATTGTGTGCAAAATTGTGTGCAAACACCTGTTGCAGGTGCAAGGGTGGGAGAACATACTGGGCTCAGATTTTGTACGAATACACCGCTCATACCTTGTCAACCGCTTGCATATCTGTAACAGCGATTCAGAAACGGTCACTCTTTCGGACGGTCAGTCAATTCCCATATCCCGCAAGTACCGGGACATGATATTGAATTTACAAATCCAAACTGAGGGGCAAAATTACGGGTTGAAGAATTTTTGGTGGCTATCGAATTGTATATTATTGTATATTAATCAGTTACAAACACGATTGAAGAAAAACACAATGCCAAAACAATTGTCCGAATAACAGAGTCTGCATAATTTTGTACATGCAACAAAGCAGACATTTAAATACAGTGGAATATGAGACGGATAATACTTATGACGGCACTGATTCTTGCATCGGTCAGCGGCATTTGTGCACAGGATGCAAAGATTCTGGAACAGGAACCGGGCAGCATTACCTTTGCGGTCGATGAGAACCTGCAGTGGAGAAGCAGTTCGGCGGTTCCCATGAATAAGGTGTCAAAGGCCGACGGCTACATTGCCGCCAGTTTTCTGGACACACCGCTTGTTACCGGAAGAACGCCGTTCTTCCATGGTATGGTCAGGGCCTTTGCCGAGCACAGGCCTGTCACGCTTTCACCCGACGTCATATGGATGCTGATAAGCCAGAATTTCAACCATGACGTGAATGCCGATCCTGAGGCATTCCGTGACAAGTTCGTTGACTTTGACGGAAAAGTTGACCTGACAGTGATTTCTGAACATAGATTGGGGAGCCTCAAATTTGACTGGGCCGGTACTGTTGATGGTTTTGCAGCCAAGATCAGGGAGAATACAAATGGCGATATTGCAAAGACTCTGACTGCCGGATTCACAACCACTGGAACTGTGGAGCGCATTGCATCGGAAGTGGTGCTCATGGGTACGACCCAGGCCTATTTTGAGTTCGTTGTAATATATTGGGGCTGTGGAATCCCGTCAGTCACACTGACAGGAACGGTACAGGACTGGCAGAGTGTGCTGGACAGGACGAAACGTCTTGTCGGGCTGGGTGCGGGCAGTTGGGCATCGGACCTGATTCCAATACTCGAACAGTTTGTCCTTACGGCCGATGGCAGACCGGACCAGGCATTCTGGCAGGACATTGTAATGATAAACCACCCCGGATCGCTTGAAAGAGGCGGTGCTTGCGGACTGACACCCTCTACTCTTCTTGACGGCTGGTTTCTCAAGTTCCTGCCGTATGACAAGAATGGAAGCCGCATGCCACGGAAGGTTGAATACACTTTCGACGGCTATCCCGAGCAGATGGCATCGGTCCCGGCATTATACCTTGAGCTGGATCCCGTTACCGGTAACATAATTGAATCGGTCAATCTGAAGCTGTCGGGCGGAATAGCCGGCTACGTGTCCGATACCGCCACCTGCGGCATATCATTCCAGATTGGCTGGGCTGTGCAGAAGGCCGATGGCTACGAACTGGCGGACAAGCTCAAGAACCATTCAGGGACCCTTGACCTGCGCGTAGCCAAGGTTCCTGAGGAACTTCGAGCCATTCCGCATTTTGACAATCTGAGGTTGCGGTTCACCGGCAAAGTGGTCATACCTGAGTGGATGGATGACATGGATATTCAGTTCCTGCAGGTGCAGGGCGAACTTTCTGATGCTGAAATAAAGGACCTGGAAAAACGCTTCGAGGGACGCATAGGTTTCAGGAGGAATCCCGAAGTTGTATGGTTCGATGATGGCAATCCCCTTGTGGTTGTTGACGGTACAATCTGGGAAATTGACCAGAACCTCCTGGACGATTTCGATTGGCAGGGGGACAGTCAGAATACTGAAAAGGTTGCCGCCATGCTTGGCATTTCGCCTGACGACATCAAAAGTATTACAGTCCTTAGGGATGCGGAGTCAGTCGCCATCTGGGGCGTCAGAGGCAGGAACGGAGTTCTTGAAGTCAAGACCAACCATTTTAAAAAGGAGAGGAGAAGGCCTCTGTCGGGATTGTTCAGAAGAATACGAAGACCAGTGCTCTGAGGCAACGCTACTGCAACGGTAAATTTTGAGTGGATGGTGGAATACTTGGAATCTGTTTTGAAGTTTTCAAAACAGATTCTTATTTTTGCCCCAGACAAAAGCCATTAATCATGAAGAAATTATTTGCAGCATCACTGCTTGCACTCGTATGTGCATTTGCATCGGCTCAGACAAAGAAAGTATCAATTCTGGGGGACTCGTATTCTACATTCCAGGACATCATTCCCGAAGGATATTCGACATTCTATCCCAACGACCGCAACGACGTTACCGAAGTGTCGCAGACATGGTGGGATCTGTACATCAAGGCCAAAGGCTACGAGTTGGAAAAGAACGACTCATGGGGAGGGACGACCGTCTGCAATACCGGTTACGGCAGAATGAACACATCAAGGAATTCGTTCCTGTCCAGAATTGACAAGCTCGGCAATCCCGATATAATTTTCGTATTCGGAGGCACCAACGACGCATGGGCAAACTCGCCTATGGGTGAATACAAGTATTCCGACTGGACCGACGACGACTTGAAGAACTTCCGTCCGGCCCTGGCCTGCGTTTTTTCCAGACTTCAGGAAAAGTATCCCAATGCGGAAATCTATTCAATCCTCAATTCCGAACTCAGGGAAGAACTCAATGAATCAATGCGCGAAGTGTGCAAGCACTGCAACGTCCAGCTCATTGAACTGACCGATGTCGAAAAGCAGAACGGACATCCCTCGATAAAGGGAATGCAGCGCATTTTCCAGCAACTGACAGATGAGATCAAATGATATGAGGGTACATTCGCTGATTGCAATTCCGACACTGTGTCTTATCATGGCGGCTGCCTCGTGCAGGAACGGGAAGCCAGCCATGAGACAGGCTAAGGAAGCCACACAGGAAATGATTGGCGAATATAAGGCCGAAATTGCGGACAGTGTACTCGTCATGGTCGATTCATTGGCACAGAACTACATTGACAACATCAGGAACGGTTCGCTTGCAATTGAGACCATACTTACCGAAAGGGAAAGACTGATAAAGCCCAGGTATCTGCTCAATCCGGCCGATATTGACGGCATGGTAACCAGACGGCAGAAAACGGCCGCACTTGCATGCCTCATTACCGAAAGGCCATTGCGCATTGCATACGGTCTGCCGGTTGACGATGCAGACAAGGCAATGGCAAAGCTGCTGTCCGATTTGAACTACCCTCTTGACATTGACGGGATGAAGGAGCGGAGCGTTTCGGACAATATCCGCAAGGTGTATGAAATGTGCAGGGAAAGGAATCAGGTCCAGTATTTCTGGGAAGTGCAGACCGACGCCCTCATCAATACTTCATATCTGATAGCAAGCAATCCCGAAATCTACTACAGCCGTCTTACCGACGAACAGATTGAAAGGCACGATGAAGTGCTTGACAATATGGTTGAAGCGCTGGAACGGATTGCGCAGGTTGACAGGGAAATGCATCGGGTTCTGGACGACTTCCGGAATATCGGAATAGGCCAGCCGGCCAAAGGTCAGCACATGCATGAGCCCACGGTCGAGAGCTTTATCCGATTCCACATTGAGAACGGTCCGGAAATGACCAACCGGCGCAACAGACTGCTGAAATAGCCTGATACATCATTCAAGATAGATTACCTGTTCAAGTGGAGCATTTCTGTAAAGACGCTCCACTTCTTTTGCTCCATATTTCTCGGGCTCAGTATAGAGTTCCGGCAGGTTGAACGACTTCATGGTGTTCGTGTAGAGCATGGGGTCACGCTGCGGAAGCTGGAATGCCTTGCTGCACTGTCCGTTCCCGTCGATATGGGTAATGTAGGGACGCCCATAGACCATATCGTCACGCTTCGATGCGAAAACAACCCAGCGGCTGTTCGAGCTCCAGCTGTGATACGTGTCGGCTCCGTATGCGTTGGCATTTGTCATAATGTCAACGGCACCGCTGCGCAAATCTATAAGCCAGATTTCGCTTTCCTTGTGCCAGACAGGGAATGTGCCGTACGTGGCAGCCGTAGCCATGAGCCATCGTCCGTCAGGCGATGCCTTGAGATGGCTGAATGACAGCCCCTGCCCGGCTTCAATCAAGGTGATTACATCGTTGCCCACACGTCCGGTTTCCGGGTCAAACGGAACTGCAGCTATATCATAATGCATATTGAACGTGCTGTCCGGTTGCGGCAGATGCCTTGCACGGCAGAAGAAAATGGTCCTGCCACTTGCCGAGAAACATGGAAAGGTTTCCTGAAAGTCGGCGCCCGACACAGCCGGGCTGTCTGAGGCCGTCAGACTGTCGAAGTCTATCACGACAAGGTCACTGCGCTTGTCATACACTTCCATGCGCATGTCGGGCCGGCTGTGCATTGCGAAAGTGATGTCGGCCGTAGTGAACACTCCATACCGTCCGTCGGCCGTAATGTCGCCATATACACCGCCTCCGCTCCTTTCGGTCTTTGTATTTACCTTGCTTATTCTGCCATTGCGGTTCAGCACCGTGCCGCCGTTGCTTCCGCGCAGGTGCATGAACGACGTTCCACCGCCGTTCGATGTGTGGCAGTTCATGCAGCATCTGTCCGTGCGGCTGTTGTCGCCCAGAAGCCGGGTTGAGAAGTTCTCCATGCAGCGTTCCTCGGCCTGGATTCCACTCCATACCTCATATGCAGGTTCTATCAGGCGGTAGCTCAGGTACGGGTCGATGCTGTCGGCCGATACGGTCCATGTGAAACTGCGCTCGAAAGGCTCGCCTTGAGCGGTCCTGGCGCTGACGGTGACTTCGAGCGTGCCGCCCTTTTCGGCCTCGAGCATCCTGTGCCATTTTTTCAGACCGAAGCGAACCAGTCCGCGGTGTCCTTTGAAACCGTACCGGGCGCATTGTCCCTTTATTTCCACGTCAAAAGTCGAGACGCCCGTGACACGGAAGTTCAAGGGGGCTATATTGCAAGGTATGGTAATGTCACCGTAGTCGGGCATGAGCGACACGGTCTCACCCTTGCCGCCATTTGAACACGCGGCCATGCCCATTGCCGCAAGGAAAAGAAATATAATGCGTTTCATCTGTCTTCTTTAATGGCAAGATTCACTGACATAATGTAGTACCAATATGTATCGCTGTATTTTTTCAGTTTGGCCAGATTGCCCTGTGCGTCCGCCTGGTCGCCGAGGAATTCAATGTAGCGGTCAACGGTAGCCTGCGACAGCCTGTAGCGTCCGGCACACTCCATAAGGCTTTCCCTTGAATTCACGTTGACAAGAAGAGCCTGTTCGTACAAAGGCGGAACGACGGCGGAACGGTATGGGTTCGTGTTGTACCAGCGCTCATACATTCCTATAAAGGAGTTGAGTTTTTTCTCCAGAAGAGCCGAGCACATAAGATAGTCTGCCGCCACCTTGTTGGCAGGATTCGCATCGGCTATATTCCTTAGCGATGTACGTATGTCACCCTGGGCGAACATGGCGTCAGCATCGTGTGAGGCGCGTCTCTGCAATATGACATACCTTTCTGGCAGATTGTCTTCATGCAGGCTCTCCCTCAGAGCCGATGCCCAGCCGGAATGTCCCGGAGTACGCGAAAGTATGTCAAGATATTTCAAGGCAACGTCATATTCTCCCGATGCGACTGCAATCTCCGCAAGGGTGCGCATCATGCGGCTGCTGTAGCCGCCCGGCATCACGGTCTGTCCCAGCAGGGCCGCATCGTTGGCCTGGGGGAAATCGCCCATCTCCAGAAGTCCCATGGACCAGTAGAACGACGACAGGTAAGTTTCGCCCTTTTCCGATGACAGGAACAGCCCGTCGGACAGTCTTGACTGGGTCACCGACAGCAGGCCGTCAGGCAACTTGCCCTCCCGGGCGTATGAAAGATTGTAGAAATACAGGCCGTAGCGCGTTCCGCCATCGCCGAGCGCAGTTTCACGTACCTTGTCCCATTCGCCATGATACGCAAGCGAACCTATCCTTATGCTTGACTCTAGATTTCCACTGGACTTGAGCGCAAGCAGCGCAGCCAGCGAAACAATGGGCGGCACAACGGCGATTGCCTTCATGCAGGGAATGAGGGCGGACACCCATACCGCCAAAGCCAGGAGTACAGGATTCAGAGCCACGAGGGCAGGTGCCGGAATGATATACCCGCTTGTTACAGGATAAATAACCGCCCTGCCGGAATGCATTCCGTAAAGATGTGCCATAAAGCAGAACAACCCTACGGACACCGCCAGCAGCAGGAAATTACGCAATCCAAACTCAATATGCCGTATTCCGTCCTTTCCGAGGACAGGAATCAGAATCAGGGCAAAAAGCACCGAAGCAGGTCCGCCCGCAAGGACAAACAGCAGCGGGACGCCTGCAAGATACGCCGCACGGCGCAGTCCGGCATTCTCCATGCCTGCGACAGCCACGGCGGCCCACACACCCATTACAAGCCCCACAGAGGCCGAAAGCGGATAATTCGGGAATGTCATGAAAGCGCACTCCAATGCAACCGGAACGAGGCATATCAGACAGGATTTACCGGCACTGACAAGATGCATGAACCTGCATATGCCCAACCACAGCAGAACCACGAATGCCATACTTATTGCAACCGCAGCCCATTCCGCCATGAAGAAACGCGTCAGCAGGTCGCCGAGGGCCGATGAAAGCAGTGCCGGATGGACGACATACCGGTTCAGACAGCCCGGGCCGAAAAAGAAAATGCCGATCTGCTCCTTGAATGCGATGCTGTATCTTGAGCAGCACAGCAGTATCAGCATGAACAATGCCAAACTTGCTGCCGGCAGCAGCGACTGGAATATATTTTGTTTCCTCATGTTAATAGTGCGGACTTGATGCGGCAAACTTACAAAAAAAATGGGGCGTGTTCGGCATAAAATGTTTACTTTTGCCATTCATAATTGTACGCGCGCGACATGGCAGGCAGACTCTATCTCATTCCGACACCGGTAGGCAATCTTGAGGACATCACCTTGAGAGCCCTGCGCATACTCAAGGAGGTGGATTTGATTCTGTGCGAGGACACCAGAACCAGTTCCGTGCTTCTGAACCACTTTGAGATAAGGAAGCCGCTGCTGTCACACCATAAGTTCAACGAGCACGAGACATCGGCCGGCATGGCAAAGCGCATTGAAGCAGGCCAGTCAGTAGCACTGATAAGCGATGCGGGCACACCGGGAATATCGGACCCCGGATTCATGCTGGTGCGCGAATGTGTGGCGCAGGGCATTGAAGTTGAATGCCTGCCCGGTCCCACGGCATTTGTTCCCGCCCTGATAGATTCGGGACTGCCCTGTGACAGATTCCTGTTTGAAGGTTTCCTTCCACAGAAGAAAGGCCGTCAGACCAGAATCGGCGCCCTGAAGGACGAGCCGCGCACAATGATATTCTATGAGTCACCCTACAGGCTTGTCAAGGCCCTGCAGCAGTTCATTGAGGTGTTCGGTTCCGAAAGGCCGTGCGCCGTCTGCCGCGAGATATCGAAAGTGCATGAGGAGTGCGTACGCGGCACGCTTGGCGAAGTGCTGGAGCATTTCAATGAAACGGAGCCCAAGGGAGAGATTGTAATTGTAGTGGGTGGAGCGCCCGGAAAAGGCCGTAAGGACGAAGACGGCGAATAAGAGTCAGCAATGAAGGAGGAATTTCAGGTAATACACGAAAACAAGGCCGAGACCGCCATTCTGGTGGGCATCATAACCCAGAACCAGGACGAGCGCAAGACCACGGAATATCTTGACGAGCTTGAGTTTCTGGCCCAGACGGCCGGTGTGAGCGTCATGCGCCGTTTCACGCAGAAGATTCCGCAGGCACTGAGCGCCACCTACGTGGGCAAGGGCAAGCTTGAGGAGATGCGTGAATACATAGACCGCATGGATGACCTTGAGAACCCGGTGGGCATGGCCATTTTCGACGACGAACTGACCGCCAAGCAGATATCGGCCATTGAACAGGCCCTGGGCGTAAAGGTGCTTGACCGCACGTCGCTCATTCTTGACATCTTCGCCATGCGCGCACAGACAGCCCACGCCAAGACGCAGGTCGAACTGGCGCAGTACCGTTATCTGCTGCCCCGCCTGCAGCGCATGTGGACACACCTGGAACGTCAGGGAGGCGGCAGCGGTGCCGGAGGCGGCAAGGGCTCTGTAGGTCTGCGCGGCCCCGGTGAGACCCAGCTGGAAATGGACCGCCGTATCATTACCCAGCGCATAAGCTGGCTCAAGCAGCAGCTCGCCGACATTGACCGCCAGAAGGCCACCATGCGCCAGAACCGCGGCCGTCTTATACGCGTTGCGCTGGTAGGCTACACCAACGTGGGCAAATCGACCCTCATGAACCTGCTCTCAAAGAGCGATGTGTTTGCCGAAAACAAGCTGTTCGCAACACTTGACACCACAGTGCGCAAGGTGGTGGTGGGCAATCTGCCGTTCCTGCTGTCCGACACCGTAGGATTCATACGCAAGCTGCCTACAGACCTCATCGAATCTTTCAAATCGACCCTTGACGAAGTCCGTGAGGCCGACCTGCTGGTTCACGTGGTTGACATTTCGCACCCCGACTTCGAGGACCAGATGAAGACCGTCGACAAGACCCTGGCCGACCTCGGGGCCGGCGACAAGCCCATGATTGTGCTCTTCAACAAGACAGATGCCTACACCTGGGTCGAGAAGGAGCCCGATGACCTGACTCCCATGACGCGTGAGAACATCACCATGGAAGAGCTGCAGCGCACCTGGATGGCCAAGCTGAACGGCGAGTGTCTGTTCGTATCGGCCATAAAGAAGACAGGACTGGAGGAGATGAGACGCACCCTGTACGAAAGGGTCAAGCAGCTCCACGTCCAGAAATACCCCTACAACGA
>JAZUFX010000053.1:0-37457 GCA_045640885.1 Bacteroidaceae bacterium | reverse complement strand
ATCAATGTATGCAGATATTTGTCGTAATTGGATACGGTACTCCTGTATGGACTGTAATAACCGTATTTTTTAAGGATTGAATAGGTCAGTTTGGGGATTATCGCATATTTATCAATATCGACGATGGCTTTGTTGCCCGTTAATTTTTGTACTATCGCAGATAAATATGGATGTCCAGTCAATAGATAAGCAAACAAACAACATTCTCAATGGCACAACCGACGCCAAGCCGACAGCAATCAAATCTGATTTGAATTGCGGAGGCGCGAAGGAGGAAGACGACAGTCAACAGACCTTTCTGGATTTAATCAACAGGAGCATGCAGGAATCTGCTCAGCTGGTCCGAGCCTCATTGGGGCGCTCATCGTGTGCAACCACACGCGAGAAAGCCTTGCAGCAAGTCGCAATGTTGCAGCAGGCCAAGCAGCAGGCGTCAGCAACTGGGAAATAGACGAAGCACAGGAGAAAGCTGTTCAGACTAAGCAAGATCTTTGGATAACTTGGACACGGAAGTTTGCGGGTGAGCCGGAAATGCAGGATATCAGTCCTGCCTGAAAAAGTACTGGCCGGTGGCGGCGCCGGTAATGCGGCCGAATTCTATGGCCGAGCGCGGGCAGCGGTGATAGCAGCTGTTGCAGTTCGTGCAGTTATGGTTCCACTGCGGATGCCCATCATGTATGGATATGTTCCCAAGCGGGCAGTTGCGGGCGCAGAGTCCGCAGCCGTTGCAGCTGCCGTTGACGTGAAATTTGCGGTCCGTTATGACAAAAAGGTAGAATAACGGCTTTAGTATGTATGTTTTGAAGAAGGGCCAGTTTCCGGTCAGTCGGTTGAAATTGCCTTTCGCCCTGTTCTCAATGGCGCATACGGCATTGCCGATGTCATGTCTCGTTTTTTCAATCTTGCTTTTGGCCAGTTCGGGCGGGTCAAGCCTGAATCCGGGCAGATTGATATACGTGTTGGGCATCTGGAATGCAAAGAACGCATCCAAGGCCAGTCCGCGTCTGGCCAACTGTTTCTTCATGACACGGCAGGTATGTCCGGTGTTGTCACCGCAGGTACATGCGGCAAAGATGTATGCCGGTTTTCCTGTGAACTTCATGTTCCTGATGAAATCGGTCACCAGATTGGGGACTGACCATGCATATACGGGAAATACTATTCCCAGAATCTCGCCTTCTGCGAATGACAGGCTGTCGGCCTGGGGTATGAACACCGTCTTCTCACCAAGCCTTCCGGCCAGACTCTCGGCCACGAACCGGCTGTTGCCACAACCTGAATACCACAGAATCATATAATCACGTCCATTTTAATGTCATTGTCTTCAACTGGAACCGCCGGCAGAATCTGGCAGTCAAAGCACACACCGGCCTTGACGGCGTGAGCAAGCTGAGTCAGAAGGCGGTCGTAGAATCCGCGGCCGCGTCCAAGCCGGTGTCCTTCACGGTCAAAGGCCCGCCCGGGGACAATAACCAGGCTGATGCTGTTCAGGTCCGTGACTGTAGGTCCGTCCGGTTCAGGTATGCCGAACTGTGCGCCGTCAACAAGGCCGCTCTGACCGGTGTAGCGCTTTACCACAAGGTCATCATCCTGAATTGACGGCAGGTAGAAATTCTTCCTTCCGGCCCATCGGTCTATGAACGCCGGGGTCTGGACCTCATCGGGCATGGACCAGTAAACGAGAATGTCTGTTGCGTTTTTAAACAGTTCAGTCTCCTCAAAGCGTTTCCATATGGCCTCAGACTGCTCCAGCTTGCGTTCGGGAGTCAGGGCGGCGACCAGCATCCTGATGCGCTGGCGCGTCATTTTCTTGTCATCATGGAGAATCTGCATGCTGAACTCGCAGCCGCAGTAGCGCTGGTTGTAGAAATTCTGCTCCTTGACTATCTGTCCTCGGCGTTCCTGCAGCCCTCCCTGACGCCAGTTGCGGTCATCGAACTTCAGGCCCGGGAACTGCGCGGCTGCCCACCATCCGGCTTCCACAATCTGGTCGTGCCGTTTCCATCGGCTTGAATCCAAGGTCGATGTGAACACCGTGAATCCGTGCTCATGGGCATACCTTGCGGCACTGAGCAGGCGCATTCTGAAGCACTCCAGACATCGGACTCCACGTTCCGGCTCATTTTCAAGCCCGTTTACGCATCTGCGCCAGGCAGCATGGTCCCAGTCAGCATCGACAATCTGCAGGCCAAGGCTCTGTGCATAGCGGGTGCATTCGTTCTTACGCACCAGATATTCCTCAAAGGGGTAGATGTTGGGATTACAGTAGTATATGGTTGGCTCCATGCCGTTTTTCAGCATGAATTCGATAATGGCACCCGAACATGGAGCGCAGCAGGTATGCAGAAGAATCTTATTTCCCATGTTTCATGCATTCGGGGCATATGCCCTTGACCATATAGTTGACTGATTCTGCATTGTAGCCATCAGGCAGTATCACTTGCGGAACTGGAATGTTTTCCAGACAGAAAGTCCTGTGACAGCTCTCGCAGTGGAAATGGACGTGACGGTCATCGTCCATGGCGCCGGTGGCATGACACAGTTCGTATCGGACTCCGTTACAGCCGTCATCAATGGCATGCAGCATGTGGTGTTGCTGGAACAGGGCCAGGGTGCGGAAAATGCCGGATTTGTCAATGGAGTCAATGCGGTCTTCAAGTTCTGCCATTGTCAGCGGACGCCCGCTTTCCTGCAGTGTGTGCAGAATGACAAGACGGTTGGCGGTGGGCTTGACACCCTTCGCTTCCAACATTTCCTCAAGAGTTTGATTCATACCGCGAAGATAGGAATATTTGCAACCGGGTTGCAATAGCTATACCATACTTTTGCGGCAGAAATTGAAAATGGATATGGCACACCATCACGAACATCATCATGAAATCAGTTCCCTGAACGGAATCTACACGCTGTCACTTGTACTCAATCTGGCTTTCGTATTCATTGAGGCCGGGGTCGGTATTTGGAAGGATTCGGTAGGACTGCTGTCCGATGCCGGGCATAACCTTAGTGACGTATTCTCACTTTTGCTGGCAATGTTTGCATTCAAACTGTCTGCAAGCCACAGCCGTCCGCGTTTCACTTACGGATTGCGAAAGAGTTCCGTGCTGATATCTCTGCTGAATGCGGTCATTCTGCTGGTGGCGGTAGGGGTAATTATCGTTGAAAGCATTCACAGGTTCATGAACCCTGTTCCCGTGGACGGCGGTGCGGTTGCCTGGACAGCCGGTGCAGGTATTGTCGTGAACGGACTTACTGCCCTGCTGCTCATGCATCATCAGGAACACGATATCAATACACGTGGTGCGTTCCTGCACATGCTGGCCGACACGCTGGTGTCAGTGGGCGTGCTTGCATCGGGCCTGGTAATAAGATTCACGGGCTGGAACGTGATTGACCCTATTATCAGCCTCGTGATTGCCGTTGTCATTCTGTGGAGCACCTGGGAACTGCTGCATGAGAGCGTGCTCATGAGTATTGACGGCGTGCCTGAGAGCATTGATACGGAAAAGGTGGAGAATTGCCTAAGTACCGCAACGGGTGTGCTGGGCTTCCATCATCTGCATATCTGGCCTATCAGCACAACAGAAACGGCGCTGACTGTGCATATCCTTGTTAACGACATGAACAGCGCGCCGCTGATAATCCGTGAAATTGAGCATGAACTTGGTCACCTTGGCATAGGTCATGTCACCATCCAGGCCGAGACCGAGGAATGTCCGGCCCAGCACTGCTGCTGACATCAGTCAGTCAGGCACTTGTCAAGCTCAGTCTTGATGTACTTCTTGTCCAGGTTCTGGCCAATGAAGACCAGCTTCTGCATGCGGTCACCATAGACTTCATCCCAGTCGGCTGAAAGGGCAGGGTCCTGACGCAGCATGGCGGCAAGCTGGTCTTCGGGCATGGTGGCGAACCACTGGCCGCTGTTTTTCAGCGACATCTGCTTTCCGGCCTGCTCGAACAGGTAGCATGTGTCGAATTCATCGGCAAAGTAGCAGATGCCCTTGGTGCGTATAATGCCTTTTGGCCATTTCTTTGCGACGAACCAGTCAAAACGGTTCAAGTCCATGGGACGGCGGGCGTAATAGACGTATGTGCCGATGCCGTATTCCTCGACCTCGCCGCCTTCGTGGTCATGATGGTGGTGGTGATGATGGTGCTCATGTTCATGCTCATGTTCATGTTCATGTTCATGCTCGTGTTCATGCTCATCGTCATCGTCATCATCGTCGTCGTCGTCCACTTCGTGATGCTTTTCGACTTCCTGAATCCAGGTGGCACTGGTGGCAACCTTTTCGAAATCGAATAGCCCCGTATTCAGTATGTTTTCAAGTTCTACATTGCCGTAGTCGCATTCGATTATGCGGGCGCGCGGTTGGAGCGCGCGTACAATCCTGCGTATGCGCTCCATTTCAGTGGAGCTGACTTCGCTTGCCTTGTTGAGGAGAATCAGGTTGCAGAATTCAATCTGCTGGATTACCAGGTTTTCCAGATCCTCTTCGCCGATATCCTGTCTGACAAGGTTGTCGCCGCAGCCGAATTCGTCCTTGAGGCGCAGTGCATCGACCACCGTTACAATGCAGTCAAGCTTGGGCACACCGTCTTTGGTGTACTTGGCTTCCATGCGCGGTATGGAGCAGATGGTCTGTGCAATGGGGGCGGGTTCGCAGATTCCGCTTGCCTCTATGACTATGTAGTCAAAACGTTTCTGCGCAATTATCTGGTGAATCTGCTCGACAAGGTCCATTTTCAGGGTGCAGCAGATGCATCCGTTCTGCAGGGCCACCAGACTGTCGTCCTTCATGCCTACGACGCCGCCCTGCTGGATGAGGCCGGCGTCAATGTTCACTTCGCCTATATCGTTTACTATCACTGCAAACTTGATGCCTTCGGTATTGCCAAGAATGCGATTGACCAAAGTGGTCTTGCCGCTGCCCAGATAACCGGTGAGCAGCAGCACAGGAGTGTCATTAACCATTATTGAACTGTAATCCTATTAGAAAAGGTAATTGAATCCGATGTTTGTCCAAAGGCCGTTGCCGTCGTTTTCGTCCATGGCCTTCGCGGCTTCAAACGATACTACCATGTTGTGGTTCATGATAAGCTTGACGCCGCCGCCGGCAGTGCAGTGGATGCCGTCTTCATTGCCTGACCAGACGGTGTCGTCGGCAATCTGTTTCTGCTCTTCCAGACGGTACTGCTGGAGCACCTTGCCCGCATCGAAGAACGGGTTGAAGGCAACTGTCCAGTTCTGGTTTATCAGCTTGAAGTCAATTGCACGCCAGCGCAGTTCGGCATTCAGCATTCCGAAGCCGTCGCCGAGAACGCCGTTGCGGTTAAGGCCGCGGACCGATGCGTTTCCGCCAATGCCTTCGGTGTACATCTTGCGGAAGAACATGGTGTTGATGTTGTTCGTGAAATAGTAGGGAATGTCGCCCCACAGCTTTGTCTGTACCAGAAGACGGTATGCGAAAGTCAGCCTGTCACTGACAACAGGAATGAACTGGCTGCCCATGAAGGTGAAGCCCAGATTGCTGTAACCTTCGCCGTCAATCAGATCGGGGCTGTAGAACAGTGTGGCCTCTATGTTGAAACCGCGGGTTGGGTCGCTGTCATGGTCGCGGTTGTCAAATACAAGTCCGCCGCGAAGCTGGGTCACGTTGCCGCCGTCCTTTTCATTTTCTCTTACAAGACCTTTTGCAACGTATTTTTCGTACAGTGTGTTCTGGGTCCGGTAGTCCTCTATGTCAAGAGCGGAAGTGCTGATGTTGTAGTATGCAATGCCGGCGGCCCAATTGAGCGGGCCGCTTATTTTTTTCTGCATGCTGGCAACGACACGGAACTGGTTGCGTGACATGAAGTTGAAACCCGATTTTGCCTCGGGGTCAGTGATAAGCATGCCGGCTTTCGGTTCCATGTACTCGGGGTTGAACGGACTTGCAAAGCCGTTGTAACCGTAGAAACCGAACTTGGGGGCGTTGAAGTACGTTACGTCATAGAAGAACTTTCCGTCGGGAATCAGGTTCTTGAAGTCACCGTAAGAGCGCAGCACGCTTGAGCCTTTTGTGTAGGTCGATGCCTCGACGTTAATCTTGAAGTCGTACCTGGGGTAGTTGCTGCCGTCACCGTAGTTGAAGATGTCGCAGCACAG
This sequence comes from Bacteroidaceae bacterium, assembly GCA_045640885.1. Taxonomy (GTDB): domain Bacteria; phylum Bacteroidota; class Bacteroidia; order Bacteroidales; family Bacteroidaceae; genus Colenecus. Next base: position 31,309 of record JAZUFX010000053.1, on the reverse strand, counting down.
GCCATATTGGAAACCAAGGTCAGAATCGAAACCGACTACCGGAAGCGGACCGAAATTCCACCCGGATTTGATAATCTCCTTCTTGTCCTTTGCCTGGAACGGAAGTGCCAGTAATATGGCTGTCAGTAAAGCGAATGTTTTTTTCATTTCTATGGACGTTTAGCTTATTGTTCCACAAATATATAAAATATGCCGCTCCGTTGTGCATTTGCGGCAAAAAACGCAAAACTTACACTTAAATGGCCGCCGCATTAAAAAAAAGCCTTTACTTTGCGAATATATCATAAAAGCATAAAGCCATGAATGTAAAATCGATTTTTGAAGATGGAGACAAAATCCTGAATCTGCGCGGGATATTCCAGCAGATCCATGAAAGACGGCAGAACCGCAGAATTATGGAATGTGATGAATCATTGTCGGAAAGGCTGCTTGATTATCTGGACAGCTGTCTGAACCGTTTCGTTTTAAAGGAACGCCTGTTCCTGCGTCCTGACATGTCACTGTCGTTTCTGGCAGACAAACTGCATACCAACAGGACATACGTGTCTTTGGCCGTACATAATCTCTATGGCGTCAGGTTCCGTGAATTCATCAATGTCCTGCGGGTGGAGTATTCCAAGAATCTGTTGAAGACAATCAGGCTGGATCTGGGGCATGTGGCAACGGCCTGCGGCTTCATTTATGCGTCGCAGTTCACCAAGACTTTTACGGAAGTGGAGGGAGTGAACCCAAGCCAGTGGAGGCACATGTTTTTCCATTTGAATGGGGAATACTGAGAAACTGGAACAGATTGCCCGATTAGTTGGCATATTCCAAAACAGATTATTATCTTTACGTCCTGTTTGACAAAGCCGTGATGCCTGTGAACCTGACAGGCAATCGGATTAACCTAAACCGGAATATGAGAAGACATCTGTTTGTTCCAATGCTGTTGGCGGGTCTTGCTGTTGGCGGGAATGCCGCTGCCCAGCTGTCCGGCAATCCTGATAAGTTCCTTGGCAATATCACAACACGTTATCAGGTGGACTACGGCGATGAAAAGTATTACACGCTGTGGAACCAGATCACCCCGGAAAACGAATCGAAATGGTCCTCGGTCCAGGGCGGCGGCCGCAGTTCGTTCAGCTGGGGCGGCGTCGACAATGCATACAACTATGCAAAGCAGCATAAATTCCCGTTCAAGTTCCACTGCTTTATCTGGGGGTCCCAGTATCCGTCATGGATTGAGAGCCTGACTCCGGAAGAAAGATACAAGGCGATAGTGGCCTGGATGGATGCCGCCAAGAAAAGGTACCCGGACCTTCAGCTCATCGATGTGGTGAACGAGGCTCTGCCCGGCCACCAGTCAGGAACGCATTTCTTCGAGGAAGCGCTTGGCGGTTCCGGCAAGAGCGGCTACGACTGGATTGTGAAGGCCTTTGAGCTGGCTTATGAACGCTGGCCGGACGCCATACTCATCTATAACGACTTCAACACCTTCCAGTGGAACACTGACGATTATATCGCACTGGTGACAGCCATCCGTGATGCCGGTGCTCCGGTTGACGCATACGGCTGCCAGTCGCACGACTGTACCGACATTGATTTCACCTCTTTCAAGTCGGCCATGACCAAATTGCAGAACAGCATAAAGATGCCTATGTACAGTACCGAGTACGACATCGGCACTTCTGACGACAATCTGCAGCTTCAGCGTTACAAGGAACAGATTCCGTACATGTGGGAGTCCGACTATTGTGCCGGTATCACCCTGTGGGGCTATATCTATGGCACGACATGGACCACCGACGGCAATTCCGGCATAATAAAGGACGGTAAGGACCGGCCTGCGATGAAGTGGCTCAGGGAATATATGGCAACCGATGTCGCAAAGAACGCAAAGAGCCCGTTCAGGAATTTCAGGAAGGAAGCGTCGATATATGTCGGTTCTGCGTCAACGGTCAGGATGGAGAAGAATACCGAGGCCAGGATAAGAATCCGTGCCAGTCTGGCCTCGAAGACCATCGACCACATTGATTTCTATATTGACGGCAAACTGACCGATGCCCCCATAAAGGAGAAGGACGGCGAATATTATGTGACGTTTACTCCTGAGAAAGCCGGTAAATACAGTCTGAAGGCTGTGGTCGTTGACACGGAAGGTACGGAGTACGAGCGTCTGTCGTCCATTACTGCCACAAACCCGCGTTCAGCTTTCAAGGGCGATATTGCCATTCCCGGAACGCTTGAGGCCGAAAACTTCGACAAGGGCGATGAAGGCGTGACTTACCATGATTCGAATCCGTCCAAGGAAGGCGATGGCAGCGGTTACCGTACCGACGGCGGCGTTGATGTGGTCAGAGGCAACGGCGGCTATGCCATAGGATACACCAATTCGGGCGAGTGGATGGAATATACCGTTGACGTGAAGGAACCCGGACTTTATTCATACGATGCGGTGGCCTCGGCAGGTACTGACAATGCATCGTTCTCCTTCAGTCTTATGAGTGACGATGGTGCGGCAACACAGCTTGCATCTGTGGCTGTTCCGAAGACTGCCGACAATGACTGGAGCAAGTATACCACAATCCACGGCCGCCTGTCGAAGAACCTCAAGGCGGGCCGGCAGATAATAAGGATATCGATTACCGGTGCAAGCTGCAACGTTGACAAAATTGTATTCAAGCATGTTGACCTTAACGAGGACATGAAGCTCAGTATTGCTTCCAGTCCTGCAAAGGCCACGGTAAACGAGAATGTCACAATCAGGGTGGATGTCACAGCCGACACCTCGAAGGTGGCATACGTGAACCTGTATGCCGGCAATATACTCAAGGCAAAGCTGACTTCGGCTCCATACGAATACACATACAAGCCTGCCGCTTCGGGGACGGTATCATTGACGGCCGTTGCCGTCGATGAGAACGGCAAGCAGTCCGCAATGAAGGCATTCAGCCTTACAGTCAATAACAAGCGCGTTCCATACAGGACCATAAACCTGCCTGGAGTAATGCAGATCGAGGACTTTGACAAGGGGGGTGAAGGATTGTCGTTCCATGACTCCGATTCAAAGAATGAAGGTGATGCGAACTACCGTACCGACGGCGGGGGCGTTGACCTGGTCAAGGGCAACGGTGGAACCGCAATCGGTTATACGGCATCGGGAGAGTGGCTTGAATATACCGTGAACGTCAAGACCGGTGGCAAATACAAGTGCGAGGCTACCGTTTCGTCGGGCACTACGGGTTCGGGATTCTCCATCTCGTTGAGAGAAGGCGATGCTTTGACAAAACTTGTAACGATGAGCGTGCCTCAGACCGCGAACAACAGCTGGGATACCTACAAGGTCATAAGCGGCACATTGGCCCGTGAGCTTACAGAAGGACAGCATGTAATACGCGTGGCGATAACCGGTTCAAGCTGCAACATTGACAAACTGAACTTTATCTGCACACAGCCTACCGGTGTCGACGAAGTTGCCGGTGCTGCCGGTGCCACATACAGGGCATATACGGTATCGGGCGCCTTTATGGGGGAATTTACAGCAAAAGACAATTCCGACATACCCGGCAGGCTTCTTGAACTTACCGGCAAGGGAGGCATATACATAATAAGGAACTTGAATACAGACGAGTCAAAACTGCAGTTGGCTTGGTAACGCAATAACGGTGAAATAACGGAAACGCAATATGAACAGTAAAATTCAGGAACTCACAGACCGAATCTACAACGAGGGTGTCGCAAAAGGACAGGCACAGGCCGATCAGATTGTCGCCCAGGCACAGCAGCAGGCTGATGCCTTGACGGAAAATGCGAAAAAGGAGGCTGCAAGAATCTTGGCCGATGCTGAAAAAGACAGCAAGGCGCATTCCGAGAATGTTCTCAAGGAACTGAAACTTCAGTCGCAGCAGGCGTTGGGCGCCCTTAAGTCCGAGATAGCGACCGTGATAACGGACCGTATCGTTGACGAATCGGTGAAAGGCTTTTGTGCAAACCAGGAAGCATTCAATTCATTCATTCTTGAAATAGCGAAGGGATGGAACGGTGCCCAGGCTCCGGTCATTGCCACGACTCAGGCCGACAGCCTGAGGACTTATTTCATGACCCGGGCCAAGGAACTGCTGGACGGCGGTCTGGAAATAAGACAGATTGGCGGCCGTCAGGCATTCTTCTCGATACAACCCAAGGACGGCTCGTACAAGCTTGATTTCGGCCAGCAGGAATTTGAAAGTTGGCTCAAGTCGATTCTGCGTGACCAGCTGGTTGAAGTGCTGTTCTGATAACGTTTCGCTGGACAATGGGCAAATACTATTATCTGGTGGCTGGTCTTGCCAATCTTGATGGAGATGACGTCAGGCCGCAGCTTGCTTTGGAGGATTTCCGCAGTGAAATTCTTCCGCAGGTAAGTGCGTCCGACCGTCGACTGCTGGAATTGCCTGCAGTGGAAGCCGATTGCCGCAGGCTGGCTGCTTTTCTGGAAGGCAGGTCCGTTCCGGACACAGAGCAGGAGGGCTTGCTTGCACCGGCACAGATTGAAGATGCTGTCCGTCTGGCCAAGTCGGGTGAAAACCGCCCCGATTACATTCCTGCATTCATGTGGGAGTGCCTGTGCGATTTGCTCGAGTCGGACAATGGGGACAGGATACTTGACAGGCTGCTGGCCGCCTTCTATGAATATGCGGTCCGCTCGGACAACGCTTTTGTAAGTGACTGGTACCGCTTCAATATGGATCTCGGCAATGTGCAGACAGCGATGGCTGCACGCAAATACGGTCTGGACGCGCAAAGGCTTGTCGTGGGTGACAATGAAACGGCAGGGCAGCTGCGTTCCAGCGGGGCCCGCGACTGGGGGCTTTCAGGCGAACTGGATTTCTTTGACGAACTGCAGCGCATCAATGACGAACCGGACCTTGCCAAGCGCGAGCATCTGGTTGATATGCTGCGCTGGAAATGGCTTGAGGAAAACAGTTTCTTTTCATTCTTTTCGGTCGAATACCTGTTTTCCTACATGGAAAGGCTTTCAATAGCATGGCGCTGGAACAGCCTTGACCATGACGGAGGCGAAAGAATGCTTAGAGGACTGATAGGGGAACTCAAGGGACAGGTGCAGGTGCCTGACGAATTCGGTAACAATTAAAAATACGATAAATGGCTACAAAAGGAACAGTATGCGGAGTCATTGCCAACATGGTCACTCTGAAGGTTGACGGACCTGTTGCACAGAATGAAATCTGCTACATTGAGACCGGCGGCGACAGACTTATGTCCGAGGTTATCAAAGTGGTGGGCGACAATGTCTATGTGCAGGTATTCGAGAGTACCCGCGGACTCAAGGTCGGCGCTCCCGCAGAATTTGCCGGACACATGCTTGAGGTGACTCTCGGTCCCGGTATGCTGTCGCACAACTATGACGGTCTTCAGAATGACCTGGACAAGATGACGGGTGTCTTCCTGAAACGCGGAGAATACACTTTCCCTCTTGACTATGACCAGATATGGCATTTCAAGCCTCTGGTTGCAGCTGGCGACAAGGTAGGGGCATCGGCCTGGATGGGCGAGGTGATAGAGAACTTCCAGAAACTCAAGATTATGGCTCCGTTCCAGCTTGAGGGGGAATATACGGTCAAGTCAATAGCCGGCGAAGGCGATTACCACATTAACGACACCATTGCCGTGATTGTGAATGAACAGGGTGAGGAACTCAGCGTGAACATGATTCAGAAATGGCCTGTCAAGGTTCCTATGACCAACTACATGGAAAAACCGCGTCCGTTCAAGCTTCTTGAGACCGGTGTCCGTTCCATTGATACTCTTAATCCTATTGTCGAGGGTGGCACCGGTTTCATTCCCGGACCTTTCGGAACAGGCAAGACCGTGCTTCAGCATGCCATTTCCAAACAGGCCGAAGCCGATATAGTAATCATTGCCGCATGCGGTGAGCGTGCCAACGAGGTTGTGGAGATTTTCACCGAGTTCCCCGAACTGGATGATCCGCATACCGGCCGCAAGCTTATGGAACGCACCATCATCATAGCCAACACGTCAAACATGCCTGTCGCTGCCCGTGAGGCATCGGTATATACGGCTATGGCAATTGCCGAATATTACCGTTCCATGGGACTCAGGGTGCTGCTTATGGCCGACTCGACCAGCCGTTGGGCACAGGCACTTCGTGAAATGTCAAACCGTATGGAGGAACTTCCCGGACCCGATGCCTTCCCTATGGACATATCGTCGATAATTGCCAACTTCTACGGCCGTGCCGGTTATGTGAAACTCAATAACGGCCAGTCCGGTTCAATCACTTTCATAGGAACGGTATCGCCTGCAGGCGGTAACCTGAAGGAACCTGTCACGGAGAACACCAAGAAGGTTGCAAGGTGCTTCTATGCCCTTGAACAGGAACGTGCGGACCGCAAGCGCTATCCGGCAATCAATCCCATCGATTCGTATTCAAAGTATCTTGACTATCCTGAATTCCAGCAGTACATTTCGGGAATAATTGACGGTGACTGGACGGAAAAGGTAAACGAACTTAAGACGCGTCTGCAGCGCGGTAAGGAAATTTCGGAACAGATAAACATTCTTGGCGATGACGGCGTTCCCGTCGATTATCACGTGACATTCTGGAAATCGGAACTCATTGACTTCATTGTGCTGCAGCAGGATGCATTCGACGAGATTGACGCCGTAACACCTCTGGCCCGTCAGCGTGCCATTGTTGACCGCGTCATTGACATATGCCATTCACAGTTCAGATTCGACAGTTTCCTTGAAGTGACTGACTGGTTCAAACAGGTCATCAACCTGCTCAAGCAGATGAACTACAGCGAATTCGAATCGGACAAGTACAAGGAGTTTGAACAGAAGCTGCAACTGCTGCTTGACGAACGTAAAACCGCCTAACCTACAAGAAATATGACAACAAAGGCTTTTCAGAAGATATACACCAAAATAAGCCAGATAACCAAGGCTACCTGTTCGCTTCATGCCCAGGATGTGGGCTATGACGAACTGGCTGTCATTGACGGACGTCTGGCGCAGGTCGTGAAGATTGAAGGCGACGAGGTTACGCTCCAGGTCTTCCAGGGGACAGGCGGCATTCCGACCGATGCCGAGGTGGTCTTCATGGGCGAGGCACCAAGCCTCAAGGTGAGTGACCAACTTGCAGGACGTTTTTTCAATGCCTACGGCGACCCCATTGACGGAGGTCCCGAGGTTGAGGGCAAGGATGTCGAGATAGGCGGCCCTTCGGTGAACCCTGTCCGCCGCAAGCAGCCGTCCGAGCTTATTGCCACAGGCATTGCGGGCATTGACCTTAACAACACTCTTGTATCGGGCCAGAAGATACCGTTCTTTGCCGACCCTGACCAGCCTTTCAATCAGGTAATGGCTACGGTGGCCATGCGTGCCCAGGCCGACAAGATAATTCTGGGAGGCATGGGCATGACGAACGATGACTACCTGTACTTCAAGAACGTGTTCTCGAATGCCGGGGCCATGGACCGCATAATAGGTTTCATGAACACTACCCAGGACCCTGCGGTCGAGCGTCTGCTTGTTCCGGATATGGCACTTACCGCCGCCGAATACTTTGCCGTTGAAAAGAATGAAAAGGTACTGGTGCTTTTGAGTGACATGACATCGTACGCCGACGCCCTTGCCATCGTATCGAACCGCATGGACCAGATTCCGTCAAAGGACTCCATGCCGGGTTCGCTGTATTCGGACCTTGCAAAGATATACGAAAAGGCCGTGCAGTTCCCCGCCGGCGGTTCGATTACCATCATTGCCGTCACAACCCTGTCGGGCGGTGACATTACACATGCCGTTCCTGACAATACCGGCTATATTACCGAAGGCCAGCTGTTCCTGCGCCGTGATACCGAAATAGGAAAGGTCATTGTCGATCCGTTCCGTTCGCTGTCCCGACTCAAGCAGCTTGTCAACGGAAAGAAGACCCGTGCAGACCATCCGCAGGTCATGAACGCCGCCGTACGTCTGTATGCCGACGCCTCGAATGCACGCACCAAGGTCGAGAACGGTTTTGACCTGACCGATTATGACGAGCGTGCGCTGGCTTTCGCAAAGGATTATTCAAACCAGCTGCTGGCAATCGATGTCAATCTTGATACAACTCAGATGCTTGATGTCACATGGGGACTGTTCGCAAAATATTTCAAGCCCGACGAGGTCAATATCAAGGCTGCCATGGTCGAGCAGTACTGGCCCAAGAACTAAAAGATCATGTCCATCAGGTTCCAATATAACAAGACTTCGCTTCAGCAGCTTGAAAAGCAGCTGAAAATACGTAAGCGCACCCTGCCCATTATCAAGAGCAAGGAGAGTGCGCTGCGCATTGAAGTGAAGAAATGCAAGGACAGCCTGTCGGCACTGAATGCCGAACTGGAGCAGGGCATTATGCGCTACGATTCCATGTTCGGCCTGTGGAATGAATTCGACCCGACTCTGGTCAGCGTGAAGGACGTGAATCTGAGCATAAGGAAAATTGCCGGTACACGCATTCCTGTCCTTGACGGAGTTGAATTCCAGGTGAAGGAATTCAGTCTGTTCAGTCAGCCCAAATGGTATTATGACGGCATAAGCATACTTGAGGATCTGGCACGTGCAGCCATTCTGTGTGAATTCACCCAGGCAAAGCTGGCGCTGCTGGAGAAGGCACGCAAGAAGACCACGCAGAAGGTGAACCTTTTTGAGAAGGTGCAGATTCCGGGGTATGAGGATGCCATACGAAAGATAAAGCGCTTCATGGAGGACGAGGAGAATCTTTCCAAGTCAAGCCAGAAGATACTGAAGTCGCTTTTGGAACAACGTGCAACCAAAAAAGAAGAGCAGGTGTCATGATAACAAAAATGAAAAAACTGGACTTCCTGATATTCCACAGGGAGTATGACGCTTTTCTTGAAACGCTCCGCTCGCTTGGCGTGGTGCATGTTTCGACCGTCAGGCAGGGGACACCTGCACCCGATACGGCCCTGGCCGCGGACATGAAGACTCTTGCAAGGCTTCAGACCGCCCTTGCCGCATTCGAGAACGTGAAACAGCCGTCGGCCGGCGGGGGCGCTGCAGACAGTACTCTCAGCGCCGATATGATTCTTGAACGTTACGATGCGCTCATGAACACCCGGACGGCCCTTGAACAGAATCTTCAGGTCTTGTCGCGGGAACGTGCCCATTTGCAGCCGTGGGGCGATTTTGACCCTTCCAAGGTGAAGCTTCTTGAAGAAGCCGGCTATATGCTCGGCTTTTACGTATGTCCGCTGAAATCATTCAGCGAGGAGTGGGTTGAAAAGTACAATGCCATAAAAGTCGGCAATGACAGACAGAGAATATACTTTGTCACTCTGACAAAACCTGAAACACAGCTTGACATCGATGCCGAGGTATGTCATCTGCCGGACACTTCACTTTCTGCCATAGATGCGCGCGAGACGGAAGTGAAGGCAAAGATCAGTGCCATTCCGCAGCAGCTGGCCGAACTTGGCATATCGGGCGCACCGGTACTTGAAAAGGCTGTAAGGGAAACGACAGACAGAATAAGTCTGGAAAAGGTGAGGCTTTCAGGAGAAAAGACCTGTGACGATTCGCTTGTACTCCTTGAAGGGTGGGCTCCGGCGTCGCAGACCGGCACCATTCTGGAAAAACTTGATGACACCGGTGTGTTCTGTGATGTCCAGGATCCTGAAGCCGGCGACGACATTCCGATACGTCTGGACAACAACAGGTTTGCCAGACTGTTCGAGCCGCTGACAAAGCTCTATATGCTTCCCACTTACTATGAACTGGATCTGACGCTTATCTTCGCTCCGTTCTTTATGCTGTTCTTCGGACTCTGTCTGGGCGACATAGGCTACGGACTGCTGATGATAGTGGCGCTTCCGGTATTCACAAAACTGTTCCAGCTGATAAATCCGGAGTTCTCGAAGTGGCTTGTAGTCCTGTTCGGAGCAAGTACAATGTTGTGCGGACTGCTTTCGGGTTCTTTCTTCGGTTTCAGCCTGTATAGTCTGGACATACCGTTCATTGCAGACATGAAGGAACTTCTGTACAGGGAGAACTCGCAGATGTTCACCATTTCGCTTTATATCGGTGTGGTTCAGATATTGCTTGGCATGGCGGTAAAGGCTGTCAATCTTACCGTCCAGACGGGTTTCAAGTCTGCAATAGGCACTTTGGGGTGGCTGCTTCTGCTGCTTACGGTAATTATGGCTGTGATGACTGGAACGGGGTTTGGCAATCCTGCAGTCATTGCATTGGTATCAATTGCCTGCATTGGGATTTTCCTGCTCAACAGTCCGGGAAAGAACCCGCTTCTGAACATCGGCCTCGGTCTGTGGGATACCTACAATATGGCAACCGGCCTGCTTGGCGATGTGCTGTCGTATGTCCGTCTGTTCGCTCTGGGGCTGTCTGGAGGAATACTCGCAAATGTGTTCAACAGTATGGCAACGGGAATGAGTCCCGACATACCGATAGTCGGTTTCATCGTGACGGCACTGATTTTTGTCATAGGCCATGCCCTCAATATATTCATGAACATTCTGGGTGCGGTGGTCCACCCGATGCGACTCACCTTTGTGGAGTTCTTCAAGAATGCCGGATATACAGGCGGGGGAACGGAATACAGACCTTTCCGCAGGGAAGGCGGAAATGCGACGGAGTGATTATTTGAACAATGGAGTATCAACAATAAAAATCATACAATTATGTCAAGTTTATTTTTAGCTTATTTGGGCGTTGCCCTGATGATTGCACTTTCCGGTATTGGCAGTGCATTTGGTGTGACAATTACCGGTAATGCCGCTGTCGGTGCCTTGAAGAAGGTCGACAAGTTCGGTAACTTCATTGTGCTTACCGCGCTTCCCGGTACACAGGGCCTTTACGGTTTTGCCGGTTACTTTATCTTTGCCAATATGTTCGGCGTGCTGACCGATGCCATCACTCCGCTCCAGGCCTGTGCAGTATTCGGCGGCGGCCTTGCACTTGGTCTGGTAGGTCTGTTCTCGGCTATCCGTCAGGGCCAGGTCTGCGCCAATGGCATAGCTGGCATTGCACAGGGCCACGACGTGTTCAGCAAGACTCTGATTCTTGCCGTATTCCCGGAACTGTATGCCATCGTGGCTCTTGCCGGCGTATTCCTTATCGGCTCGTCACTGTAATGTCACGCACCGGATGCCGGCTGCTGTCCGGCGCCGGCAATGAATTCCAACTGCTGCTGGCAGACGGGGCATTTCCCTGTCTGTCAGCAGTTTTTCATAAAGTCTGTGAAAAATGGAAACGGATATGGGGTTTTTCGGTAATTTTGCAATCTGATATATCGGGAGTCAGCTATGGCCAATACAAGGATTAAACCGGATTATATTTTTTCAGCGAGCTGGGAGGTATGCAACAAGGTCGGAGGCATATACACCGTGCTTTCCACCCAGGCCAGGACATTGCAGCAGAAGTCTGGCGCTACGCTTGTCTACATCGGTCCGGATATCTGGCAGAACCGCGAAAATGCACTGTTCATTGAGGACAGGACACTTTATCCCGACTGGATAAGGGCACTAAAGGAAAGCGAAAGCATTTCCGTGCGCATGGGACGGTGGAACATACCAGGCAAGCCTTTGGTCATGCTCGTTGACTTTGCCGCCTGCTATGACAACAGGAACGGCATCTATGCCAGAGCATGGGATTTGTATCAGGTCGATTCGCTTCATGCCTACGGTGACTACGACGAGGCTTCCATGTTCTCGTTCGCGGCAGCTCTGGCGGTGCGCAGTTTCTACAACTATGCCATAGGTCCGGATTTCAAGGTGGTCTACCATGCCCACGAGTGGATGACCGGTCTCGGCGCTCTGATGATAAAGCATTTCATTCCGCAAATAGCGACTGTGTTCACCACGCATGCCACATCGATAGGACGTTCAATATGCGGAAACGGCAAGCAGCTGTACCGTTATTTCGATGGTTATCACGGAGACCAGATGGCGCAGGAACTGAACATGGAGTCAAAGCATTCCATTGAGAAACAGACTGCCCATAACGTTGACTGCTTCACGACAGTGAGCGACATTACCGGCAGAGAATGCACGCAGCTGCTGGAAATGACTCCGCACGTCATAACCAAAAACGGTTTTGAAAACGGTTTCGTTCCGTCTGCCGGAATTTTCGAGGCACGTCGTGCCGAGGCACGCAGGTCAATACTGAAAGTTGCCAACACGGTTTTCGGTACAAAATGGGGTGACGATACACAGATAATCGGAATAGGGGGACGCAATGAATTCCACAACAAGGGCATTGACCTGTTCCTGGATTCGCTGTGCAATCTGCGTGACAGCGGCAAGGCCGACGGACACCATGTCCTGGCTCTGATAAATGTTCCTGCATGGGTCAGGGAACCGAGAAAAGACCTTCTGGATGCGCTTGGCCGGAACGGTGGCACCAAGTCGCTGAATTCGCCGTTCATTACACACTGGCTGCATAATATGGCTGAAGACAGCATAGTCTCGGCTCTGGTCTGCAACGGCTGGGGAAATGAATGGTCTGACAATGTGAAGGTTCTGTTCGTTCCATGTTATCTGGACGGAAATGACGGCATTTTCAATAAGACATATTACGATTTGCTGATAGGCCAGGATTTGGCGATATTCCCATCGTATTATGAGCCATGGGGCTATACCCCTCTTGAAAGTGCGGCGTTCCATGTTCCGACCGTCACTTCCGATCTGGCCGGATTCGGTCTCTGGGTGAACTCTGAAACCGGGCACGATGCCGACCTTGCCGATGGCGTGGCTGTGGTGCACCGTGACGATGACAACTGGAAGGAGGCATCGGACCGTATACGTGACATCATAGCCAGGTGGCTCGAGATGGATGATGCACAGCGTGATGCAGTGCGCGGCGCTGCGGCCGGGGTGGCATCGAAAGCATTGTGGAAGAACTTCATAGGCAGTTATCTTGATGCGTACGATATGGCATTGAAGACCGCATCGGCAAAAATGTTACAGTAATTGAAAATGTATTTTACGATATAAGATGAAAATCAGGACAAGTAATTCAAATCAGCCGCTGTGGCATGAAATCAACGTCAAGTCAAGGGTCCCCGAAGCACTGGAGAAACTTGACGAAATAGCCCATAACATCTGGTGGGTGTGGAACCAGGAAGCAAAGGACCTGTTCAAGAATATGGATCCGGCCCTGTGGACCAGGATACATCACAATCCGGTCCAGATGCTGGCATCGTTGGGGTATGAAAAACTTGAGGAACTGTCAAAGATGAAGTCGTTCATTGACAGCATGAACGCAGTCTATAAGGATTTTCGCGACTACATGGATCAGGAACCTGACAGGACACGTCCGTCGGTCGCCTATTTCTGCATGGAGTACGGTCTTACCCATGTGCTCAAAATCTATTCGGGCGGTCTTGGCGTGCTGGCCGGCGACTATCTGAAGGAAGCCAGCGACAGCAATGTCGATATGGTCGGCGTGGGCTTCCTGTACCGTCACGGTTATTTTACCCAGACTCTGTCAATGGACGGCCAGCAGATTGCCAACTATGAACCTCAGGATTTCTCCACTCTGCCCATTGAACGCGTGTTCAAGGCCGATGGCGAACCTCTGACCGTAGCCGTCCCATACATAAACTATACAGTCTATGCATCAATCTGGAAAGTCAATGTAGGCCGTGTGACGCTGTATCTTATGGATACCGACAACGAGCTGAACAGCGAATATGACCGCCCGATCACATCGCAGCTCTACGGAGGTGACTGGGAAAACCGTCTGAAGCAGGAAATCCTGCTGGGCATTGGCGGTATGCTCACACTTGAAGCGCTTGGAATAAAGAAGGACATATATCACTGCAACGAAGGACATGCCGCACTGTGCAACCTGTACCGTCTGACACAGTATGTGAAGCAGGGTCTTACATTCAACCAGGCAATGGAGGTTGTAAGGGCATCGGCCCTCTATACCGTGCATACTCCCGTACCGGCAGGCCATGACTACTTTGATGAAAACCTGTTCGGCAAGTATATGGGCGGATATGCCCAGCAGCTTGGCATTTCATGGGACGAACTCATGGGCATGGGACGCACCAATCCCGAAGACCACGGCGAACGTTTCTGCATGTCTACATTTGCGTGCAACACCTGTCAGGAGGTCAACGGTGTAAGCTGGCTGCACGGAGAGGTTTCAAAGAAAATGTTCAACGGAATATGGAAGGGCTATTTCCCCGAAGAGAGTCATGTCGGTTATGTGACCAATGGCGTGCACATGCCTACGTGGGCTTCGAATGAATGGATGGAACTGTACAGGAAACACTTCAAGGATGGTTTTATCAAAGACCAGTCAAATGCAGGACTGTGGGAAGCCATTTACGATGTCCCCGACGAAGTGATTTGGAACCAGCATCTCAATCTGAAGAACCAGCTTGTCGAATTCATCCGTCAGAGCTTCCGTGAAAGCTGGCTCAAGAACCAGGGCGACCCGTCACGCATTGTATCCATTCTGGAGAAAATCAATCCGAAGGCTCTTACCATCGGTTTCGGCCGCCGTTTTGCAACGTACAAGCGTGCCCATCTGCTGTTCACTGATCTTGACCGCCTGGCCAGGATTGTCAATAACCCCAAGTATCCGGTACAGTTCCTGTTTACCGGCAAGGCACATCCGCACGACGGTGCCGGCCAGGGTCTTATCAAGCAGATTATCGACATAAGCCGCCGTCCCGAGTTCCTTGGCAAGATTATCTTCCTTGAGAACTACGACATGCATGTGGCCCGCCGTCTGGTATCGGGCGTCGATATCTGGCTGAACACTCCGACCCGTCCTCTTGAGGCATCGGGTACAAGTGGCGAGAAGGCATTGATGAACGGTGTTGTCAACCTGTCTGTACTTGACGGCTGGTGGTACGAAGGATACCGCAAGGGTGCCGGTTGGGCTCTTACCGACAAACGCACTTATCAGAACCAGGCATATCAGGATCAGCTTGATGCTGCCACTATCTATTCTCTGCTCGAGAACGAGATACTGCCGCTGTATTATGACCAGGACAAGAACGGCGTGTCAAAGGGCTGGGTCAAGACAATGAAGAACTCAATTGCCCAGATAGCTCCGCATTATACAATGAAGCGCCAGCTTGATGACTATTACAGCAAGTTCTACTGCAAGCTGGCCGAACGTTCGCATGCGCTTATGGAGAACAATTACCAGAAGGCCCGTGAACTGGCGGCATGGAAGGAAATCGTTGCCGAGCGCTGGGATTCGATTCAGGTTGTCAGTTCGTCCAAGAGCGACAATGTGCTTCAGAACCAGTTTGAGAGCGGCAAACCGTATTCAATGGAATATGTGATAGACGAGCAGGGACTCGATGATGCCATTGGCGTGGAGATGGTGGTCATGCGTACCGATGCCGACGGTCATGAAGTGCTTGACCATGTGGTTCCGCTTGAACTTGTAAAGCGTGACGGCAATCTGTACACATTCCACGGTCAGACAAAGAATGACCTTTCAGGTTCATTCCGCATTTGCTACCGCATGTATCCGAAGAATGCCGACCTGCCTCACCGTCAGGACTTCTGCTATGTGAAGTGGTTCTACTGATTCCGGAACCGCATGATATGAAAAACAGCCCGCCGAAGCGGGCTGTTTTTATGTTCGGGGAAAACTGCTTCCCGATATTCTCCGGTGCGGAGAGCGGAGATTACTCTTCGGCGCTTTTGTATTCGGCGTTCAAGCCTTTGATTATATCGGCGGTTATGTCCATCGCATCGTCCGAGTACAGAAGGGCGGCTTTGGAAACAATCATGTTGTAGCCGTGCTCCTTGTTGTATTCCTTGAGGAAGGCGTCGATGGCATCGCTGATTTTCTGTGCGTTGGCTGCGTTTTCAAGTTCCAGTTCCTGACTGTATTTGGCCTGCTTTTCCTGGATGGCCTGTGCCTTCTTGTCAAGACGGTTCTGTTCTGATGCGGCGCGTTCTTCACTGGAATATACGTTGTTCTGGATTTTCTTGCGGAAATCGTTGTATTCCTTTTCAAGTTTGTTGGCCTCTTCGGTAAGGACCAGACGGTAGTTCTCTTCCTTGCGCATGAGTCCTTCGTTAAGGTCAAGGCAGAAGTTGTAACTTTGCAGAAGAGAGTCAACGTTGACTACTGCAATCTTGAGTCCTGTTGTCGGAACCGGTGCGCGGTTGTCGGTCCGGTTGTCCTGGTCGCTTGCCGGTGCCTGCTGGCACTGACAGAAAAACATTACGGCCAAAGCCGCAGCAATAGATTTGAATTTCATTATACAGGTTTATTTGGTTTCACTTTTTTCCTTCACGGCCATCGGGTTGTCCATTCGTGCCTGTGCGTCCTGTGTCTCAACGCATCCGATACCGCGTTTCCGCATTGCAGGGTTCTTTCCGACGTGTATGTTGGGAAAGCGCCCGTTCTTCCTTATCCAAATGCCTACTGACAGGAGTGCCACTCCGGCGAGCAGGAAAACTACGGCTATCAGAAATGTTGAAAACATAAGTGTGCGAATATAGCTATTTCTGCGCTTATTGCCGTATATTTGGAGTAAAAATAAGCACAATGAACTGCAATAGCAAACTTTCGGACAGGGTTATGGACATCTTTGCCCGTATATGCGCCATTCCGCGTCCGTCGGGTCATGAAGAACATATCGGCCGTTTCCTTATGGACTTCGCCGCCGCCCGCAGACTTGAATCGGTCATGGACAGGACAGGCAATGTCGTTATACGCAAGGCGGCCACAGCAGGCATGGAAAAATGTGAGACCGTGATTCTTCAGGCGCATCAGGACATGGTATGCGAAAAGGAGGCGTCGCTCAGCCACGATTTCATGACCCAACCCATAGAAACGTACGTCGAAGACGGATGGCTCAAGGCCAGAGGCACGACACTTGGTGCCGATGACGGCATGGGCATAGCCATGGCGCTTGCCATACTTGAGGCCGATGACATTGCGCACGGCCCGCTTGAGTGTCTTTTCACCGTGTCGGAGGAAACGGGACTTACAGGCGCAATGAATCTGGAACCCGGAGTCCTGAAAGGGCGTATGCTCATAAATCTCGATTCGGAGGACGAAGGGCAGATATTCATAGGTTGTGCTGGCGGAATGAATACCGGCATCACATTCACCTACAGGCCGGAACAGGCCCCATCTGGCTATTTCTTCCTTCAGATTGACATTGACAGACTGCACGGAGGGCACTCGGGCGATGACATCGACAAGGGTTACGCCAATGCCAACAAGCTTCTTGCCCGTTTCCTGTGCCAGTCAATGGAAAAATATGACCTGCGCCTCTGCAGCATATCGGGCGGCAACCTGTCGAACGCCATACCGCGCGATGCACGTGCTGTCATAGCCATACCATCGGCCCAAAAGGAGAGCATAAGGGTCGATTTCAATATTTTTGCAAGCCAGGTTGAAAACGAGTTCCATGCAACGGAACACGGCATGGTTTTCAGAATGGAGTCGGTTCAGCCTGTAGAATGCATTGAGAATTCAGTTGCACGCAATATCATCCTGTCATTGGCGGCAGTCCACAATGGAGTGTATGCCATGAGCATGGATGTGAAAGGTCTGGTCGAGACATCGTCGAACCTTGCCAGCATACGTACAGAAAACGGACAGGTCAGGATTGTCACCAGCCAGCGCAGTTCCGTTGAAAGTGCAAAACTGGCTGTGCGCCAGGCTGTGGCGTCGTGCTTTGAAATGGCTGGAGCCAAGGTCGAAAGCAGCGACGGCTATCCCGGCTGGACTCCCAATACCGATTCCCGGCTGCTTGCCATTGCAGTGTCGGCATATTCTTCACTTTATGGCCGTGAACCTCAGGTGAGGGCAATCCATGCCGGTCTTGAATGCGGACTCTTTCTGGAGTCATATCCTTATCTGGACATGATATCGCTGGGCCCGACACTGCGTGGCGTACATTCCCCTTCGGAACGTCTTGAACTGGCAACCGTGCCTATGGTGCTTGACCACGTAATAGCGATTTTAGCCGGTATCCCACAGTGAATCTGCGAATAGAGGACAGACTGGTGCGCTATGACATGGGGCAGGGGGCTGAGTCCTTCTCGCCCATGTCCGATGCAGTCCTGCCATATCATGTTGTCCAGGGACATCAGGTGCATGGCAACAGGATTGCCGTCGTTGACAGTGACCGTCTGACAAGAGCCGATCTTGAAGGATTCGATGCCTTTGTGACCGATGTGCCGGGCATAGCGCTTGGCGCACGTACGGCCGACTGTGTGCCTGTGCTGCTTTATGACCCTGTAAACCGTGCCGTTGCGGCTGTCCATTCCGGATGGAAGGGGACCGTGCTGAAAATAGCCGCATCGGTTCTGGAACGCATGCATGAACTGTACGGAACCGATGCCGCAAATGTGAGAGCCGTAATAGGTCCCAGTATAGGACCGGACAGTTTTCAGATCGGTCCCGAGGTTGCCGACAGTTTTGCTGCGGCCGGCTTTCCCATGGCTGAAATACTGTCAGACTGTGGAGAACGTGTTCCGGGTACAATGCAGGGCGGACTTCATCTGGACCTGTGGAAAGCCAATGCGTGGATATTGCGTCAGGCAGGTGTGAGGCAGCAGTCAGTTCTGGTTGCCGGTATCGATACATATACTGACACACGCTTCTTTTCCGCACGCCGTGAAGGTGCGGCCTGCGGCAGAACCGTCAATACCATAAAACTCGTATAGCAGTCATGGCGGTTTTTTCTTATCTTTGCATGGAATGAGCAATAACCAATCAATAATCAATAAATGAGAAAACATCTTTCATCGGCACTTGTCCTGCTGGCAGTCTGCCAGCTGGCATCGGCCCAGATTCAGGATCTGGCCAGCCCCGACGGTAAACTTGTGGTGTCTTTCAAACTGACCGACACAGACAATCCTACCTATTCAGTCAAATATGAAGGCAAGGATATGCTTATGGATTCCCCGATAGGCATAATGCTGGATATGGGTGCGAAACCTACTCTTCAGGGGCTTCCGCAGGGACGCGATGCCGGAACCGGCGACTTTACCAAAGGGCTGACGCTTGTAAGCGTTACCGATAATGCGGCAACTGTGGATTATTCACTTGACCGCATCAAAAAAGCTCACGTAAGCCACGAATACGTTCAGCGCATAATAGAACTGCAGAACGCTTCAAGGCAGAAAATCGAGTTTGAATTCCGCGTAAGCGACAATGACATTGCCATACGTTATAACCTGCGCCCGGGCCAGCAGCGCAACAGTACCCGCGTGCTGTTTGAGAACACAGGCTTCACTTTCCCTGACGGAACCACCACTTTCCTGACAGACCAGAGCGATGCCATGATTGGCTGGCAGCGTACAAAACCAAGCTACGAAGAAGGCTATACCAATGACGGGCCGATGGACAAGAAGTCAGGCTACGGCCACGGCTATACATTCCCGGGACTGTTCCATGTCGGAGACAACGGATGGGTACTGCTTTGCGAGACCGGTGTAAGCAGCCGCTACTGCGGATGCCGCCTGAGCGACTGCGTGGACAATACCTACAGGATAGAGTTCCCCATGCCCGAAGAGAACAACGGCATAGGCACCACCTGCCCTGCCGTGCGCCTGCCGGGTTCAACGCCGTGGCGTACCATTACCGTAGGCTCGACGCTTGCACCAATTGTCGAAACCACCGTGATGTGGGACTATGTGGAGCCGGTATTTGAAACGGAACACCAGTATAAATACGGACGCGGTACGTGGAGCTGGATTGTATGGCAGGATGCATCGTGCAACTGGGATGACCAGATCAAGTTCATAGACCTGGCAAGCGCCATGGATTTCGAATACATTCTTATTGACGCCGGCTGGGATCAGAACATAGGCTATGATCGTATGGAAGAACTGATAAAGTACGCCAACTCAAAGAACGTCGACGTGTTCCTGTGGTATTCTTCAAGCGGCAACTGGAATGACATTACCCAGAGCCCCATCAACAGGATGGACAATTCAGTTGTACGCAAAAAGGAAATGGCGTGGCTTGAGAAGGTTAACTGCAAGGGCATAAAAGTCGATTTCTGGGGCGGTGACAAACAGGAAACCATGCAGATGTATGAAGATGTCCTGAGCGATGCCGATGACCACGGCCTTATGTGCATATTCCACGGCTGCACCATGCCTCGCGGATGGGAACGCATGTATCCGAACTATGTAGGCTCGGAGGCTGTACTTGCCAGCGAGAACATGTATTTCGGCCAGGGTGCCTGCGACGAGGAGGCTTTCAAGGCCACTCTGCATCCGTTCATCCGCAACACCATGGGATGCATGGAGTACGGCGGCTGCTTCATGAACCGCATACTCAACAAGCAGAATGCAGGACGCGGCTCAAAGCTCAAGACTGGTCCCATTTTCCAGATTGCGACCCAGATAGTATATCAGAACCCCATACAGAACATTGCCATCTGCCCGAACAATCTTGAGGATGCTCCGAAAATCTGCATGGACTGGCTCAAGACTTCACCTACGCAGTGGGAAGACACAAAGTTCGTTGCCGGCTATCCGGGCAAGTATGTGATCATTGCACGCAAGGACATTGCCGGCAAGTGGCACGTTGCCGGCATGAATGCCACAAACGAAGTCATCAAGGCCAAGATAGACCTTTCATTCATGGGCGACGGCGAGGCTGCTCTCTACAGTGACGATGCCTTGTTTGAGAATCCCTCGCTCAGCAGTGTGAAACTGAAGGCAAAGAAGGGCTATCTGATGGAAATCGCACCAGGCGGAGGCGTTATTCTGGAGAAGTGATTTAACAATCGGGAAAAAATCAAGTCTTATAGGTAGAGAGACATAAAGACCTGAGAATTATGAAGACAAATGCATTTCTGACGGCTGCTGCAGTATTGCTGCTTGCCGGCGGCACTGCTCAAGCACAGTCCCGCAGTGTTGGAAACAATCGTCAGACGGGTGTAACGGTGGTATCATCAAGGCCTGCCGAACCCGACAGGGTCGTCCGTAACCGGGCATCGGAACCGGACCGTGTGGTAAGTGACCGCAGAAAGCCGGCAGGGCCGGGCGTGACCGTCACAAGGAATTTTCCCCGCGTTGCCAAGAGAAACGACATCCGTATGTACAATGAGAAACGTATCATTGTCATGGAGAAGGCGCGCCGTGAACTCTGGCCGATAAGTGATTACGCCATAAGAGAGATAGCCAGAGCCAGATTCGATTCTGAACGTCTTGAACTTGTACGTAGCCTGATACTTGACGACGGCGTATTCTATTCCGATCAGGTCCTTGACATTGCCAAGTCGTTCACTTTCAGTTCCGACAAGGCAAAGTTCCTTGAATTGGCGTATGAATCGACCGTTGACAAATGCAATTTCTACATTGCGCTGGGCGCCTTGACATTCTCGTCGGACCGTAACAGAATCATGGACAATCTGATAGCCGATGCGCGTCTGTACAGTGACGACCTTGACATAATCTATATCCCTGACAGGACCGATGTCAATGCAATGGTCAAGAAGGTTAACGATGTGCCGTTCTCGTCTGACAAAAGAAGAATGGCGCTGTTCATGGCCATCAGCGGCCAGCTTGACGCCCGTCAGATTGCGCAACTGGCCGACGTGCTCACCTTTGAGAGCGACAAGGTCGATTTCCTGTGCAAGGCATATCCGTACTGCGTTACGCCAAGGGATTATGACCTGGCTGTAAGGCTGCTCAGGTATGACAGTGACCGACGTAGGGTCCTTGATGAAATACGCAGACCTGTAAGAAGGTAATCTTTTATACTGGAATCAGCCGCCGGCCACCTGTCAGATGGCTGGCGGTTCTTTTTTTGCGCTCCGGCCGCGTGATACACGGTCTGCATTGCCGGCAATGAACTCCTTCCAGCTCTTCGGCCCTTTGGTTCCGGTGTCGGGCCGTCCCAATTGCAGGAAATGACAGTAGGCGGCTCCAAGGGCATCGGTCGCGTCAAGGTACTTGGGCATTTCCGATTCGCTGATGCCAAGCATGCGCTGAAGCATTGCTGCCACCTGCTCCTTGCTGGCACTGCCGTTGCCCGTTATGGCCATCTTGATTTTAAGCGGCGCGTATTCGTGTATCGGAATGTCATGGTTGATTGCCGCCGCTATTGCCACTCCCTGCGCCCGTCCCAGTTTGAGCATTGACTGTACGTTCTTGCCGAAGAAGGGTGCTTCAATGGCCATCTCGTCAGGCAGATATTCTTCTATTATGCCGCCTACACGCTGGAAAATGTGTCCCAGTTTCAGGTACATGTCCTTTTCCTTGTGAAGGTCAATGACCCCCATGGCAACGATGGCGGCCTTGTTGCCGGTCACACTGATGACTCCGTAACCCATTATGTTCGTGCCGGGGTCGATTCCAAGTATGATGCGTTCTGCCGGAATTTTTCTGTCCATAATCCAAAAATACAACGCGAATATAAGCAATATCCAAACCTTTTGCTACCTTTGCCGTCGAAATAAGCCCGCTGTGGCGTTTTCGGGGCATTAGCTCATCTGGCTAGAGCGTTTGACTGGCAGTCAAGAGGTGACGAGTTCGAGTCTCGTATGCTCCACGTAAATATGGCCTGCAGGCATCTGTAGGCCATTTGCATACCCCAAAGTTTCCTGCGTCTTTCCTGCATGACCAAGACCTTGATATTTGACAGGATGGAGGAATGTACCGATGCCGAGGTGCAGAGGCTCTTTCCCCTGGTCTCCCGGCAGAGAGCCGGACAAGCCAGACGTTTCCGCTATACATTCGGTCAGTATGCATGCCTCAAGTCATATACCATGCTGGTCGAACTCACGGGGATTGAGGATATGACATTCGGGTTCGGCGAACACGGCAAACCGTTCATTATTGGGCATGACGGCCTGCATTTCAGCATCAGCCACTGCAAGACCGCCCTGGCCGTCGCTTTGAGTGACCGGCCTGTAGGCATTGATGTGGAAAGCCTGCGCCATGCCGGCGAGTCTCTGATGCGCAGGACAATGAACCGGACCGAACAGTCAATGATACTTGCCGCCGATAATCCCGATAAGGAATTCACACGGTTGTGGACACGCAAGGAGGCCGTGCTTAAACTGAGGGGAACAGGCATTACGGACAATTTATATGATGTGCTGTCGGGCGGCGAATGCGTTGAAACCTGCGAGTGCCGTAATTACATCTGGTCGCTTGCCGAGTAACCTCAAGAATTCTTGAAAAAGAGACTTGGCCTTGTTTTTTATTTGTAACTTTGCAGACCCGAATATCAAACATAAATTCTTCAAGTCATTATCAATATGGATTCCAAAAATCCTTTTCTGGTGTTCTGCGGTACAAATACAATGTACCTGGCAAAGGAAATTTGTGATTATCTGAACTGCCCGCTGGGTAATATGATCGTTTCCCATTTCGCTGACGGTGAATTCGCAGTGTCGTATGAGGAGTCGATTCGTGGAGCCGATGTTTTTGTGGTCCAGTCCACTTTCCCGAATTCAGACAATCTGATGGAACTGCTGCTCATGGTCGATGCGGCCAAGAGGGCATCGGCCAAGTCAGTCAATGCGGTCGTACCTTATTTCGGTTGGGCAAGACAGGACCGTAAGGACAAGCCGCGTGTTTCCATCGGCGCAAAGCTGGTTGCCGACATGCTTTCAGTGGCAGGCATCGACCGTCTTATCACAATGGACCTTCATGCAGACCAGATTCAGGGTTTCTTCGATGTTCCTGTTGACCATCTGTATGCGTCGATGGTGTTCGTCCCCTATATCCAGAGCCTGAAACTTGACGAACTCATAATGGCTGCACCCGATGTGGGCGGCAGCAAGCGCGCCAGTGCATACGCCAAGTACCTTGGCTGTCCGCTGGTGCTCTGCCAGAAGACCCGCAGCCGCGCCAACGTGGTTGACAGCATTACCATTATCGGTGATGTAAAGGGTAAGAACGTGGTCATTGTCGACGACATAGTCGATACTGCCGGTACTATCTGCAAGGCTGCCGATGCAATGATTGAAGCAGGCGCCAAGTCAGTCCGTGCACTTGCATCGCATTGTGTCATGTCTGGCGATGCTCCTGTCAGAGTCGACAATTCCGCTCTTGAGGAAATCGTGTTCACCAACAGCATTCCTTACCGCAATGTCGTTCCCTGCAAGAAGCTCAAGCAGATTTCAATCGCGCAGATGTTTGCTGAAACCATCCGCCGCGTGACAAGCAACGAATCGATAAGCTCACAATACGTAATCAAATAAATCCGCATTTTATGAAAAAGACTCTTGCTGCACTTCTGGTAGCAACAACATTGGTTGCATGTGGAAAAGGAACATTCACTGTAAAAGGTTCTTTTGAAGGTGTGCCTGACAGCACGGTGATTACTCTCAATGTCGTTGATATTGACGATATTTCCACTATTGATTCGGCGCTGATAATAAACGGTAAATTCAGTTTCAAGGGACAGACCGACACCTGCCGTCTTGCATGGGCTGCTTATGAAACAGCCGACGATCAGGGAGCCTGCCAGTTTTTCCTGGAAAACGGAAAGATTGTAATTTCATACAATGCAGTTTCCGGCGAGCAGAATATCAAAGGAACTCCGAATAACGATGCTTTCCAGAACTTCTATGCCGAGACCACTATCCTGAATGAAAAAGCTATGGAACTGGAGGACAAGCTCAGAATCACAGCTGCTGCCGATGGTGACGGTCACGACATTGTTGATGAACTCAATTCACTTCAGGACGAGTACCGTGCTCTGGTTGCAGCCAGCATCAGGGAAAATGCCGGTCTTGTATTCGGATTCGAACAGCTTTTCCAGAGCTATGACATGTTTGAACCTGAGGAATTGACAGAACTCATTGAAGCTCTGACTCCTGCATTCGGAGACAAGCAGGAACTTATGGATCTGTCACAGATGGTTTCAATGCAGATGCTGACAGCTGCCGGCTCACCTTACCTGAACTTTGAATGCGATATTCTTGATCAGGAAGTTTGGACCAGTGACAGCAAGGCTGCTCTGTCAAGTTTTGTTTCGGACAACAAGCTTACCCTGCTTGACTTCTGGGCAACATGGTGCACTCCATGCATGAACGAACTCCCATACATGAAGGCCGCTTATGAAAAGTTTGCCTCAAAGGGTTTCCAGATTGTAAGTGTATCGGTCGACGAGGACATCAACGAGTGGAAGAACACCGTCAGAGAACAGGGCATGACTTGGCCGCAGATGTGGAATGGTGAGGAAATTGAAAACTCTCCGGCTGCCATGTATGCTGTCAGAGCAATTCCTTCAACTTTCCTGATCGATGCCGACGGCACCATCATAGGCCGCAACCTTCGCGGCGAGGAGCTTGACGCAGCTCTTGAAGACTACTTCAAGTAACTGATTGAATCAACATAATGAGAAAAAGGATGACTGCTATGGTCATCCTTTTTTTGTGCTCAGGAAAGCGGTTTTGGGGTATAACACTCCAGAACCGTAGCCGCCCGTGGCTCCGTGAACGGGAGGGGCCCGCTGCCGAAGGCAGTGGGAGGGATAGCGCCGAAGGCGCGCAGTTCTGGAGTGGTATACTCCAAAACCGTGTGTACTACAGAAGTCCTTTGGATGAGGGCAGCTCGTAGTGCCATACGTCACGACGTACGGCAGCCTTGAGGGCGCGTGCCAGGCACTTGAAAATGCTTTCTATCTTATGGTGCTCGTTGTCGCCCCGGGCACTTATGTTCAGGTTCATCTGCGCTGCATCACTCAGTGACTTGAAGAAATGCAGGAACATTTCGGTAGGCATGTCGCCAACCTTTTCGCGTTTGAATTCCGCATCCCATACCAGCCAGCTGCGTCCGCCGAAGTCTAGGGTCACCTGAGCCTGGCAGTCATCCATCGGAAGCGCGAAGCCGTAGCGTTCTATGCCGCGCTTGTCGCCAAGAGCCTCGCGTATGCACTGACCAAGCACAATGCCGGTATCTTCAATTGTGTGGTGCTCGTCGACATTGAGGTCACCCTTGGCCATTATGGTCAGATCCATGCCGCCATGACGGCCAATCTGTTCGAGCATGTGGTCAAAGAATGACAGCCCTGTGCTGATGTTGCACTTGCCGCTGCCGTCAAGGTTCAGCTCTACCAGAATGTCGGTCTCCTTGGTGGCACGGTGTGCGCTGGCACAGCGCTGTCCGGCAAAGAGGAACTGCGCAACCTTCCACCAGTCGCGGCTGTAAAAGGCGCAGGCGTCAAGCAACTGCCCGGATGTGCAGGCCATGCCTCCGTCCTTGAGGGCATCGGTGCTGTCCTGCAGCAGAATTGCCTTGCAGCCCAGGTTGAAGGCCAGCTCCACATCGGTGGCACGGTCTCCAATGACATAGCTTCCGGCAAGGTCATATTCGCCTGTCGTGTATTTTGAGAACATGCCGGTGCCAGGCTTGCGTGTGGGCAGATTGTCCTTGGGAAAGCTGCGGTCAATGAGCAGGTCACTGAACCTGATGCCTTCGCCGGCCAGAGTGTCAAGAATGAAATCCTGGGTCGGCTTGAAGTCCTGTTCCGGGTACGATGGCGTGCCAAGGCCGTCCTGGTTGGTGGCCATGACAAACTCGAAATCCATGCGTTCGCTCAGGAATGAAAGGCTTTTGAATACTCCGGGAACGAACTTGAGCTTTTCAAAGCTGTCAAGCTGCTCGTCAAAGGGTTCCTCGACAAGTGTTCCGTCTCTATCAATGAACAGGACTCTCTTTTTCATATTATCTGAATTTATTCATGCATTCCAAAAGTTCATCGTTCTCGGCCCTTGTGCCTACGGTTATGCGCAGGGTGTTGCCGCACAGGGTAATCTTGCTGCGGTTGCGTACGATGATGCCGTTTTCGGACAGGTGGTCGTACATGGCCTTGGCGTCATCGAACCGGGCCAGGAAGAAGTTGGCGCTTGACGGGTAAACTTGGCGGCAACCGGGCGTCTGTGCAACCAGAGGCATGATGCGTTCGCGTTCCCCGATGATTTCGGCAACCCATTTGGCAACGCGGCTGGCCTGGCGGACTTCTTCAAGGGCGGTGCGCTGTGTGAGCACATTCACGTTGTACGGATAACGGACCTGGTTCATTACGGAGATGACGGCCGGGCTGGCGAATGCCAGTCCAAGTCTTATGCCTGCCATGCCCCATGCCTTGGAGAAGGTCTGCAGCACTACAAGTCCGGGATAGCGGTCCAGTTTCTTCGTGTACGAAGGCTGGCTGGTGAAGTCGATGTATGCCTCGTCAATGACTACAATGCCGTCAAATGAATCGAGCACACGGTCAATCACGCTGTGGTCAATGTCGTTGGCCGACGGGTTGTTTGGGGAACAGAAGAACACCAGTTTGGTGTTGCCGTCAATGGCGGCAAGCAACTTGTCGGCATCGGGCTGGAAGTTGTCGTCAAGCAGCACACGGCGGTATTCCACGTCGTTGATGGCGGCTGTGACGCCATACATTCCGTATGTAGGTTCTATAGCCACGGCATTGTCAACGCCCGGCCGGCAGAATATGCGGAACATGAGGTCAATGCATTCGTCGCTGCCGTTGCCGAAGAAAATTGATTCGGGCGCAACACCCTTTATCTTCTGCAGTTCAAGCTTGAGCTCATGCTGCTCCGGGTCCGGATAACGGTTGTACGGCTGGTTGTAGGGGTTTTCGTTGGCGTCGAGAAAGACATGAGCCTCCTTCCCCTTGTATTCGTCGCGGGCCGATGTGTACGGACTCAGGGCTGCAATATTGGGCCTGAGCAGTTCTTTCAGATTTTTCATTGCCTGATGTTGTTAAGTCTTACTGTTACAGCATTTTTGTGTGCATCGAGGAATTCTCCGGCAGCCATGGTCTCGATAATGGGACCGAGGTCCTTCAAACCCTCCTGGGACAGTTTCTGGAATGTTATCTTGCGCATATAGCTGTCAATGTTCACGCCGCTGTATGCTTTTGCATATCCGCTGGTGGGCAGGGTGTGGTTGGTGCCCGATGCGTAGTCGCCCGCGCTTTCGGGCGAGTAGGGGCCGATGAACACCGAACCTGCGTTGACAATGCGCTGTGCCAGCCCGTCGCAGTTGGCGGTCTGTATTATGAGATGCTCCGGGGCATACATATTGCTCAGCTCTATGATCTGGTCGTCGTTGTCCAGCAGTATGAGGCGGCTGTTTGCAAGCGCGTCTTTTGCTATGTCCATGCGTGGCAGCAGTGCAAGCTGTCTTTCGACTTCGGCTTCGACCCTGCCTATGAATTCCCTGCTTGAAGTCAGCATGATTACCTGGCTGTCGCGTCCGTGTTCGGCCTGCGAGAGAAGGTCGGCGGCAACGAATGCCGGGTTGGCCTGTGCATCGGCAATGACCAGCACCTCGCTCGGTCCGGCCGGCATGTCAATGGCCACATCCTTGAGCGAGACAATCTGCTTGGCTGCGGTGACGTACGGGTTGCCGGGGCCGAATATCTTGCTGACCTTGGGCACGCTTTCCGTACCGTATGCCATGGCAGCTATTGCCTGTGAACCGCCCAGCTTGAAGAAACGGCTCACGCCTGCAACCTGTGCGGCGTACAGAATGGCGGGGTTTACACGACCGTCCGGTCCCGGAGGGGTGCACAGGACAATGTCCTGACAGCCTGCGGTGCGGGCCGGTATGGCCAGCATGAGCACGGTCGAAAAGAGCGGGGCTGTGCCTCCTGGAATGTAGAGGCCGACTCTGCTTATAGGCACAGCCTTCTGCCAGCATTTTACGCCGCTGCATGTTTCAACCTCGACGGTCTTTGGCAGCTGTGCCTCGTGAAACCTGCGTATGTTGGCGGCTGCACGCTGAATGGCCTGTTTCAGGTCTTCAGGCACTTTGGCCGCAGCCTCGTCAAGTTCCTGCTGTGATACGGCAAGACCTGACAGCTTTACGTGGTCAAACTGTTCCTCAAAAGCCAGCAGGGCACTGTCGCCATCGGCCTTTACCTTGTCAAGAACAGACTGGACCCTTTCGTAGAGTCCGCTTACGCTGAGTGCGGGGCGCTTTATCAGTTCGGGCCATTGTGAACGGTCCGGATTCAGAATCGTGTTCATAGAATCATCTTTTCAATGGGAAGTTCCAGAATGCCTTCGGCGCCCATTGCCTTGAGCTTGCCGATTATTTCCCAGAAGCATTTCTCGTCCAGTACGGTGTGCAGCGAACTCCAGCCTTCCTGCGCAAGCGGCATGACCGTGGGGCTCTTGATGCCCGGCAGTACACCGATTACATCAGCCAGACGGCTGTTAGGCACGTTCATCATTACGTATTTCTTGCCTTGGGCGGCTTTGACGGAATCAAAGCGGAACAGCAGTTCCTTGAGGATTTCCTGCTTTTCGCCGCTAAGGTTGGGGTTGCCTATGAGCAGGGCTTCGGACTGCATCACGACTTCAACTTCCTTGAGGTTGTTGCTTACCAGTGTGGAGCCTGAGCTTACAATGTCGAAAATGGCATCGGCCAGTCCTATGCCGGGGGCAATCTCGACTGAGCCGGTAATGACATGAGTCTGTGCGTCGATGCCGTTCTTCTGCAGGAAACTCTTCAAGATTCCCGGGTATGAGGTTGCTATTTTCTTTCCGTTGAACCATTCAAGGCCCTTGTAGTCGGCAGCCTTCGGAATTGCCAGAGAAAGACGGCAGCGGCTGAAGCCCAGGCGCTTTACAATTTCGGCATTTTCCTGACGCTCGACGAATTCGTTTTCACCTACAATGCCGACATCGGCCACACCGCCGGCAACCGACTGCGGTATGTCGTCGTCGCGGAGAAACAGAACCTCAACCGGGAAATTTCCGGCCTGTACAAGAAGGGTGCGCTTTCCGGCGCCAAGACTGATTCCCGATTCTGTGAGAAGTGACATTGTCTCTTCGTAGAGACGTCCTTTGGATTGAACTGCAATTCTAAGCATGATTGTATTTTTAATTCATTGGTTACATATAACAAAAAAGCCTGCCATGTCTTTTGGCAAGCCTCATGTTTTCAACTATATGCACGACCACCAAGCCTGCCGTTTATGGTCTGCAGGAGCGATGATGGTGGATATGATGGAAAACGTTTCTCATATTTGGCGCAAAGTTATGCCATTCGGACGGGAACTCCAAAGGTTTGAAGCCTTTTATTTTCGTGGAGAACGTATTTTTCATACCTTTGCATCCGGTATGAAGACAGAATTTGGTGGACCGGAGATGAATGCCGGCAAAGTTGCCGTCCTGCTGATTACTGCCGCATTGCTTGTGGCACTCTTTGCATTTAGAACATGCTCGGTCAAGGGCGATGGCGACGAGCTGTTCCACTTTGAATTTCACCACCGCCAGTACGTGGAGACATGGCTTGAAATTTCTGACTTCGACGAGCTTTTCAGAGAATGTCAGGACAGCACTTTCGACTGGCTGTTCATTGCCGCCATTGCCAATGTCGAATCAAAATTCGATACAACCACAAGTTCGTATGTCGGTGCATCGGGCCTTATGCAGATGATGCCGGCAACATACAGGCAGATGCTCCGCGAAATGGACATCGACACGAATCTTGTAAGCACCGAACTGAATGTAAAGGCGGCTGTCAGGTATCTGCACAGTCTTGACATGCAGTATTCGTTTGTCAGTATGCCCGAACGTCTCAACTTCATTCTTGCCAGTTACAATGCCGGTGCAGGCCACATACAGGATGCCATGCGTCTGGCAAGGCGTGACGGAATCAACCGCTACAAGTGGGAGAACATAGCTCCGGTGCTTCAGTCGCTTGCATTTGACAGCGTTTATACCGACAGCCTGTGCCGTAACGGACAGTTCATGGGAATAGAAACGGTGCAGTATGTGGAAAAGGTACAGCGCAAGTACCGCCAGTACCGTCAGCAGAATCTTGAGTTCCGTGCCACCCAGCGCCTTGGCGAGAACCTTATGTACTACAGGAGCAGCCAGGTCGAGATCCAGCCTCTGGAAATCATAGAGTGACATCCTGCTCTTTGCTCCCACCACCTTATGGCGCGGACCGGCATGTATAATTCATGTGGAATTCGACTTGAATTCATTTGTTTTCGCTCAAAACAAATTGAATATCAATGATATAATGAAGGGAGAAAAATGAAGAAAACTGCAAAAATGCCCTAATCGGTACAAATAAAAATCGGCAATTTTTAACCAGAAATGAAGGGAAAAAAAGAGCTTTTTTGAGGCCGAAAAAATCTTCAAAAAATTTTCAGATTTAAGAAAATTTAACTGTTTGAAGGGCGAAAATGGGGCCGTTTGTACCGCTCTTGGACTCCAAAATGGATAACTGGCTGATGAGCAACGGTCGGAATGAATTCAGAAGAAATTGCAGATGAAAGGATAATTATGCCAAAGATATAGTGCCGCTATAACAAAATTTAGATAATTTTGCAC
>JAZUFX010000052.1:0-40064 GCA_045640885.1 Bacteroidaceae bacterium | reverse complement strand
CTTTGCGGTTATGGTTACTGTACCGACCTTCTTGGCGGTTACCAGTCCTCCTTCCACTGTGGCAACGGTCGCGTCACTCGTCGTCCATGTCACGGTCTTGTCAGTTGCATCGCTTGGGTTGACCGTAGGTGTCAGCGTCACTGTCTCACCGGCTTTCAGCGAAGCGGATGTCTTGTCCAATGTCACGCTTGTCACCGGTGTGGGTACTACCGTTATGGAGCATGTTGCAGTCTTTTCTCCTGCCTTTGCGGTTATGGTTACTGTACCGACCTTCTTGGCGGTTACCAGTCCTCCTTCCACTGTGGCAACGGTCGCGTCACTCGTCGTCCATGTCACGGTCTTGTCAGTTGCATCGCTTGGATTGACCGTCGGTGTCAGCGTCACGGTCTGTCCTGCCATCAGTGATGCGGATGTCTTGTCCAATGTCACGCTTGTCACCGGTGTGGGCACTACCGTTATGGTGCAAGTTGCAGTCTTTTCTCCTGCCTTTGCGGTAATGGTGGCTTTGCCCACTTTAATGGCTGTTACCTTACCTCCGTTCACTGTGGCAACGGTCGCGTCACTCGTCGTCCATGTCACGGTCTTGTCAGTTGCATCATCGGGCTTGACTGTCGCTGCCAGCGTTACTGTTTCTCCCGCTTTCATTGAAGCGGTGGCCTGATCAAGTGCTATACTGGTTACCAATGTAGGCTCAACTGTCACGGTACATGTATCGGCCTTATTGCCAGCCTTTGCGGTAATGGTTGCTGAACCTACCTTGTGTGCTGTCAGCATGCCGCCGATTACCGTTACCACTGTCGCATCGCTCGTTGTCCATGTCACGGTCTTGTCAGTGGCGTCGTCGGGATTGACTGTGACGGTCAGTTTCATTACTCCACCGGCCTTCAGTGAAACTTCCGCTTCATTCAGAGTTACGCTGGTTACAGGAGTAGGCTCGACTATTACTGTGCAGCTGGCGGTCTTGCCTCCAGCCTTTGCGGTTATAACCGTCGTTCCTATCTTCTTGCCGGTTACAATACCCATGCTGCTCACCGTTGCTATTTCAGCATCGCCGGTTGCCCACTTCATGCTCTTGTCGGTTGCATTGGAAGGGCTGACCGAGGCAGACAACGTATCTTTTTTATCTACTCTCAATGTTATTTCGGTCTCGTTCAGCTTGATTGAACTCACACCGATAATTTCGTTCTCGTATCTGTTGCAGGAGAACATGAAGATAATGCTCAGAAGTATTACAAAGAAACGTCTGAGTAAAGAATTATTCAGGAAATGATTTGCCACGGGTACTTAATTATATTTTAGCGGGACCGAAAAATCTTGCAATAGTACGCTTTTCAATTGACAAATTGAATAAAACGCCATAAAAACTTCAAAATACATGGATAATGATCTGCCACATTACTATGGCGCCGAAAATCACTTTCAGACCTGTGGAGAAGAGGAATGCAAGGAATGCGCCGGCTGCGGCTTTCAATGCCTTGCCCATGCTTTGGTCTTCTGCCAGCCATTCGGCAAGGAACGCACCGAGAAAACTGCCCATTACCATTCCGACGGGCGTGAAGAACAGCCCTATTATGAGGCCTATCGTCGCACCGCGGCTGCCTGACTTGTGGCCACCTGTCGCTTTTGTCATCATGCCTGGCATGACGTAGTCAAGTATGGTCAATGCTATCGCTGCAGCCAGCCAAATCAGCAGGGCTGTGCGTGATATCGGTTCGTCGGCACCGGTCCTGAGGTAAAGACATAACATGGCGGCTCCACTGATGGGCGGTCCTGGAAGAATCGGCAGGAATCCTCCAACTATTCCAAGTACTCCAAGAATCAGTGCTATGATTGAAAGTGCATCCATACCTGTTGAGTCTTTTTGCTGCTTTTGAATGATAATCTGTGGCAAAGATACGGAAATTACAATACCATAGGTTCTGAGAACCGGCCCAGTTTGACTGTGCCGGCCGATGCAAATTCCGCGGTTTTCATACTAATTGAAAAAAGTGTATCTTCGCAGGGGCGTTAGCGGTGACCGCTTTGATTTAAGGTGAAAACATGTACATTAAAATAAAGAATATGAAGTTCAAGGTTAAAAATTTCATTCTGCCGGCATTGCTGGCATTGGCGGCTGTCTTTCCTGCTCAGGCTCAGGAAGGAAGCAAGTTACTCATGACAATAGGGTGTATTACTGACTCCCATACCGACGACAACTATCTGGGGCAGGACTATCTGCGCGGCTCTATCGAACAGACGCTCAAGGCCATGAAGGAGCAGGAGGACATTGACATTCTGGTAATGGGCGGCGACTATTCAGGCGGTGCAACCGGTGACGCTACACAGAACGTGTGGGAAAAATCGCGTACCTTGCTGGTGAATGCTACGGAAAACGTATTCCATGAAGGCAAGACTCCTTATGTGGTGTATGCCAACGGCAACCACGAATATATGGTAGGTAAGAGCCATTCATACAATTCAGGTGATTATTATTCAATACCCATGAAACAGAGACTTGGGGATCTGACACCTGTAACTGTACCTACCAAGGCTCCAGGTGAATGTTTCTATGAGTGGACTGGTGATGGAAAGCTGAATCTGCTCGTTGCCTATCACTATAATGTCAAAGGTCTGGATTTTGTCGTGCTCAACACGGGCAAGTATCTTTATAATTATGACAAGGATTATTATTATTCCGACGAATCGGTGGCATGGATAGAAAAAAAGCTTGATGCCATTTATGAAGCCAATCCGGACAAGACAGTCTTTTTTGTCCTTCACCTTCCGTTCGATGACAGCAAATCCATAAGTTCAGCCGAATATGGCCTGCATGACGCATCGTCCGAAACGCCGGCGGATAAAGGCAGCACTGCGAAGCTGAAGAAAGCGCTAGCAAAGCATCCGGGCATTATCATGCTGTACGGCCATGACCACAAGAAGGACAATGCATATATTCGTGAACGTACTTCTCAGAGAGTGACCAGATACGACGCATCGGGCAAGGTGATAAGTACAACCGGTGAAGGGTATTTTGATGATGAGGACAGTTCCGATGAACCGAAGCCGCAGCCCGCTACAAGTTTCTATCTGTACAACGAAACGTCGGGCATGTATCTGAATATGGCATCGGCCGGCGCACTGCAAGTGGGCAATGACAGACGAATCTGGAATTTCGAGTCGGCCAGTGGCCTGAAATTGTCGTTGTCGACATCGTATAATGCGGGCAAGTACTATCTGGCGCATGACGGCACGTCGTTTGTCCCGTCGGCCACCGCATCGGCGCTTTATTTCTTTGACTGCGAAACAGGACGTGCGGTGCAATCCATGACGGTGGGCTCGACCTATTTCATTGTGGCCAAGTCCGGAAACAAATTCTACATATTGAGGTATTATAACGGAAAACTGGAGCCGAAAGAGATTCAGAATGTCAATTCGAGCGACTATTATTCGTTCCGGAATACGGTCGGGGAGATAGATTCAAATTCCGAACTGATTGTCAACTCGGCAAGATCCGGGTACAGCGGGTTCACGGTCGTGGATGCGGCTTCAACGAAGGGAATGGGTGGAAGTCTGGAGTCTGCGCTTCCTGACGGTGACCCGACGTCTTTCATTTCTGTCTTCATGGGCAGCATGGACTTCTGGGACAACGTTCCGAATGGCAATTCGCTTAACAGGGACAAGACCGATGCCAAGAATCATGTGTACCAGGCGCTGATGATATACGTATATAATGACAGGATTGTCTTCAAAATGAAGAATTACGGCAAGACGGGCTCTTTTTCCAGCTGGAACGGTTCGGTAACTGTAAAAAAGAATCTGATGCCGTATACAATCTTGCGGAACATGAAGCTTGACAGTAGCGGTACGGGGACAGACCGTATTCCTGAAATGACAACCGGGGCCGACGGGACAATCTTTGACACGGCAGGACGCAGGGTAGACGGTGATGCTCCTCTGGAACGCGGTATATATATAAAGGAAGGTAAGACATATTACATGGAGTAGTGCCCTGGCAGGATGACGGGTTCTGAAAATACTTTGTGAAATGTTTTGTCAGGTTAGGCAAAAAAACTAATTTTGCAAGCCGATTATTATCAACCTTTGAATAAAAGGTTAATTATGAGCGAGTTAAGTCCCCGAGTGCGGGAACAGAGGTATGAGCGTACCTTTGGGAACAAGCGTTAGGGAACTCTCCATCCCGTTGGGAAACGGTTTGGTTTCGCTGGGAAAAATGAAATTATTAACAACGATTTAAAGTTTAAAATGGATACTTTAAGTTACAAGACTGTTTCGGCCAACAAGGCTACCGCTACAAAGGAATGGGTCGTAGTTGACGCTACTGACCAGGTTCTGGGCCGCTTCGCCGTGAAGGTTGCCAAGCTGCTGCGCGGTAAGTACAAACCAAACTACACTCCGCATGTTGACTGCGGTGACAATGTTATCATCATCAATGCCGACAAGGTTGTTCTGACCGGCAAGAAGTGGACTGACAAGATTTATCTTCGCTACACAGGTTATCCTGGCGGCCAGCGCGAGATGACTCCTGCACAGCTCATGGCCAAGCCAAACGGCGCTGAGAGACTTATGAAAAAGACCGTTAAGGGTATGCTGCCCAAGACAAAGCTGGGTGATCAGCTTCTTGGCAATCTGTACGTTTATGCCGGTGGCGAACACAAGCATGAAGCACAGACCCCTAAGGCTATCGATATCAATTCACTTATTTAATCTGAAAGAGAATGGAAATGATAAATGCAGTAGGACGCCGTAAGCGTGCCGTAGCTCGTGTTTTCGTTACTGAAGGAACCGGTAAGATTACCATCAACAAGAAGGAACTCACTACATATTTCCCATCATCACTTCTTCAGTACGTTGTTCTCCAGCCTCTGAAGAAGCTTGAAGTTGCTGAAAAGTATGATATCAAGGCAAACCTTGACGGTGGCGGTTTCAATGGTCAGGCAAACGCCCTGCGTCTTGCAATTGCCCGTGCTTTGGTCAAGATCAATGCCGATGACAAGAAGGCTCTCCGTATGGAAGGCTTCCTGACACGCGACTCACGTTCTGTTGAACGTAAGAAGCCGGGTCAGCCAAAGGCACGTCGCCGCTTCCAGTTCAGCAAGCGTTGATACGCTTACTTTCTGGAACCCAATATTGGATTGTTTCGGATGGTACCGATGTGGCTGGAGTTGTCTGCGTGACATGCTTGCCGGCATCGTGACATTTGATGAAATCCTGTGTTTAGCATCTAAACTGTCGGGATCCACCCCCAATAAGGCGGCTACCCGACGGTTGTTTTAAAAAAGAACGTAAACAAACAAATCAAAAAAAACTATTATGTCAAGAACAAATTTTGAACAGCTTCTTGAAGCTGGCTGTCACTTCGGCCACCTGCGCCGCAAATGGAATCCTGCTATGGCTCCTTACATTTTCATGGAGCGTAATGGCATTCATATCATTGATCTGAACAAGACCGTCGAGGCTGTAGACCAGGCTGCTGAAGTCTTGAAGAAGATGGCCCGCGATGGCAAGAAGATTCTGTTTGTAGGTACAAAAAAGCAGTTGAAGG
The DNA here is from genome assembly GCA_045640885.1 of Bacteroidaceae bacterium. Taxonomy (GTDB): domain Bacteria; phylum Bacteroidota; class Bacteroidia; order Bacteroidales; family Bacteroidaceae; genus Colenecus. The sequence goes on along the minus strand of JAZUFX010000052.1, from coordinate 34,522 downwards.
AGCTTGTAGCCCAGAAGGTTTCAAGCGTAGGCATGCCTTACGTCATTGAACGCTGGCCGGGTGGTATGCTTACCAACTTCCCGACAATCCGCAAGGCTGTCAAGAAGATGGCTACCATCGACAAGCTTACAAGCGACGGCACATACTCAAACCTTTCAAAGCGTGAAATCCTCCAGATTACACGTCAGCGTGCAAAACTTGAAAAGAACCTCGGTTCAATTGCTGACCTTTCACGTCTTCCGGCCGCTCTGTTCGTGATTGACGTTCTCAAGGAAAACATTGCAGTTCGCGAAGCAAACCGTCTGGGTATTCCGGTATTCGGTATTGTTGATACAAACAGCAATCCTGACGAAATCGATTACGTTATTCCTGCCAACGACGATGCCACCAAGTCAGTCGATGCAATTCTGACCGCATGCTGCGATGCCATTGCCGAAGGTCTTGAAGAGCGCAAGGCTGAAAAGGGTGAGGAGGCTGCCGAGGCAGAACAGGAGGACAAGGCTGAAAAGCCGCGTCGTGAGCGTATCCGCAAGGTTGCAAAACCGGCCGAGACACTTGACGATGCTCCTGTTGCAGAAGCTGCTCCTGAAGCATAATTTTTAACCGATTAAAGAATTTAAGAAATGGCTGTTACACTTGAAGATATTAAGAACCTGCGCACCAAGACCGGTGCTGGCATGTCAGACTGCAAAAAGGCCCTGACAGAAGCCGAGGGCGATTTTGAAAAGGCAATCGAGATTATCCGTAAGAAGGGTCTTGCCGTTGCCCAGAAGCGTTCAGACCGTGAGGCTTCAGAAGGTTGCGTACTTGTCAAGGTCGATGGAAACTTCGGTGCCATCATTGCTTTGAAGTGCGAAACTGACTTCGTTGCCAACAATAAGGATTTTGTCGGACTGACTCAGTCAATCCTTGATGCTGCCGTTGCAGCAAAGGCCAAGTCACTTGATGAAGTCAAGGCTCTGCCTTTCCAGGGTAAGACTGTTGCCGACATTGTTCTGGAGCGCACCGGTATTGTAGGTGAAAAGCTTGAACTCGACGGATATTCATTCATCGAGGGTTCCGAAATCGCTTCATACAACCATCAGGGCAAGAACTTCCTTTGTGTTCTTGTTGCATTCAACAAGGAGGTTGCCGACAAGGATTATATCCATGAGGTCGCTCTCCAGGTTGCAGTGCAGAATCCTGTAGCTCTCAGCGAGTCGGAGGTTCCTGAAGCTGTCAAGGCAGAAGAAATGAAGGTTGCTATTGAGAAGACAAGGGAAGAACAGGTTTCGAAGGCAGTTGAAGCTGCTCTCCGCAAGGCTGGTTTCAATCTCTACATCTCAGAGAATGAAGAGCATATCAAGGAAGGCATCATGAAGGGCGAAATTACCGAGGCTCAGGCCGATGAGATTCGCGCCCTCAAGGCAAAGACCGCCGAGGACAAGCTCGCAAATATGCCTGCTGCAATGATTGACAAGATTGCAGAAGGACGTATGAGCAAGTTCTTCAAGGAGAATTGCCTTGTCAATCAGGTGTATGCTTTCGGTGATGGCAAACAGACCATCAGCGAATACATCAAGGCTCTTGACAAGGAACTCACTATTACCGGTTTCCGCCGTTTCACTCTGAAGGCAGAATAATTCCGGCGTCATGCAGATAAAAGGGGAATCCTGACGGGTTCCCCTTTGTTTTTTTCACTTGGTCTGTGTATATCCGAGTGATTTCAGCTTGTCAATAAGTTTTTCCTTCATGTCACCCTGGATTATTATGAGTCCGTCTTTTGCACTTCCGCCGCAGCCGCAGTGTGTTTTGAGTGTGCGTGCAAGTGATTCAAGTTCGCTGTCGGGGCCATTGAAACCTGATATTACGGTGGCTGTCTTGCCTCCGCGCCCGTTCTTTTCAATCCTCAGACGCAGTTTCTGCTGATTGGGCGGCAGAAGTTCCGGTTCTATTGTCTCTTTTTCCGTCTCATAGCTGAAATTTGGATTGGTTGAATAAACCATGCCAAGCCTTTCTTTCCAATCGTTGCTTTTTCCTGCCATACCGCTGTACCAAATCAATTGTTGAACAGTCACAAAGGTATGCCTTTTTTGCGTATTTTTGTGCATATGAAGATAGTGTGCGTCGGCAAGAACTGCAAGCAGGGCAATAATGGCATTAACGGGCCGTTATTAGAGCAGGCATGTCCGCCAATATACATGAAACCGGATTCCTGCATACTGCGTAACCGCAAGCCGTTTTTCCTTCCGGACCGGTTGGGAAGGGTTGACATGAGCGGCCAGCTGGTTGTGAGAATCAACCGTTTGGGCAAGAGCATTTCACGTCGCTTTGCTTCAAGGTACTGGGATGCTGTTACAATGGGTATTGATTTTGTCGCTACAGACTTGAAAGACAGGTTGGAATCACAGGGACTGCCAAGCGCAGTCAGCTACGGGTTCGATGGAGCCGCGGTCATCGGTGACTGGGTCGGAAAGGATGAGATTGACAATATCCAGGATCTGGATCTTGAACTTGATGTTGACGGATGTGCATGCCAGCGGTGCAACACCGGCGACATGCGGTTTGCCGTTGACAGCATAATAGAATATGTAAGCGGGTTCTGCACTTTGAAGACGGGGGACATTATATTTGCAGGGGCATTGAATTCCTCGGCTCAGGCTGCGATAGGACAGCATTTGCAGGGCTTTATAGGTGCAAGGAATGTAATTGACTTTCACGTGCGCTGATTATGAAAAAAATACTGCTGACACTGATGATGGCGTTTGCGGCATTGTATGCCGCAAGCCGTGAGGTCCTGTTGGAAAGCAACTGGCAGGAATGTGTCGGCGACAGTGTTCCTCCAATTGCATCATATCAGTTCAATCTGGATTCTTATGACGGTCATACCCGGTATTCGGCACAGATTGAATATCCTGAATTCAAGCCGGTAAGTGACAGACAGCTCCAGTTGTGGGGCATCGAAAAGGAAGAACTGCAGGAGTGGCCGGAAATTCATCAGAACGTTGGCGTTTCAAGGGGCAAAGCCGTTCTTGATGTGGCTTTCAGCCCGCTTGTCAGGCGTGGCGGAAAGACATACGTAATAGAGTCATACAAGCTGGATGTTTCGGAATCGGTCCTGCCGGTGCCACTGGATGACGACAGCGGTGCGGCCGGCCGTTATACGCGTGAGTCGGTCCTGTCGGAAGGACAATGGGTGAAAATCCGTGTCGGCCGAAGTGGCGTTTATGGATTGGACTACAGCCGTCTGGCCGGTCTTGGATTCAGCGATCCGTCAAAGGTACGCGTTTTCGGATATGGAGGAAAGCTGCTGCCCGAGACTGATATCCAGACACTTGCCGATGATCTGCCGGCACAGGCCGTATGGCATGACGGTTCAAGAATGCTTTTCTTTGCACAGGGACCGGAGGATATCCGTTGGAAGGGAATTTCAATGGAACATACCGTGAACAATTACAGCGACTACGGCTATTATTTCCTGACTGACAGGGATGATGTGTCTGACAACAGTTTCATTGTCCCAGCTGAATGTGACAGCGTTATTGCAGGTATGGTTGACTCATACCCCGATTGCATTTTCATAGACAACGATGAGTTCAGCTGGCTGCCTTCAGGCCGCATACAGTTCGAAAATTTTGACTTCGGCTCAAACGGCAGCAGGACGTACAGGTTTGACACGGACAACATGAAAGCCGGTAAGGCTACGCTGACGGTCGCATTTGCGTCGAATGCCGCAAAATCATCGGCTCTTGATGTGCAGATTGATGGCAGTGATGCCGGTACCGTGCAAATGGCACCAGTCACTTCAAACAATAAGGCCAGACTTGTACAGAAATCATTTACCGCTACCGTATCGGAGAAACCGGCATTGCAGGTGAGGCTGAAATACAATAGTCAGGCAGCCTGTTCGTCACATCTTGATTTCCTGCGTCTGGAATTTACACGCAGGGCTGTCATCGGCAATTCTCCATATATCAGACTGTCGGTAAAGAATGCACTTGTACCGACAAGTTTCTGTGTGGGCGGCTCAAGTCCGTCTGTGCGTTTCTGGAAGATGGAACAGTCAGGTAAGGCTACCGTACTGCCGTCTGTCTTCAGGAATGACAGCACAATATCGTACGCAACCAGACTGCAGACCGGCGATATCCTGCTTGCTGTAAATACCGCTGCGTCTTTCCCTGAACCCGAAATCGTCGGAGCCATAGGGAATCAGAACCTTCATGGGTATGATTCCATAGACTATGTTATAGTGGTGCCGGCATCGGGACTTGTCGCAAAGCAGGCTGAAAGACTGGCTCAGGCGCATCGTGATATGGATTCGCTGAAAGTTGCTGTGGTCCGTGCCGACCAGGTGTACAACGAGTTCTCGTCGGGCACGCCCGATGCCACGGCCTTGCGCCGCTTCATGAAAATGCTCTATGACAGGGCAGACGGTGGCAGCTCGGCACCGCGTTATCTGTTGTTGATGGGTGCAGGTACATGGGATAACAGGATGCATACAGGTGACATGCGCAGATGCAATCCTGATGATTATCTGCTGTGCTATGAATCGGACAACTCGGTAAGCATTACCGAATCGTTCGTAATGGAAGACTATTTCGGCCTGCTTGACGATAATGAGGGCGGTAATCTGCTATTGGACAAGACCGATCTGGGAGTGGGGCGTCTGCCGCTGTCCGACGGCCGTGCGGCACAGGTGGCAGTGGACAGGATAATAGACTATATGAAGGGTGTGAATGCCGGGAAATGGCTGAACGAGATTCTGGTGCTTGGCGATGACGGTGACAACAATACCCACATGATTGACGCCGAAGCCGTTGCCGGACTCTATTGTAGCCTGTATCCTGACAAACAGGTTACCAGAATGTATTGGGACAGTTACCCGATGGAGGCGCAGGCATCGTACAATTCTTATCCCACATTGCGCAGCCGTCTGCTTGAAAAGCTTGATGCGGGGGCCCTCATTGTAAATTATACCGGACATGGAAGTACCGAAGTGCTTTCCCATGAACTGGTGTTCTCAAAGACCGATGCTGCCGGCCTTACCGCCCCGCGGCTGCCTTTCTGGATTACTGCATCGTGTGACATAGCTCCTTTTGACCAGCCGTTGTCTTCGTTGGGGTGCAACCTGCTGTCAAACGAAAACGGAGGTGCAATAGGGTTGCTGTCAACGACAAGGACGGTCTCGTCGTATCAGAATGGACTGATTAACCGGTGTTTCTCGAAATATGTTCTCGGGAAGGATGCAGACGGAAGTGACTATGCGTTGGGCGATGCCCTGATGCTGGCCAAGAACGAACTCGTATCAGACGGCGGAATGACGGACAGGTCAGCGAACAAGCTGAATTATGTCCTGCTGGCCGATCCCGCATTGAAGCTTCACAGGTCAGTATATGCGGCTGTTGTTGACACGTTTGACAATTCGGCGGCTGCCGATGCCGGACTTCTGGCTCAGGCCGGTGGCGTGGTGTCCGTGAAGGGACATATAGAACTTGACGGCGTCCGTCAGCCGGACTTCAACGGCCTGCTTTACCGCACGGTATACGACAGCGAACGTGAGGTTGTCTGCTTCAATAATCTGCAGGCGGCCGATGAACCGTTTGCCTATACGGCCCGCGACAGAGTGCTTTCCATGGGAACCGATTCGGTCAGAGCCGGTGAATTCAGTTTCTCGTTCCCCGTCCCGCTTGACATCAATTACTCCGGTGAGAACGGATTGCTGAATCTGTTTGCACTGTCAAACGACAGACAGGCTTCGGCATCGGGCAGTTTCACGTCGTTTGCGGTCGGTGGAACGGCTCCTGGCTTTGACAGGGATAATGACGGCCCTGAAATGGACATGTATCTCAACACACCGTCTTTCCAGTACGGAGCCGATGTCAACGCTTCTCCGCTTCTGGTCATATCGTTACATGACGAATCGGGTATCAATACCACAGGCAACGGACTGGGCCATGAGATTGTACTTGTCATTGACGGCGACCGTTCGAAGACATGGGTGCTTGACCAGTATTTTACCCAGGACGAGGGCAAGTTCACCGACGGCAGGGTAGTGTTCAGAATTCCTGAACTTGAAGAGGGCAGGCATACCCTTATGGTAAGGGCATGGGACACCATGAACAATTCTTCAAGCATATATCTGGGCTGCAAGGTGGTAAAAGGACTGGAACCGTCATTGGAAATAGTGGCAACACAAAGTCCTGCACGCGAGAGCACGCAGTTTGTGATAAGTCATGACAGGCCGATGCAGAATGCGGGTATTGTGGTACAGGTGTATGACAGTCATGGGGATTTGCAGTGGACACACAGGGAAACCGACAATTCACAGAATGCGGTGTCGTTCATTGACTGGAATCTTACCAACGCAGGCGGCCAGCGTGTGGCTCCCGGCCTGTATCTGGTCCGCGCCACTGTCGATGCCGGCGGAGAACAGCATGGCATGTCATGCAAAATTGTGGTGATAAACCCTTGACAGTATAATAATCTGCACTTTTTTGAGTTATAGGATATATGAAAACGTCTGTAAAAAAATATTGCATTATGGCCGCCCTGACGGCCGTTTGCGGAACAGCATCGGCCGCTGCGGATGAAAGCCAGCTGGGAATTTTCAATCCGGTATATACGGGGGTTACGTCGCTGTCAATCGCACCCGATTCCAGAGCTGGCGCTATGGGTGATGTAGGCTGTGCCACAGACCCGTATTTTGACAACAACTGTCAGTACTGGAATCCGTCCAAGTATCCGTTTACATGCAGCGATGCGGGGTTGTCCCTGTGCTACACTCCGTGGCTGAGGAAACTTGTGGCCGATATTGACCTGACCAATCTTACCGGTTACTACAAACTTGATGATGCATCGGCAATAAGCGGCTCTCTCACTTATTTCTCGCTTGGCGAGGTGATTGTCGCATCAAACAATGCAATCATCAAACCGTATGAGATGGCGGTCGATTTCGACTACTCCCGCAAACTCAACGAAAACCTTTCGGCAGCGGTCGGATTGCGTTTCATCTATTCCGATTTGCAGTACAAATATGATGATGACGTGTTCCCCGGCAAGGCTTTCAGTGCCGATATTTCAATGTACCGCCAGAGTTACGTGGGCATTGGACGCCGTGACTGTCTTTTCGGCTTTGGCGTGAATGCCTCGAACATAGGCAGCAAGATTTCGTATGATGGCGGTCAGACAAGCGAATTCCTGCCGACCAATTTGCGTCTGGGCGTGTCTCTGCTGGTTCCGATAGACGAATACAACTCGATTTCGATCAATGCCGATGCCAACAAGCTCATGGTACCTACACGTCCGACATATCGTCAGTTCATGAACGAAGTGAATCCCGACGAGGATCCTGATGATTTGAGCTATACATCCGATTATGCGGAATGGCTGGCAGGTACCGGATACAACGAGATGTCGCCTATTGCCGGCATGTTCAAGTCATTCAGTGACGCTCCCGGCGGCCTGCGCGAGGAACTTCGTGAAATATACTGGGGCGTGGGCATGGAGTACAACTACAACGACCAGTTCTTTATACGTGGAGGATACCACTTCGAGGACAAGTACAAGGGCAACCGCAAGTACTATTCCTTGGGAGCTGGTTTCAAGATGAATGTGTTCTCGCTCGATGCTTCTTATCTGGTTTCTACCGCACAGAACAATCCGCTTGACCAGACATTGAGATTTACGCTTTCTTTTGATATGGACGGACTGAAAACAGTTATCGGACGATGATTAGAGTCGGTTACGGATACGATGTACACAAACTGGTACCTGGCCGTGAGCTTTGGATTGGCGGTATCCGTTTGGAATATGAAATGGGCCTGTTGGGACATTCAGATGCCGACGTCCTGATTCACGCCATTTGCGATGCACTTCTCGGAGCGGCAGCCTTGCGTGACATAGGCTATCATTTCCCGGACAGTGACCCGCGTTTCAAAGGCATCGACAGCAAGCTGCTTCTTGCTAAAACGGTGTCTTTGCTTAAAGAAAACGGATATGCCGTCGGCAATGTGGATGCTACAGTATGTGCAGAACAGCCGAAACTGAATCCGCACATACCGGAAATGCAGCAGGTGCTGGCACAGATAATGGGGGTTACGCCCGACTGCGTGTCATTGAAGGCAACCACTACCGAGGAGCTGGGCTTTACGGGACGCCGCGAGGGCATATCGGCCCATGCTGTATGTTTGATTGAAAAAGAATCCGGCAAGTGAAACTTTACAGTGACAGCGAGTTGGCTGAGATTCTTGACACGAAGGATTTCAGACTGTTATCCAGAACCGCCGATGAACTTGGCATGGAGTGCTATGTCGTTGGCGGATATGTGCGTGACCTGTTCCTTGAACGTCCCAGTAAGGATATTGATGTCGTGGTCGTGGGCAGCGGGCTTGAAATGGCCAAGGCCTATGGGCGTGCATTGGGGCGCGGTGCCCATGTGAGTCTTTTCAAGAACTTCGGTACGGCCCAGGTCAAGAAGGGAAAGCTCGAGGTGGAATTCGTCGGGGCACGAAAGGAGTCGTATCAGCGCGATTCCCGTAAGCCGATCGTTGAAGATGGAACGCTTGAAGATGACCAGAACCGCCGTGATTTTACCATCAATGCAATGGCCATCTGCCTGAATGCCGACCGTTTTGGAGAGCTGGTAGATCCTTTCAACGGTCTTGCAGACCTTCAGGACCGTATTATCCGCACACCGCTTGATCCGAGTATCACATTCTCGGATGACCCGCTGAGAATGATGCGCTGCATCCGTTTTGCCACCCAGTTGAATTTTTACATCGATGATGTCACGTTCCAGTCGCTTGAACTGATGAGGGAACGTATCTCGATCATATCGAAGGAACGCATATCGGAGGAACTCAACAAGATACTTCTTTCGCCAATCCCTTCAAAGGGTTTCATCGATCTTGACCGATGTGGTCTGCTGGAACTCATTTTCCCTGAACTGGTTACTTTGCAGGGAGTTGAAACCGTCAACGGACGCGGTCATAAGGATGTGTTCCTGCATACTTTGCAGGTGCTGGACAATGTGGCGAAAGGCAGTGATGACTTATGGCTCAGATGGGCGGCCCTGTTGCACGATATCGGAAAACCGAAGACCAAACGCTGGGATGACGGTCACGGCTGGACATTCCGCAACCATAACTACATAGGCGCACGCATGATTCCTTCACTCTTTGAGCGCATGAAGATGCCAAAGAACGAAAAGATGAAATATGTGCAGAAACTGGTTGACCTGCATATGCGTCCCATTGCCATTGTCGATGACGAAGTCACCGATTCAGCTGTACGCCGTCTGCTTTTTGATGCCGGCGATGACATTGAAGACCTGATGCTTCTATGCGAAGCCGACATCACATCGCGCAACGAACAGAAAAAGCAGCGTCTGCTGGATAACTTCAAGCTGGTAAGGGAAAAGCTGCGTGACCTTGAGGAACGTGACCGGATAAGAAACTTCCAGCCTCCTGTTGACGGTCTGGAGATAATGGACACATTCGGACTGGGGCCATGCAGCATTGTAGGAGAACTGAAGATGACCATCAAGGATGCCATACTGGACGGCGTTATTCCGAATGAACATGATGCGGCGTTCAAGTTCCTGCTTGAAGAGGCCGGAAAACGTGGCCTGAAACCTGAAGCAAACAAAACATTACAATGAGAAAGTTATTCTATGCGGTGGCTGCCATGTCACTTTCGCTGCTGTCTGCAGCATGTGTAAATGAAGCCAAATTGGCTGCCCGGTGTTACGAAACGGCTGTTCAGGCATACGCTGACGGCAATTATGCGCTGGCCCGCCAGCAGATAGACAGCATACGCACTCTGTATCCGTCGGTGTTGGACGTACGGAGGAATGCGCTGACACTGGAACAGCAGATGGATGTGGAGGAGTCGGCACGCACCATTGCCTTTGAGGATTCCATTATCAGGGAATCGCGTAAAGTGCTTGAGTCTGTCCTTCCCGAATACAGCCTGGAAAAGGATGAAAAGTTCCAGGATATAGGAAATTACGTTATTCCGTCACAGAATCCTGAAAACAATCTGTCCCGCAGTTATCTGCGTGCCCAGGTTGACGAGAAGGGGCGGCTGATGCTTGTTTCCACTTATCGTGGTTCGCAGTATATACATCACAGGGCGATAAGGGTAAGTGACGGCAATGTGTTCCAGGAGTCGCAGATTTCCGATGACTGCTATGAGTACAAGGATCTTGGCGTATGTTACGAAAAATGCAACATTCACATGGAGAGTGACCCCGGTGTGGTGTCATTCATAGCTCTCAACAAGGACAATGACAAACTCAGTCTGACCCTTACGGGAGGTGTGGCCGAAGTCAAGGTGAAACTGACTGCAACTGACCGCAAGGCAATAGCAAGCCTGTACGAACTGTCGCAACTGCTGCTTTTCATTGACGAACATCAGAAGATGCTTGACGAGGCTACACGCAGATTGCAGTTCGTGTCTTCAAAGATGTCATTGGAATAGCCTGAACACATCGTTCATGTTGGCATAGAGCAGCAGGGCGACAAGTATTATCATACCAACGGTGTTGGCACGTTCAAGGAACTTGTCGCCTGGCTTCTTTCCGGTAATCACTTCAAGCAGCAGGAACAGTACATATCCGCCGTCAAGTGCCGGTATGGGCAGTATGTTCATGAAGGCCAGTATTATGGCCAGGAAAGCTGTCATCATCCAGAAACGGTACCAGTCCCATTGTTTTGGGAATATCTGGCCGATGGTGCCGAATCCTCCCAGACTTCTCGCACCCTCTTTCGTGAAGACATAGCGGAAATCGCTGACATAGCTCTTCAGAGTGTTCCAACCGTACCGTATTCCGGCGGGGATGGATGTCAGGAAACTGTATTCCAGATATACAGGTTCGAATTCATTCAGTATGTCATGTGTGATTCCCAGCATGAAGTCACTGCTGGCGGTAAGGCTTACCGTGTCGCGTCCCTGTCCCGGACGTGATGTGACCAGCGTCAGGTCGCGACTGACATATTCGTTTGCTGCACGGACGCGCATGTCGCCGAGTACAATCTGAAGTGAGTTCCATGTATCGGCACTTTTGCCGTTAATGCTTATTATGGTGTCACCGGCCGCAATGCCTGCTGCGTATGCGGCTCCATCGGTCAGGACGCTGTCAACGGTCATGGGACTGAGAATCGACACAAACGGGGTTTCGCGGGTGAAATCGAACAGCGACAGTCCTTCGGGCATGTCAAGTTCCGTTTCAGTCCCATTTCTCAAGACCGTAACCTTGTCCGCCTTGGCAATGGCGCGGTACAGGTTGTCGTCGAACTTTACGGTGGGCACTCCGTCGCATGCCGTGATGATGTCACCGTTCCGGAATCCTATGGACTGCGCATACTCGTTGAATTCCAGGCCATGTTCGAGTTCCTGTGCGGGAGTATAGCTGTCTCCCCATGCCAGAAGCACCATGGAGTAGATGAAGAAAGCCTGTATAAGGTTGAACATGACACCTCCGACCATGATAAGCAGACGTTGCCAGGCTTTCTTGGTGCGGAATTCCCATGGCTGCGGCTCCTGCTGCATCTGTGCGACATCCATTGATTCGTCAATCATTCCGGCAATCTTGCAGTATCCGCCAAAAGGAACCCAGCCTATTCCGAATTCCGTGTTTTCAGGATTCCGTCGCCAGTCATCCGCAGGCAGGCCTGACAGGTCTATGGGCTTGTATACGGTTTCCTCTTCGCCAAGGTCATTTGTCTTTCTTTCTTCTTCATAGCTGTCCGGAACATTCGGTGCAAAGAACCTGATGCGTATCTTGCCGTTGACCTTCTTTATTCTGACCAGAGAAAAGTTCGGATTGAAGAATGCGTAGAATTTTTCCACTCTCACACCGAAAATGCGTGAGAACAGAAAGTGGCCGAATTCATGAAAGACAACGAGAATGGTGAGTGACAGAATTAACTGAATAAGTCTGATCCAGAATGGTGACATGTTTGGAATGGGTTACTGTTTTATAAATGATTTTGCGGTTTCTCGTGCAGCTGCATCGGTCTCGATGTATTCATCAAGGGTGGATTCACTGCGGTATGGAACGGTTTCCATGGTACGTTGGATGATTTCGCTCATTTCAAGGAATCCTACACGGTCTTCCAGAAATGCGCGTACGCAGACTTCATTGGCGGCGTTCAGGATACATGGCATGTTGCCTCCTTCTCCGATTGCCCTGTATGCGAGGGCAAGATTCGGAAAACGATGTGTGTCCGGCTGTTCGAAGTCCAGTCTTGACAGGGTAGTGAAATCCACTCTTGGAAAGTCCGATTTCAGACGTGCAGGATATGAAAACGCATATTGTATGGGCAGACGCATGTCGGGAGCGCCAAGCTGGGCTTTGATGGCTCCATCGGCGAATTGAACCATGGAGTGTATGATTGACTGCGGATGAACGACGACCTGAATCCTGTCGTAAGGCATTCCGAACAGCCATTTGGCCTCGATGACCTCAAAGCCCTTGTTCATCATTGAGGCGGAATCGATGGTGATTTTAGCACCCATATCCCAGTTGGGGTGCTTCAGAGCCTGCTCTTTTGTGACCGATGCCAGCTGCTCCCGGCTCAACTTGCGGAACGGACCTCCCGATGCTGTAAGCAGTATTTTTTCAACCGGATTGTCAAGCTCCCCGTGCAGACACTGGAAAATGGCAGAGTGTTCGGAGTCAACCGGCAGGATTGGAGTATGGTACTTGAGTGCAAGTCCGGTAATCAGTTCACCGGCGACAACCATTGTCTCCTTGTTTGCAAGTGCGATTGTCTTGCCGGCTTTTATGGCTTCGATGGTTGGGCACAGACCGGCAAAACCGACCATCGATGCCAGAACGATGTCAATGGGGCCTGCTGTTACCAGCTGGCTTATGGCATCGGCACCGGCATATACTTTTATCGGCAGATCGGCCAAAGCGTCGGCCAGTTTCCTGTAGTGGACCGGGTTGGCAATTGCAACGGCATCCGGCTTGAACTGCAGAGCCTGCTGGATTAGAAGATCAATGCTGTTGTTGGCTGTCAGGGCATAAACCTGATACTGGTCAGGATTGGCGGCAATGACTTGAAGAGCCTGCCTGCCGATGGAACCTGTCGAGCCTAGAATTGCAATCTGTTTCACTGGAACAATATGTATTTTTCGGGATCAAGGGGCTGTCCCTGATACCATAATTCAAAATGAAGATGCGAACCGTTCCCGTTTTCGCCGTTATCGCGTCCGACAAGGGCTACGGCCTCGCCAAGACTGACCTTGTCGCCCGATTTCTTGAGAACCGAGTCGCAGTGCTTGTATATTGAGATAAGCTGTCCGGGGTGGGCTATGCATACGGTGTAGCCCATTTCGGCGGTATAGACGGCGAATATGACCGTACCGTCCATGGCGGCGACAACACTCTGGTTGGGGCTTGCGGCAATGTCCACACCCAAATGTGATGCTATGTGATTGAAATGTTCGATGACCAGTCCGGCTGTTGGGCGGAACATTCCGATATTGCTCAAATCGCTGACGGGCATTGTCTGCTGTGCCGTAATGTTGTAGCGTTCATCGTTTTCAAACTGTTCGGCGAATTCAAGTTCGCGCTCTGTGGCATCCATAAGCTGCTGGCTGCGGACTTTGGTAAGCGAGTCAATGGAATAGACCGTATCAAGGCGTACCGTTCCGGCTATGATGTCCTGTATGGAACTGACATATCTTTCCTGGAGCGATATGGACTGTTCCAGAGAATCGAGCTTCAAAGCCTGCTCTATCATGGCCTGGCGCATCATGGCAGTCTGGTGCCTGTCTTCCCTGCGTGTAGGACTGTTGGAAAAATAGAACAGCCCCAGAACCGTTCCGATACCGACAAGTGCAAGAATGCCGAGCAGATGCGTGAAATGCGACACTCTGATGTTCACCACAGTCCTTTGTTCATCTTCATTGACCACGGACAGTCTGTAACGGTAAAAGAACCGTTTGAACAGTGACTCGCGTACCGGTTGGAGCTTTTTCCTCTTGATTCTGTTCATAGGTCGGCAAGCCCTTCAGGCAGATTGAAGGTTAATACACATTTTTTCTTATCGACACCTGTTATCCACAGCTCGTTTGCGGGAATTATACGCTGGCGCGTTCCGTCCTTGACGAGAAACAGTATGTTCGGCGTACTGTCGTCTACCGATGTGATGACTCCGAGAAAGCCTGATCTTTCATCCTTTATTTCCCAATCAATGAATGAATGCCATGAAGGATTGTCAGCGTCTGTTTCCACTGCGAATTCCTGTGGCAGGAATACGGTGCAGCCAATGAACCGGGCTGTGTCCTGAATACAGTTGACTCCCTCGAACTTGACCAGCAGGGAAGTGGTGCTTTTTTCTCGGATGGACTCTATGAAGAACGGTACCAATATTCCGTCCATGCGGCATACCAGACAATCCAGGTCCTCGCTCCAGTCCATGTCTTCGGGGACGGAGAGAACCATTTCACCGTTTATTCCATGGGGTTTCAGAAATGTTCCCATGCGGATTACCTGGTCGTTTCCTATCATTGTCAGTCGATTCTTTGAATGTGGGCGCCGATGGCGTTCAACCGTTCGTCTATATTCTGATATCCCCGGTCTATCTGGCCGATATTGTCTATGCGGCTTGTGCCGCTCGCTCCCATGGCGGCTATGAGCATGGCAATACCGGCACGGATGTCGGGCGATGTCATGCGCCGTCCATGCAGAGGCATCATGCGGTCATGCCCTATCACAACGGCACGGTGCGGGTCACACAGTATCACCTGGGCACCCATGTCAATCAGGTTGTCGACAAAGAACAGACGGCTTTCGAACATCTTCTGGTGAATCAGGACGCTGCCCTTTGCCTGGGTCGCGGTTACCAGAAGTACGCTGAGCAGGTCCGGGGTGAGTCCAGGCCAGGGTGCATCGGCCAGAGTCATTATCGAGCCGTCAATGAACGATTCTATTTCGTAATGGTCCTGGGCCGGTATGACAATGTCATCGGCCTCCTGTCTCATTTTTATGCCGAGACGTGCAAAACTTTCAGGTATGATGCCGAGATTCTGGTGCGATACGTTCTTTATTGTAAGTTCGCTTCCGGTCATTGCCGCCATTCCTATGAAACTGCCTACCTCAATCATGTCGGGCAATACCTTGTGACTTGTCCCATGAAGACTCTCGACGCCTGTTATTTTCAGCAGGTTGCTGCCGACGCCCTGTATGTTGGCACCCATTCTGTTGAGCATACGGCATAACTGCTGCACATACGGCTCACAGGCTGCATTGTAGATTGTGGTTATGCCTTTGGCCATGGTTGCGGCCATGATGATGTTGGCGGTTCCGGTGACTGAAGCTTCATCCAGAAGCATGTATGTGCCGTTCAGACTTCTGGCTTTGAGTTCATAACAGCCGCTGTCGTTGTTCTGGCTGAATTCCGCTCCCAATGCCTGAAAGCCTCGTATATGGGTGTCAACGCGGCGACGGCCGATCTTGTCTCCGCCCGGCTTGGAAACCAGCGCGCGTCCTGTACGTGCAAGCAGCGGCCCAAGCAGCATGACAGAACCTCTCAGACTGGCGCTGCGGCTTACAAATTCCGGGCTGTATGCAAAGTCAAGGTTAAGGCTGTCGGCCTGGAAAGACCATAAACCGGCTCCCTTGTGTGTGGTTTTCACGCCCAGCTGTTCCAGCATTTCAATGAGAATACGCACGTCAAGAATGTCGGGGACGTTGTCCACTGTCACTTCACATGGAGTGAGAAGCACTGCGCACAGCACCTGAAGAACCTCGTTCTTGGCACCTTGCGGCGTTATGGCACCATTCAGGCGGTGACCTCCTTCGATGATGAATGACGGCATACCTGCGAATGTTAGAAACGACGGTGGTTGCGGTTTCTCTGCCGGTTCTTGTTCTGCCGGTTCTGCTGGCCGGACTGCCCTGCAGGGGCCGTCGCAAATGCCACGTCAAGGTCTCCGTCCTGAAGACTCAGCTGACCGTTCGAGAAATATGCGATATCCTGGGAAATCCGTTCGTCACTGGCCATTTCACGGTTCCATGTGAGCAGGTCCTTCTTCATCTGGACGGCGAGCAGACGGACCAGCTGGCGCTTTTCAGGGCCGTCGGGCATATCCATGGCCTGCTTTATCATGCCCGGAACAATCTGTCCGTAGTGGCGGAAACGTATGGTGTTCTGAGGATATGATATCATGTCGGGACGCTGCTTTTCCTTGTCGATTCTGGTAATCTCGACAGGATAGTCGATATCAAGCCGGTATCCTGACATGAAAGCCAGATGATCCCAGAGCTTGCCCTGGAAGTCAGGAACGTCTCTGAGTGACGGGAACATGCTTCCCATTATGCCTATTATCGTGTTGGCGCACTGCTGGCGTTTTGTGCGGTCTTCAATTGTCAGGGCATGCTCTATCATATCCTGAACTGCACGGCCGTATTCCGGCATCGGCATTGTTTCGCGTTGGGTATTGTAATCCATAATCCGGTTTGATGTTTCAGATGAGTTTCTTGGGCTTCGCCGCAACGAAATCCTTCAGGTAATATGGCTCGAAGTATGCTACATCGCATGTCTCGTCCCTGTTCAGAGACTGTTCTGCCAGTGGAAACATCCATCTGGCCTGCGGGTTTATGTCTTCAATGAAATGTGCATTGGGATGGCCGATGCTCTCACGGCACTTGGCGGCTCCGTCACCGAAGAACCAGACTGGCCGCTTGTCCAGATACTCCAGATATGTGTCGTGACTGACGATGTCGGCACGTATTTCGCGGACTTCGGCGAGCGACCTGTCGTAGAGAGCGGCATAGACTTCCATGCGCCTGGCGTCAATCATGGGGCACAGCAATGCGTCATCGGGAAACTCCATTGTGAGAAGGGGCTGTACGCACAGCAGTTTGAGGGTCGATACCGGAATCATTTTCAGGTTCCTTCCGTAGCATATTCCCTTGGCCATCGATACGCCTATCCTCAAACCGGTATATGACCCGGGACCTTCGCTTACGGCAACGGCGTCAAGTTTAAGCCCCCGGCTGTCTACAAGTGAAAGGGCTTCATCTGCAAGTACCCCAAGGGCAACTGCGTTGCCTTTGCCACTGTGGTCTTCCTGATTGAAAACCAGTTGGCCTTCGTCGCTTACGGCAACTGAACAACCGCTTGTTGCCGACTCTATGTGAAGAATAACGCTCATCTGCTGACAAATTGTCTGTACTATTCAGCAAAGATAGTATATTTCTATGACAAATTCCTGTACCTTTGCAAAGCAAACGAGAAAAAGTAATGATACAGTCAATGACGGGTTACGGCAAAGCCGTAGCGATGGCTTCGGGCCGCAAGGTGGTAGTGGAAATAAAGTCGCTGAACAGCAAGGCAATGGATATTTCCACACGCATACCCCAGTCGTACCGTGAACACGAACTGGACATACGTTCGCGCATTACGGCGGCACTGGAACGCGGCAAGGTCGATTTTTCCATTTATTTTGACCAGACGGCACAGTCGGCGCAGACAGCCGTCAACGTGCCGATGTTCCAGGCATATCTGGAACAGCTCAGACAGTTGTCCCGGACAACGGGGGTGGCGGTGCCTGACGATGTAATGAGCGTCATTCTCAGAATGCCGGATGTGATGGCATCGGCCCAACAGATAGAGGAGGTTTCTGAAGAGGAATGGGAACTGGTATCGGATGCTGTCGATCAGGCAATAGAAGCATTGGTCGATTACCGCAAGAGCGAGGGCGTGGCACTGGAAGCCAAGTTCCGTGAAAAGATAAGGAACATTTCGGAACTGCTCCCCCAGGTGGAACCGTTTGAGAAAGAGCGCGTGGCTAAAATTAAGGAGCGCATGCGCCAGTCTCTGGCCGATGCTGTGGGCGAAGCCAATGTCGACCGCAACCGTTTTGAACAGGAAATGATATTCTACATAGAGAAGCTGGACATAAGTGAGGAGAAGCAGCGTCTGACCAATCACCTGAACTATTTCATTGAAACTCTTGAAACCGGTCACGGACAGGGAAAGAAGTTGGGTTTCATTGCGCAGGAAATGGGACGTGAAATCAATACGCTCGGCAGCAAGAGCAATCAGGCCGAGATGCAGAACATAGTAGTCCGCATGAAGGATGAACTGGAACAGATTAAGGAACAGGTACTCAACGCAATGTGATTATGGAAGGCAAATGTCTGATTTTTTCTGCGCCGTCGGGTTCCGGCAAATCGACCATAGTCAATTTCCTGCTCCAGCATCCGGAATTGAGAATGTCCTTTTCTGTGTCGGCTACCAGCCGTGCCCCCCGCGGAGAGGAGAAGGACGGTGAAGCGTATTTTTTCCTTTCGGCCGATGAGTTCCGCCGCCGCATAGACAACGGTGACTTCCTGGAATACGAACAGGTCTATGAGGGCATATACTACGGGACATTGAAGGAACAGGTGGAAAAGCTTCTTGCACAGGGTAGAAATGTGGTTTTTGACGTTGATGTTGTAGGCGGATGCAACATTAAGAAATACTTCGGCGACAGGGCGCTTTCGCTGTTCATACAGCCGCCGTCGCCCGAGGAACTGGAACGCCGTCTGCGCGGACGTGCCACCGACTCGGAGGAAATGATAGAAAAGCGTCTGGCCAAGGCCAGGTACGAAATGGAGTTCGCACCGAAGTTCGATTTGACGGTAGTCAATGACAAACTGGACGACGCATGTGCCGCAGCATACAAGGCTGTAAATTCTTTTGTCAACGGATAACCCGATGAAGATAGCCATTTTCGGCGGAACTTTCAACCCTGTCCACAATGGTCATATTGCCATTGCCAGAAGCATAATCGATGGCGGTCTGGCAGACAGAGTGTGGCTTATGGTCACTCCGTGCAATCCTTGGAAGCAGGACCGGAATCTGCCGGACAATGAGGTCCGGCTCAGAATGGTCGAGGCTGCTGTCAGTGATATTCCCGGAATCGAGGCTTCCGATTTTGAGTTCGGCTTGCCGCTGCCCCAATACACGTCTTCCACCTTGAGGGCACTGCAGGCAAAGTATCCCGAACACGAATTCATACTTGTCATCGGTGCCGACAACTGGGTGGAGTTCACCGGCTGGCATGAATGGGAATACATTGTCTCCACGTTCGGCATAATTGTCTATCCGCGTGACGGCTATGATCTGGCAGGGGTTCCGTCATGTCTGAATGCAGCAAGGATGACGGAACTGGATGCACCTCTTTTCAATGTAAGTTCAACGCAGATACGCGCTCTTGCGGCAGCCGGAGAAAGTGTCGCCCGATATGTTCCGGCAGCTGCGCTTGACATATTCCTTTCACTGGACAGACAGTTTCTTAACGGGCAAGCGTGAATTTCAGCGTGAATCCGCAGTCATGCGTGCTTGTCGGATATGACGAGGTTGCAACCAGCGGGAAGTTGCTCTGGTAATCATAGTAGAAATTCAGCGTAAGCATACGGCTGTAGGTGTAGTCGGCCTGCAGCGAAGCCTTGACAGCGCGGTTGCCGCTTGTAGCCTGCGTCTGCGATGTCTTGATGTTACGGCATAGTGCGTTCTGGTTCCTGTATGACAAATCGAGCGATACGTTCACATCGTTGCTGACTTTGTTCTTGCCTATTCCTTCCTTCGCTCCGAACATCCTGACCTGGTCGATACGGAAACCTGTACCGGCTGTTATGTCATCGGATGTGGATTCAACGACCTGGACGGAACTTGTGCTCAACGTCAGGATACGTGTCTTGTTATACATGAACCTGGCCGATATGCCGTTCTTGAATGTGACATCGACACCGGCCAGCGGGGCAAACGATTCGTTTATGGAAACGGAACCTATGTTATACATGCTGCTCGGTACAGGCATTCCGCTTGCAACGTCTTCAATGAATCCGCGGCCGTTCATATATTCCATATAGCTGTTGAAGGTGTTGAAACTGCCGGTTGAATAGACGCTCTTGTAGGCATGCCTCAGGTTGAAACTCTTGAAGTACCTTTTAAGTATGGGGATTTCGGAAAGACCGCTGTATGTGAACGACCAGTTGGGCAGCATCCTGAGAACCGATGGAAACAGGTCCAGTGATGCCTTGTCGGCGTTACGGCCTGTGTATGCCGCCAGGAATGCCGGAACCAGGACGTCTGAAGAATACGGGTCAACCGCTCCATTCCCGGGGTCGTAAGGCTGTCCGGCGAGACTGCCGCCTGGATATGTGGCACCCTGATACTGCTTTTCAATGCGTGAACGGAATGTCTCAAGACTTGACACCATCCGGTCGAAACTGCCGCTACGGTATCCGTTCCCGGCCTTATGACCCTCAAATGCGCTCCATATTGATATGGTGGTCATGTTGAAATTGCCACTCCGGTTGGTGGGCATGCCGTCATACATATACTGGATGCGCTTTGACATGGACTTGCTCCAGCTTGAATTCACATCAATCTTTATGTCCCGCCAAGGCTCGATTGTCATCTTGAGCTGAAGGTCCTCGCTGAGGGCCGATGAGGCGGTATGTGATACATTGCCTTCATTCTGCAGCCAGCCATGGTCTGATGCGCGCCTGAGGAAACTGTCATCGGTCAGTCCGAAGGCAAAATCAAGTCCCGGCGACAGAAGTCCGTTCATGTCCGACTGTCCGAAACGGCGTGATTCCGGCAGGAAGCCCGGAACTGACAGCGAGTAGTTGTTAGTGTAGCTGAACTGGATGGAACGGACCATCATGAGCACTCTGAGACCCTTGTCAAACCCTTCGTGGAAATTGATGCCTCCATCAGTCCTTACCGGCCGGTCAGGGTCCTGGTATATCTTGAGTACCACGTTGAGACTGTCTTTGACACGGACCATAGTGGTGTCCTTGTTGATTTTTCTGGCACGCAGTTTCGCTGTATGCCCGTCCTTGTCGGTGGCCGATATCCTGGTGGTGATGGAGCCCAGTTTGTGTGCGATGTAATATGTGGAATCAGGTACCAGCTGCATTTCCTGCTTGAATGTCTTTGCATTTTTCGCATTGCCTGATGACTGCTTGCCAGTCTGCATGTACCTGTTGTTGATTCTTCCCAGATACGGAATCTTTTCATACAGGCGGACAATGTTCATGCGTCCGCTGCCTTTGATTGTCCTGCGGCTGGCAATGATGTTTCCGTACGATGAACCGTCGGCGTAAGTCGTTCCCCTGTCCCAGGAATAGCTGGAGTTGTATGATGCTTCAGCCGTTACCCAGTTGAGCAGCGGAATCTTGTCGAATGGAGCCGAGTATGTCAGGTTGAAGGACTGGCGGTAATCAAGGGGACGGCCCATTGACCTCAGGCTTGTCCTGACGGAATCCTTCCATAGTTCATACATGTCGGGGTACAGATCCTTGTTTACAATCATATACGGTTCTTCCACTTCGGCCCCGGTCTTTGCCGAGAACGAAGACTTGAGCAGTCTGGTAGGATTCCATGTCACTGAAAGGTCACGCTGCCAGCGGAACTGCTGCGAGAAAGTTGCCGGAACTCCTTCACCGTCGCCCGAACCTTCAAGGTCGCGCTGTTTCGTCTCGTGATAGTCACGTTGCAGGGCTGTGCTGAACTGCACGTTCTGTGGCAGCGGATTGAACGTAGTCTCCTTCAGCACGGCGAACCATTTGGATTTTACGCTGGAACTGCCAAAAGGCTTCCATCCCTTGAAAGCGCTTGAATATGAGTAGTTCAACTGCGCATTCCAGTTCAGGCCATGATCGTATTCTATGGTACTGCTGGAGTTGTCGGTTGTCCTTTTCGAATAGTTGACCGAGAAGTTGGCAGGGTCATACGGCATAGGAGTCTTGCTCTTTATGTTTATCCTTGCACCGGATATGCTGAAATTGCGCTGTTCGCTGACTGCCTGTGAAATGTCACGGACCGAATCCCGTTCATGTTCCTGTGTGTAGCTTTCCAGCACGTCGTCAAGCAGCAGGTCGTTGTCGTAAGGGCTGTACTTCGGGGCTGTGGTATTCTGCGAGTATGAATAGTATACCGGAACCGACACCTTCGCTTTTTCGGGGATGAACCGGCCCAGATTGAAACTCGTGGACATGTTCATCTGATACTGGTTGTCCAGACTGCGCTGTGAGATACTCTGTTCAAGTCCGCCGAATCCGGCTGTCTTGACCGAACCTGACATATCGACGGTTGCCACATCGGACAGTTTCAGGTTCAGCTGTCCCTTTGCCGCCGCACCGCCCTTGCTTTCAAAGCCAATCAGGCGCAGTTCGTTGACCCATACTATGGCGGAACGCGTTCCGAGTGAATTGTTCCGGACTCCGACCATAATGGCACGTATGTTTCCGATGCTCGGGTTGCCGGCAATGCTTATTCTGTTTTCCGGATGGTCAGGGTCATATTCACTGTATATCTGCGAACTTGTAATGGCTCCCAGATTGCGTTGCATATTGCGGTTGTTCTTTACCTGTGTCAGTACATCCATGCTTATGTCCAGCATGTTGGAAACCGGCCATACCTTGCGCTTGTCACTGTCGGAATTGCCGTTATAGACACCGGCCGGCGTCAGTTCAAGCGGTATCTCATATTCATAGTAGTTGCCGTTGTAGTCCGAACCGAGCCTGATGAATACCGACAGGTCACCGTCATTCAGACTGCCGTCATCCGGGTATGCCGCTTCGGCATGAGTGAACATCTGCAGACGTTCGTATTTGCGCAGATCAAGGCTGCTCTTCTTGTAAATGCCCCGGGCTTCACCGGCACCAAGCCCTGTTACCTGCAGACTCATTGCCTGTTCGTTGTCCTGGATGAGCTGTGACTGTTCCGGGTCGAGTACTCTGGAAATCCCCGGGGGGATGACGTAATTGACAGGAGTGCGGTCTCCGTTTTCCTCAATGTTGACCGATGTTGCGCTGAAAGTGCCCGATATGCCGGGGGTGCTGTTCGATACGCTGCCAATAGGCTGTTCGTAGTTGCGCCACTGGCTTGTCATCAGTTCGAGTGTCGCAAAGCGCAGGTTGACATTTTCCCTGAACCCGGTCAGGAACATGCGCATGAACCTTATTGAACTGAAATCGCGTATCTGTCCTACAGTCTTTTCATACTCCTGAATCGGAACGCGGAAACAGAACCATTTCACGGTTTCCGTATTGCCGTTGCGGAGCTTGATTCTGACTTCACGCATGTCGGCAATGTAGTTGCTGCCTACGACCATATCCTGCGGACGCAGCGAAATCCTGTACTGGAAGTACTTTTCATATTCGTCAAGCGTGAAATCCTGGTTGGCGTCCTCAATATCGGGGGTGGTGCGTGCCGACATGTCATACTTGCTGCCGGTGCTTTCCTGATTGGGCGAGTTGCCTTCCGTACCGTTGTAGCCGCGGTAACGGTCAAGAACCGAAGTCCGGTTGTCATCGTAGTCGGCACCGCGATAGTGATGATATGAATCGGCAGCCGGGTCGGCGAGGAACTTGCTGAATACATCGGCCGAAACCTTTCCCTGTATCTCATTCAGATATGAAGCGTATGCGGGCCAGGTGCGTTCCTCCTCGCTTGACAGACCGTTAAGACCTACATCCTGGCGTTCACGGGCCGATGCGTCGGTGTTGTCAAAAGCATAGACAAGACTGCGTGCTGTGGGCACCTTGCCCCAGACGGTCGATTCCCAGCGGGTACTGTCACCGTTTGCCGGAAGTCCGTTCTCGTAGAATTTCTTTCCGTCGGCCAATATGTCCTCGCTGACTTCACCGAGGTTTATGTAAAGGTCACCGCCATCGGCCGAAGGATTGTAGATGAACGGGTCAAGCATCCAGAATTCTATGTATTCGATGTTGGCAGCCTCGAAATCGGTGGTGGAAAGGCGTCGCATGATACCGCCCCAGTTGCTTTCCGGATTGGACAGCAGTCCATTTGAGTTAAGTTCGGGGTTCAGGTTGTAGGGGCCGCGTTCCTGCGGATAGTATGCCAGGTTGAGCACTTGCATGGTCGTCGATTCGCTCGATGCCGACTCCTTGTTCGGGTACAGTTCCCTGTCGTATATTTCACGGACATAGTGGTTGGACAACTGGTCCAGGTCATTCTTTATATGCGATGGCGTCAACGATGAACTGCGGCTGGTGAAGATGGGGTCAATGGAGAACCAGTTAAGCAGGGCTCTGTGATAGCCCGATTCCACACTTCCTGTCATGCCATATCCGTTCATGCCGGACGGAACGGCCGAAAGTGACCATGCCGCAGGCTGCTTTATGCTTATGCCGTTTTCGGCCGACTCAAAATCGTCAATGTATGAGGAACTGCCCTGTACCTGGTCGGAAACTTTTGAGCGCAGCGCCGCCATTTCAGCCTGGAAGCTTATGCTTGAGGGCTGTGTCGCTGTAACGAAGGGGAGCTTGTCTATCAGCTTTGTGAGACCCTGGCTCTGGTGTCGCCAGTCAATGTTCAGTCCGTACATGGTATTGACCAGAGGCTCGTCGCCCATCGTCACTTTGCTGGTGAGCGGCCTCTCGTTAAGATGCATGAAGGTGCCTCCCATTTTCAGTTCCTTCCCGAAATTGTAGTTCCAGTTCAGTCCCGTCATGGTCTTGCGCTGCATGCTGTAGTCCGTGTTGCTTTCAAGCTGGACGTTTACCGCTGTTCCCGCATCCAGAATGTTCTGGTTTATTATGGTCACAATGCCCATGCTGTAGTCAACGGTATAATCGACATTCTCCATCAGGGCGGCGCCTGCGGCAGTTACAGATACCGAGCCTTGTGGAATGTTGAATGCCCCAAGCTGGATTATACCTGGGTTGCTTCCGGAATACTGGCCGGTAATGAAGAACTTGTCCTTGTCGGCAATGCGTTTCGCAACGGTGCGTGTCGAATCATACAATTCCTGGAAAATGTATTTGCCGGCAATGCTACGGTCGCCGATTGCCGTTTCCAGCCATTGTCCGAAAGGCTCGACGACAGGGAAGACAATCCTTCCGTATTCCTCCTGTACGGTGTATCCCTCAAAATAGTCAAACTGGCCGTTCGGGCGTGTTGACTGATTCTCCCCCAAACGGTCCAACCCCAGAAGCCTTATGAGAGGCGTCGACTTGAGGGCTACCTCGGGCAGATATTCAAGACGGCTTCCGGTGCTGTCACTTGCATAGCTTACGGCAAGTCTGAATTGGTCTTTTGTCAGTTTTCCCTGTGTTATGGTATAGATGTTTTTCATCATGAGGTCCCATGTTCCGGAACCCGGAGAGTTCGAATTCGATTTCAGCAATTTGACAAAGAGTGCCTGTCCGTTGTCTGTGTTGTCCGATGAAAACTCGCCTACCTGATAGCTGTTGCCGTTCCATGTATATTCGAAAGCGACGGCCAGCACTTCATCGCTTGCCAATGCCGTCTTCAGTGAGATGTAACCGAGCGAACTGTTCAGGATATATTCGTTCTCGCCCAGCTTGCGTGCATTGGAAATCTTTTCATAATCGCTGCCGCCCGTGAAAGTTCCTTCAAGAACGGTGCGCAGACGGTCTATGTCGCGCGCTTCGGAATATGTGCCGAGCAGGGCGGGGTACAGGCTGTTTGCGTGGTTGGCCGGGGCGGGCCCTCCCGTTGCCGACCAGTTGCCGTTCCAGATGTGTTCGGTTTCTCCCAAGTCGGTAAATGCTACTATATTCCTGGGGTTGTCATAACTGCTTTTCTTGTTCGTGACCCAAACTTCAATTCTGGTAATCTGCACTCCCGATACTATGGACGGGAGTTTTGACATGTTGTCATCGAACCTGTCCCTGAAGAAATGCGCCAGAAAGAAGTGACGGTTCTCGTCGTAGCTGCTGGCATCAAGCTCAAAGTCCGTTATCTGTTTGCCTCCGTTGCTGTTCACCTGGGACGATTTGGACTCCTTCTGTGACAGCACCATCTGAAGCGTGAGGCGTCCGAACTGCAGGTCAGTACGGATACCGAACAGTGAATTGGAACCCTGGATAAGCGACGAATTCGAAGGGAAACTTATGTTGCCGGCGTCAATCAGGCGGATAATCTCATCTTCCTTTCCCTGATAGTGCAGCCTGATTTTCTTGGCGTCAAAATCGAATGTGGCCTCGGTGTTGTAGTTGAGGTTCATGTTGATTTTGTCGCCGACCTTGCCATTGATGTTCAGATTGATCTGTTCGTCAAAATCGAAACTGCCGGTGCTGCGGTTCTGCAGTGACAGGGACGGATTGTCAAGTCTTGTGTGGCTGTATCCCAGTTTTACCGAAGCCGATCCGCTGGTCCTTATCTGGACTCCGCCGGGGCCGAAAATCTTTTCGGCCGGTCCGAGGTCGAATTTCATGTCCGTGAAATCGAACTTGTCTTTCTGCGTTTCCTTAAGGCTCTCTGAATATTTGTTGTGGAAATAGTCATCCATGGAGCGCTTGCGGCGATACTTGTAGTACTCATCCCTGCTCATCAGTGACGGCACTTCAAGATAGGTGCCGCCAAGTTTCGTGCCTTGCAGGAATGTGCCGTCGGTCTCGTCGTATTCTATCGTCTCCTCAAGATTCGACGGTGCCGGTGCACTGAAAGGTCCGTCCAACGCCAGAGAACGTGAAAGGCCCATTCCAATGAATGAGCCGGCAACTGTCAGTACGGCAACCTTTCCGAATTTCATTGTCAGATACGTTTCAGGGCTTCGCGGATGACCGATTCCACACTCATGTCCGGATTCTCCTTGAGTATGGCGGAAATGACTTTCTGCGATGCCGCCGGCTGGAAACCGAGTGCCGACATGGCGCTGGCGGCTTCATCGGCCACGCGTCCCGACTGGATGTCAGGCTGGAGGCCCGGCAGTGCTGCGCCGGCTCCGGTCGTTGCTATTTTGTCCTTCAGGTCAACTATTATGCGCTGGGCGGTCTTTGCTCCAATGCCCTTGACTTTCTTGAGCAGGGCGTCATTGCCGCTGGCTATTATGGCCTGCAGTTCATCCGGACTGAACGATGAAAGAATCATTCTGGCCGATGCCCCTCCTATACCCGGAACGGAAATGAGCATGGTGAACAAATCCCTTTCAAGTCTGTCGCTGAAGCCGAACAGGACATAGGCGTCCTCGCGGATGGACTCATAGACATAGAGCCTTGCCTGCTGCCTGCCCTGCAGGGCGGAATATGTATAGACCGATATGCTCAAACCGTAGCCGACACCGCCTGGGGTGAGGATGACGGCTTGGGTGGGATTCAGCTCTTCTATCGTACCTTGGACAAATTCTATCATAGTGTTCCCTTTTTGCGCGCGTAAATAATTAACGGAGCCGATGCCCAATTATTGTTTTTCGTGCACAATATTATTTCTCAATATTCACTAATTTTGCGCCGAACTACTAATTCTCTGAAAATATGAACAGAATCAAGGCGGCCATTGTTGGCTATGGAAACATTGGAAAGTATGTACTTGAAGCACTTCAGACAGCTCCCGATTTTGAGATTTCTGGTATCGTTCGCCGTCAGGGTGACGAGAACTGTCCCAAGGAACTGACAGGATATAAGGTTGTAAAGAATATTTCACAGCTTGACAAGCCTGATGTAGCTATTCTTGCCGTACCCAGCCGCAAGGCCGAAGAATACGCCTCCGAGATTCTTCAGCTTGGCATCAATACCGTTGACAGTTTTGATATACACACCCTTATCCCCGAGACACGCAGCCGTCTCATGAAGGTGGCTCAGGAAGCCGGAAAGGTTGCTGTGATATCGGCAGGATGGGATCCGGGTTCGGATTCAGTTATCCGTGCGCTTATGCAGGCCATGGCTCCGAAGGGATTGAGCTATACTAACTTCGGTCCTGGAATGAGTATGGGACATTCAGTCGCATGCAAGGCCATTGATGGCGTAAAGGATGCGTTGTCTATGACTATTCCTGTAGGGACAGGCATCCACCGCCGTATGGTGTATGTTGAATTAAATGACGGTGCCGACTTCAAAAAAGTCGAGGCTGCCATCAAGTCTGATCCGTATTTTGTGAACGATGAGACACATGTCACGCAGGTTGACAGCGTTGACAGCGTAAAGGACATGGGACATGGCGTCAACCTGGTGCGCAAGGGTGTGTCGGGCAAGACCCAGAACCAGCTGTTCGAGTTTGACATGAAGATAAACAATCCGGCTCTCACCGGCCAGATTCTTGTGTGTGCGGCACGTGCGTCCGTGCGCCAGAAACCGGGCTGCTACACCATGATTGAAATTCCCGTCATTGACTATCTGGAAGGTGACAGGGAGTCACTCATTGCACATCTGGTATAAAGAACGGTAATATGAAAGAGCAGAATTCCAATCTGGTGTGCGTCTTCAGGGGACAGGCTTTTGAAGCCGAAGTCGTGCGTGCACGCCTTGAAGACAGCGGCATTGACGCCATGGTAATGAACAATACCATGAGTGCCATTTTTTCGACCTATACGGCAATGGCGGGCAGCTACTGCGTGATGGTTAACCCTGAGAATCAGGAACAGGCTCTTGAACTACTTTCTGAAAAAGACATCTGATATGAAACATTTTACAAGCGTACATGATATTGCCGATCTGCACGAAGCGTTGCGTCAGGCACTTGAGATCAAGAACGACCGTTTCAAATATGTGGAACTGGGCAGAAACAAGACCTTGCTCATGGTATTCTTCAATTCCAGTCTCAGAACCCGTCTCAGCACACAGAAGGCTGCCATGAATCTGGGAATGAATGTAATTGTACTTGATGTCAATCAAGGTGCATGGAAACTGGAGACCGAGCGCGGCGTTGTGATGGACGGTGACAAGTCGGAACATCTTCTTGAGGCGATTCCTGTCATGGGATGCTACTGTGACGTGATAGGCGTGCGTTCATTCGCCCGCTTTGAAAGCCGCAAGGACGATTATGAGGAGAAAATCCTCAATCAGTTCATACAGTACAGCGGCCGTCCCGTATTCTCTATGGAAGCTGCAACCGGACACCCGCTTCAGAGCTTTGCCGACTGGATTACCATAGAGGAGCACAAGACTGTGGTACGTCCGAAGGTGGTGATGAGTTGGGCTCCGCATCCCAAGTCACTGCCCCAGGCTGTCCCGAATTCATTCGCACAGTGGATGGTGGCTGCAGGATACGATGTCGTCATCACGCATCCTCACGGCTATGAACTTGATCCGAAGTTTACAGACGGAGCGCGGATTGAATATGACCAGATGAAGGCATTTGAAGGTGCCGATTTCATTTATGGAAAGAACTGGTCAGCCGCAAGTCCGGAGCACTATGGTCAGATATTGAGTACCGACCGTTCGTGGACAATAGGTGAACGTCAGATGGCTGTCACCAACAATGCCTACTTCATGCACTGCCTGCCGGTACGCAGGAACATGATTGTTACCGACGATGTCATTGAAGGACCGCGTTCACTCGTGATACCCGAGGCCGCCAACCGTGAAATATCGGCAACTGTGGTTCTGAAAATGATATTGGAAAGCCTGTAAGTGCCGGGCGGGACAATCCCATTACCGGTATATATATTTCAGACAGCAGTCTTCTTCATTGTAGTTCCTGTACTTGAAGAAGACTGTGTCGTTTTTCTGTATCCCGCAGTCTGCAAGGGGAATGCAATAGTAATTCTTCTTTGTATATACGGGCACGTCTCCGCCTGACTCATGTATGAATGAAAATACCGGGCTGTCGGCCGATTCGAATCTTACCGGCACCAGATAGTGCTGGCGGTATGCGGACTCGCTGCGTGTCATGATTTTCAGCACTATGTTCAGGTATCCGCCGCCTACGTATGCCGATTCAACTTCAAACGGATCGAACACCCGGAATACCTGTTCGATGTTGCAGGTGTCCAGCGCATTCATGCAGTTCGGAACATACAATCCCTTAATGTCCGCTGTGCTGTCTTTGTGGATGATGTATGTGCATATCCTTCTGCGATATGAATCGCCGCTTTCGAATGAATACCTGTTGTCGCAGACTCTGAAACGGTGTCCCATATCATCCACGATTTCTGTAACATGACCGTCAGTGTCGGTTATGCAGGTTACAAACCCCGACACTTCACACTCCGGCAGCATGTCTGTGTCAGAGCCGCAGGCCGAGAAAGTCATTGCGGCAAGACAAAGTGCCGTCAGTATCGGACCAAGGCGTTTCATTTGCATTCAATTTGGTTGATTAGCGGATTGGCATACATGGCAAGCATGCATTGCTTCAAAAAGGGAATGTCGGGATTGGGTATCCTGATTTTTGAAATCTGACCGTCAATGTACGAAAGGAACTGTTCCTTTTGCGTCCGGGTGTATAGACTTGACTGTGATGAATCACCGCGCAGCATGTCAAGGGCTATCCTGTTGCAGGGGTAGATATTGTATCCCTGGAAAATATGTCTGTCAATTATGGCGGCTATGCGGTCAAGCTGGACGTTCCGCGCAAGCGATGCGTCAATCTTCATTATTTCGTCATCAATCGGCCCCGAAGTGTAATAGTGTATGTGCCCCTTGTAGCCCATTATTCCTGTCTGCATGTTCTTGAGGTCATCCTGCTTGCTCTTGCGGTATGACGGGTCATCGCGCTTGAGCTGGAATTCCTGGGCCTTGAGCCAGTCACAGGGGTCATATTCGTAACTTATGGAAAGCGGGCAGATATGCAGAGAGGCAAGCGCCTGGCGTACATCGGCTTTGCTGTCGTACATGGCAAGCATCTTGAGTACGCTGCGCTGCGTGCGGTCATTCGAATCTTTTGCACGTCCTTCGCGCTGTGCTATCCAAACCGGCATTTTCCTGTCGGAAATGACGTATCTTATGTATTCGGACAGCAGTTTTGATGACTCCAGCAGTTCCTGCGCTTCGGCAGAACGGTTTACAATGAAACTGCGGTTCAGGCGCACAATCATTTCAATCGACGGATATATGAGCAGATTGTTGCCTATGGCAATGTTGGCCGAATGTTTCCTCTGTCCCAGCAGAATGCGGTCAAGTATGGCGGAATCAAGTACAATATCCCGGTGGTTTGAAATGAACAGGACATCCTGCTGTCCTGCCGGCAGGGCATCGAAATCGTAGTCTATTCCCGATGATTGCTTTTTCAGAATCCTGTTGAGCCACGGAATTATCACTCCGCTCTGGAAACTGTCAATGGAGCGGAAAAGACGCAGGTATGTGCGCAACAGCCATAGGGGCGTGTTCCCGAATATGTGTTTTGCATTGCGCTTGAAAGATTCATCGGAAAACAGCCGGTCAATGACCGTCTGAAGCTCGTTGTCTTCATACGGCCTGATGCTGTCAAATTCCGTTGGGATATTGGCTTTCTTCATTGTCTGTTGAAGCGGGCTCTTTTAGAAACTGTCTTCAATGATATCGGTAAGCACATCGGTCAGGCTCAGTCCTGCAGCCTTTATCTGCTGCGGAATGAAACTTGTGGCCGTCATGCCTGGTGTGGTGTTGACTTCCAGAAGATTTATTCTGTTTCCTTCGGTAATGATATAGTCATTCCTTATTATGCCTTTGCATCCAAGCAGATTGTAAATCATGGCTGTCGTTGCCTGTATGCGGTCGCGCATCCCGTCCGGAATGCGTGCCGGGGTGATTTCCTGGACAGCACCGTTGTACTTGGCATCGTAGTCGAAGAAATCGTTCTTTGGCACCACCTCGGTTATTGGAAGTTTCACTTCTCCCTTCCTGGTCTTGAAGTAGCCGTTTGTGACTTCGGTGCCTTGCATGAACGATTCTATCATTATTTCGCCGTTTTCCTTGAACGCATCGGCAATGGCTTTGTCAATCTGTTCGCGTGACTTGACTTTGGTGGTGCCGAAACTTGAGCCGCCATCGGTCGGTTTGATGAAGCACGGCAGCCCGACGGTTGCGATTATCTGTTCCGCATCATACGGTTCACCTTTGCGCAGACGGTAAGACTCTGCGACATTCACTCCACAGCTTTTCAGTGTCTTGTTCAGAATGTACTTGTTGAATGTCAGTGCCGATGCCAATACGTCGCAGGTGGAGAACGGAATGCGCATAAGTCTCAAATAGCCTTCAAGGACACCGTTTTCGCCGGGGGTTCCGTGAATGATTATGTAAGCGTAGTCGAATACGGTCTTTCTGCCATCGGCCGTGAAACTGAAATCGTTAAGGTCAATCTTGGCGGTACGTCCGTCAGAGAGTCTTGCCTCCCATCTTTTGCCCTCAAGTTCGACTATGTATGGATTGTACAGATTCTTGTCCATATACTCCATGATGGTTGCGGCGCTTCTCAGTGAAACGGGATTCTCGCTTGAATCGCCTCCGGCTACAATTGCAATGTTGCGTTTCATATTACAGTCTATTTTTCAAAATCAGGTGAGTTTGCATATTTTCTCCAACTGTCCAGCAGCAGGGACATGTCATCGGGAATCTCCGAGCTGAAGAACATTTCCCTGCCGGAAACAGGGTGGATGAATCCCAAAGTCTTAGCGTGCAGTGCCTGACGTGGGCATGCTTCAAAGCATCGCTGTATGAACTGACGGTAACCGCTGTAGGTGGTGCCTTTCAGAACCTGGTCGCCGCCATAGCGTGCATCGCTGAACAGCGGATGCCCAAGATGTTTCATGTGAACCCTTATCTGGTGGGTGCGTCCTGTTTCCAGTATGCATTCAACGAGCGATGTGTATCCGAACCTTTCCAGCACACTGTAGTGCGTGACGGCGTGTTTCCCTACTTCGGGGTCAAATGACACGGCCATTTGAAGCCTGTCTTTGGGATTGCGGCATATCTGGCTTTCAACCGTACCCTGGGCGGGCTGTGGAATGCCCCATACCAAAGCCTGGTATGCCCGTTTTGTCGTTTTGTTGAAAAACTGTTTCCCGAGCGAGGTCTTGGCATCGGGGGTCTTGGCAATGACCAGCAGTCCGGATGTGTCCTTGTCTATCCGGTGGACAAGACCTACCTGCGGACTGTTCGGGTCATAATCGGGATTGTCCCGCAGATGCCATGCCACGGCGTTTACCAGAGTGCCGTGAAAGTTGCCGCAACCGGGATGAACCACCAGCCCTGCCGGTTTGTTCACCACCATCAGGCAGTCATCTTCATAAACTACATCGAGCGGTATGTCTTCGGGTTCAATATCGGTACTGTATCGTGGCCGGTCCATCATGACCGTTATCGCGTCAAGGGGCTTGACACGGTAATTGCTTTTTACCGGTTTGCCGTTGCACATCACCATGCCGGCATCGGCTGCGGCCTGAATGCGGTTGCGCGAAGCGTGTTCCAGGTGGTCGAACAGGAACTTGTCAACGCGAAGCAGGCTCTGCCCCTTGTCGGCAATCACGCGGAAATGTTCAAACAGCCCGCCTTGAGTGCCGTCCTCATCCCTGTTGTCCTGGAAATCATCCAGTTCATCGAGATCGGGATCAATCGCTTCGCCGATTTCCTCCATCCTGTTATGCTTGTCATTAACCGGCGTCATCATTACATGCGGCTGTCGAAGAAACTGTCGTCTATCAGGTCGGTTTCATCGGACCTTTCAAGGTCAAGAACCATATTGCCGTTGCCTGCCACAATGGTCAGGGTGCTGCCTTCCGGTATTTGTGTCCCGGCCGCCACGTCTCTGCCGTTGTATTTTATGCTGTATACCCAATCCATGTCGCCGTCAATCCTTTCAGTCTCGTCAAGACGGAAACCCAATGCCTGCAGCCTTGACTGTGCCTCGCGCAGAGAACTGTTTTCGGCAAGGTCCGGAACCGCTTTTGTAGGCTGGTTGCCGGAATTGACCGTCAGATAGATTTTACGGCCTTCCTTTACATTGGAGCCGCTTTCCGGGTTCTGCTCGATTATCGTTCCGGCCTTTGCCGCTCTCTCAAACCGTACGTCGCTTATTTCGTATGCCAGTCCGGCCTTGCCGAGCACATTGGCGGCACTGGCTTCGTCCATCCCGCATATTTCCGGAACCTGGATGTACTTTCCGTGCATGGTGTATCCCTTGATCCAATGCATGGCACCGGCCAGTATGAAAATGACAATGGCGGCCATCGCCGCAATGTTGACAAGAATAATCTTTCCGGCCTTCTTCATTTTTTCCTTTTCCATATTTCCGTGAAACATTATGATAGGGACAAAATTACATAAATTGAACAAAAAAGAAAGCAGGAAACTGACTTATGTCAGTTCCCTGCTCCGTGCAGTCTGAAAAAACCTTGAATTACTTCTTGGTTCCGCAGTATTCGTCTGAAACTGTAAGCTTTTTGCGGCCCTTGGCTCTGCGTGATGCAAGTACGCGGCGACCATTAGCAGTGGCCATTCTCTCACGGAAACCGTGCTTGTTCTTTCTCTTCCTGTTGGAAGGCTGGAATGTTCTTTTCATTGTTATATGATTTTTGTTGTTATTCTACCTTTTCCTGCAATCGGGTGGCAAAGGTAGTCTTATTTTTCAATATATCAAAGACTGCGTTCTTTTTTTGCGCTATTGTTTTGTCCTTTTGGACCATTGAAGTATTTTTGCACGTTGTTAGAATACTACTTATTAATTATATAACGGAATTTTTTTATGATCAATTGCCAAGACATCAAGATTGGTACCTGCATTAACCTTGAGGGCCAGCTTTATTTCTGCATCGACTTCCTTCATGTAAAGCCTGGAAAGGGTAACACCTTTGTCCGTACCAAGCTCAAGAACGTTGTCAACGGCCGTGTTCTGGAACGCACATTCCAGAT
>JAZUFX010000051.1:0-25350 GCA_045640885.1 Bacteroidaceae bacterium | reverse complement strand
ACAGTCAATAAATTACATCAAGTTCCAGAATTTAAAAAGTCCGCTCTTATTGAACGGACTTTTTAAATTTTATCATAGTTCTATTTTTCTGTTACACTATTTGCGATATAATGATATCCCAATACCATGGCTGCGTTTTTCAGGATATTAACGACGCAAATACGGCCGAGTACCGGAGAATATACCTCTGAGTTGTCGAGTATCAGGTGATACTCCGCAACTCAGAGGTAGTTCCTATGGTATTGCAAGCTGTCAGATACGGTGCACCGACAGGCAGGATTCACTCCAGCAGCCAGTTTCTGTCAAGGAAGGCAAGGCGCTTGGATATCCATTCCTTGAGAGTCCTGATTTCCTGGTCATAGCTGCTTACGCGGTAGGCCATGAAGCTGGTCCACATACCGCCGCCCATGCCGCCAAAGGAGCCGCCCATGCCGGGAAACATTCCTCCCATGAAGCCCTGCGTCCTGCTGTTCTGCCTCTGTGACTGCCTTTCAGGAACAAGCAGGTCGCTGTAGGCGGCGAAATGGCGCTTTGCAGGCTCCTGCATCTGCACGGCATAACTATCTATGTACTTGTTGAGGCTATCCGTGCTCAAGACGGTCTTGCGCAGTTCAGTGTAACGTTTCCTTACCTTGCCGACAAACTTCGGATCCGACATGAGCTTCTGCCAGAAAGCGGGTATCTGGCCCTGGTCCTTGCCGTTGTAGCTCCATGCGTCAACCTTGTTGCCCAGTCCGAACGTGCAGTTTCCCATTGAGAAGTTGTAGTCCCAGACAGGTCCGGCATGCAGCTTGCCGCCTGTACCGTCGGCATCGGCCTTGGTCTTGTAAAAGTAGGTGCTGCTTACATACATGTCGGCATTGTGCATGAACTCGGAGTGGATAATGAAATCGACGAAGTCCGATACGCTTATGTACGCGGCATAGCCCCTGTCGGGGTCAGCGAAGTCCGGTCCCGCCATTACACGTTCAAAGTCATGGATGTAATTCTCTATGTAATTCTGCTGCGCATCGGTTATCTTGTCCTTGGCAGGATACTTTATGGTCCAGACAACGCCTCCGTTCATGCCGCCGGCACCGAACGGCATCATGCCCGGTCCACCCTGCCCGTACAGGGAAATTCCCTTCTGCCTTGAAGCGAAAGTGTTGTCGTCGGCATCGTACTTGTCAACGCGCAGAATATATCCGCCGCTCAGCTCGGTGCCGGCGTTATCCTGCGGCTTCAGGCTGGCAATGTCAAGCCTGTTCTTACCCTGCTTGATTGTCTCGGCCAGCACATACACACCTATGTAGCTGCCGTTCAGCACGACCTCGACCGTACGCGTCTCGGGCGCCCAATGTCCCATGCAGCGCCACAGATACATGGCCAGAGGGTCACGCAGCAGCGAGATGTCAGTATAGGTGTTCAGCAGTGTCCAGTCATGTTCTGCCCCCATTCCAAGCAACGGCACGTTGTCTTTTTTGCCATCGGCCCGGGTCACTATGGAGAATTTCCGCTGCGGCATCATAAGCGACGAGTTGCCGCGAAGCTTGATTGTAATGTCACCCTTATACCGGCTCTTGCCGTCAACCGTAACGTCCATTGTGGCATCGACCTTGTTCTGGGTTATCTCATGTCCCTTTGTGTCGATGCTGATTATTGGCAGATTAGACGATTCTATCTCCACCTTATTGACGCTGTTCTGCATTGCGGGCATCCCGAACGGCATACCGCCTCCCATGCTTGGAAACAAGCCGAACTGAGCCGATGCCATAGCAGTCAGGCCCAGCATGAAAGAAAACATGACAATCCGTTTCATAACTGCATTTTATCATAATATCAAAATAATTCCGATAAGTTAAACATGCCTGGCGGCAGACAAGTCACAATGCGACAAAAAAAGCAAGGAGACAGGCAATGCCCATCTCCTTGTCCATTATTCAGTTACAGAATGTATTCTGTTACTTCTGCAGCAGTTTGCCGTCTGAACCGAGTACGTTCACAATCTTGTGGATGTACATCTTCTTCATGTTCTCGCGGGCGGGCTTCAGGTACTGACGTGGGTCAAAGTCACCGGGATTCTCAGCAAGATGCTTGCGGATGGCAGCGGTCATGGCCAGACGTGAGTCTGAGTCGATGTTGATCTTGCAGACAGCGCTCTTTGAAGCCTTGCGGAGCTGTTCTTCGGGAATACCGATAGCAGCCTCGAGCTTGCCGCCGAACTGGTTGATGGTGTTGACCTCGTCCATAGGAACTGATGATGAACCGTGCAGAACGATCGGGAAGCCCGGGAGCTTCTTCTCGATTTCCTCAAGAACGTCGAATGCCAATGGAGGCGGAACAAGAACACCGTTTACGAGTGTGCACTGTGCAGGTGTGAACTTGTGTGCACCGTGTGATGTACCTATTGAGATAGCCAGTGAATCGCAGCCTGTACGGGTAGCGAATTCAATAACCTCTTCAGGCTTTGTGTAGTGTGATTCGGCTGCGCTTACTTCGTCCTCGACACCGGCCAGAACGCCAAGTTCAGCTTCTACTGTAACATCGAACTGATGAGCGTAGTCAACGACCTTCTTTGCAAGAGCGATGTTCTCTTCGAAAGGCAGGTGTGAACCGTCAATCATGACCGATGAGAAACCGTTGTCAATGCAGTCCTTGCAGAGTTCGAAGCTGTCACCGTGGTCAAGGTGAAGAACGATTTCAGGATGTTCGCAACCCAGTTCCTTTGCATATTCTACAGCACCTTTTGCAAGGTTACGCAGAATAGTGCCGTTTGCATAGTTGCGTGCACCTTTAGAAACCTGCATGATAACCGGAGACTTTGTCTCAACGGCAGCCATAACAATAGCCTGCATCTGCTCCATTGTGTTGAAGTTGAAGGCAGGGATTGCATAACCGCCCTTAACGGCAGCAGCAAACATTGCGCGGGTATTTACAAGACCCAGATCTTTGTAGTTAACCATTGTTTTTTATGTGTTTATGAATGAAAAATCCAATTCGGGCGCAAAATTACATTCTTTCCACTTTATTTAAAAATCGATTACCGAAAAGTTATCAACTTTCACAAAGTTTAGAACTCCACACGTATCAGACCGGGCTCGGTTTCTTCAACGGACTTTGACATTCCGCGCACAAGCATCAGCGACACCGAGTCGGCGTCAATCCCTGCCAGGATGGATGCCGATGCATTTTCCTGCGTGAACAGCAGGCTTAGTCCGTAAGTCTTCTCGCTGTATTCCAGATTAAGGCTGACGGGGCCCGAAAACGGCAGTATCTCAGACAGCATCTCCTCAATGACGTGCTGCACCTTTCCCGTAATGTCATTGCCAAGGCCGTATTTCGAGCAGAAAGTCTCAATCCGGCCGAACATTCCGTACAGGTCGTAATGACGGTTCTCAAGCCTGAAGTCAAGGCTGCGTATCCTGTTCACGAATGCCTTGGTGACCGGTTTCTGCGGATTGTCGAAAATCTGCTGCGGAGTGCCCTCCTCATAAATCTCGCCGCCGTACATGAAGAACACACGGGTGCTGACGTCGCGCACGAACTGCATTTCATGGCTTACAATGGCCATGGTCATGCCCTGGGCGGCCAGACGGCGAATGACGGCAAGCACCTCGCTCACCATGGTAGGGTCAAGGGCCGATGTAGGTTCGTCAAACAGGATTATTTCCGGGTTCATGGCAAGACAGCGCGCTATGGCCGCCCTCTGCTTCTGGCCGCCCGACAGTTCGCACGGCAGACTGCCGGCCTTGTCATGCAGGCCCACCATTTCAAGCAGTTCCATGCCGCGTTTTTCCGCATCGGCCCGTGACTGTCCTAGCAGGGTCATGGGACAGAGCGTGACATTGTCAAGAATTGTCAGATGCTCAAACAGATTGAAGTTCTGGAACACCATGCCCATTTTGCGGCGCAGCAGGCTGACATCGGTCCTGCGGTCCAGAATGTTGGTGCCGTCAATCTCGATCTGCCCTGCCGTAGCCTCCTCCAGGCGGTTCAAGCAGCGCAGGAAAGTGCTTTTTCCTGTGCCCGAAGGACCGATAATCGAAATGACCTCGCCTTTTCTTATTTCACAGTTCACGTCACTGAGAACCGTAAGTTCTTCTGACTGGGTCTGAAAGACCTTCTTCAAATGTCTGACTGTTATCATACGGTTTTGCCTTTTGGTGTCACCTTCCTGTTCAGGGCATCAAGTCCGCGCCCGGCCAGACGCGACAGGAAGAAATATGCCATTGTCACAATTATCAGCGGGAAAAATGCGTCCATGGTGCGCGAGCGGATAAGGTCGCCGGCGCGCGTCAGGTCCATGACAGCCACATAGCCCACTATCGATGTACCCTTTATGAGTGCAATGACATCGCCTTTGAAGACGGGTATTATCCGCACCAGGGCCTGAGGCAGCACAACAAGTCTGAATGTCTGGAATTTTCTCAAGCCCAGGGCGACGCCCGCCTCCCACTGTCCGGGGCTTACGCCCATCATTCCGGTACGGAAAATCTCACAGAAGTAGGCGCCGTAATAGAGTCCGAAACTGAACACCGCAATCCACAGCGCCGGAATGCGCGACGAGGCGAAAACCACATAGCACATTATCATGAGCAGCACCAGTATGGGAATGCCGCGCACCAGGTCTATCACCGCCTTCGATGTATTGGCCACCGGTCTGCTGCGGCTCATGCGCACCATACACAGCAATATGCCGATCATTGTCCCGACCAGTATTGACAGCACCGAAATGAGGATTGTCCGCCACAGGCCTTCCACGAGCAGCTGCCACCGGTTCTCCCTTATCAGATTCCTGTCTATGCTGTCCTTCAGCCTCTGCCATATTCCCGCCTTTTCCGGCATGGCCGATGCACCGCTGCGGCAAATCAGGGCACCTCCGCCTTCTATGTACGGGGCCGAGAAAAGCACCTGCCTTGACCTTTCGGCGGTAACGCGCATGTGCGACAGTATGACATCGATCTTTCCCGAATTGAGTGCAGGAATAAGGGTAGTGAATTCCTGGGCTATGTATTCGGGCACGATGCCGGCGCTGCTGCAGAAATGCTCCATGACATCGACCTCCATTCCTGTCAGACTGCCGTCCTTTATGAATATGTACGGGTAAATGTTGTCCGTGATTCCCACCCGGATGGTACGGTCTCCCTGAGGACGCGGGCGGCGTATGAGCGCCTCGGCCATTGAATCGCAGTTGCTGCGCCACAGGCTGTTCCACCGGTCATATTCACCGCTCTGTCTGAACTCCGCCAGGAACTCATTGAATTCATTGCACAGCCGCGTATCGCCAAGACGGAATCCGGCCGATGCGGTGCTCTTCATTATTCCGGACATGCGTATTTCCAGGCCACGGCTTTCAAGATGCGCCATCTGCGCCTGGGTCTGGTCCATCAGAGTGAAATCGGCCATATCCTTCTCGACGGCAAGCAGCAGCTCGCCTACACCGATGCGCACAACGTCCACACCGGGAATGTCAGACAGCATAAGGTCATACGAACTGCCGGCCGATGCAGCAACCTTGAAGCCCGCCAGATCATCAAGCGATTCCACTGCATGAATATCCTGCCGTGACGTTTCCGCCTTGCACGAGACCAGAAGCAGCAATACGGGCATAATGTATTTCAACGCTTTCATATTCTGCGGCTTTTTGGAGTGAGTCTCTTTTCCAATATGTCAAGTCCAAGGCCGAACAGCCACGAGACAAGCAGGTAGACGGCAGCCACGAACAGCAGCGGGAAGAACGCATCGAACGTGCGTGCGCGAATCACATCGCCGGCCTTGGTCAAATCCATAATGGCAACATACCCTATAATCGAGGTACTCTTGACAAGCGTTATCATCTGTCCCTTATACACCGGAATTATTCTTAGCATGGCCTGTGGCAGCACCACCTTGCGGAACGTCATGAAACGCTTCATGCCAAGGGCCGCACCCGCCTCCCACTGGCCTGCGTCAACACCCCCGATACCGGTACGGAACGTCTCGCTCATGTAGGCGCCGAAATAGAGTCCGAAGCATATCACAGCCGTCATCTCGGCAGGCAGCTGCAACGGTGCCAGAACAACGTAGAACAGCAGCATGAGCAGCACCAGCAGCGGAATGCTGCGCACCACCTCGACA
Source organism: Bacteroidaceae bacterium (assembly GCA_045640885.1). Lineage (GTDB taxonomy): Bacteria > Bacteroidota > Bacteroidia > Bacteroidales > Bacteroidaceae > Colenecus. The sequence goes on along the minus strand of JAZUFX010000051.1, from coordinate 19,254 downwards.
AACGTTCCGGCAAAGCCGGACACGAACCGTCCCTTTGACATGCGCATACGGCACAGCAGGGCACCGATGACCGTGGCAAGCAGCACCGACAGCAGCGAGACATATACGGTCAGCCACAGTCCGCCGGCCATCAGGGTCCACCGGTCTTCAGTTATCAGGTTATTAAGGAAACTGTCTTTCAGCTTAAGGAAGAAACTCTCCCTGTCCACATATCCCTTTATGCGGCCGAAACACATTCCTCCGTCATGGATATACGGAACCGATGCCATTACCATCTGCGCCCGCTCCTCGTTTATGGTAATTGGAATGTACGTGGCATCAATGCGGTTCATCTGCAGCTCCTGAAGGGCAGCGCCAAGGTCGTAGAACACTATCTCGACAGGCACTCCCGACCATGCGCTGAAATGCCGCATCATGTCGGTCTGGAAGCCTGTCAGCTCGGTGCCGCTATAGTATGTATAGGGGTACTTTATGCCGGCTGCGGCTATCTTCATGGGCTTGCCGGTCCCAGGCAGGTCAAGACTGTCAAGGACATGAATGCTCTCGTCGGCATTCACCCATTTGTTCTTGAGGCGCTGCAGCAGCCCGGTGCTGTCGGCATACGTCACGAAATCATTGAACCGCGCGCACAGTCCGGCGCTTCCCCTTGAAAAGACTATAGGATAGTCCATTGACCTGAAGCCCGTGAATTTGGGTTCAAGACCGTATTCCGATATGTCGACCGACAGACACGCAATACTGTCGCTCATGCCATAGTCGGCCTTGCCTTTCTGCACCGTGACGAGCACTTCGCCGCCTCCTACCCTGACCGGAATGATTTCAGGATATTCACTGATGAGATGGTCGTACGAATCGCCGGAACTGACAGCGACCCTGTAGCCGAACAGATCCTCAATGCAGGTCGGGTCCGGAACATCGGCCGGTCCCTTTCCACAGCCGGCAAACAGAAGCGGCAACAGCAATGCCGATACAACACGATTCATTTTCGGGAACTGCAATTCATGCTCCGCAACCTGCGGAACAGCTTATAAATGTACATAAATTTCATTTACAACAGGGACAAACGGCCGTCAAATGGCACGCGTTGTCAAAAAAAGGCCGCATATTCTTGCCCGTTAACTGAAAATGTGTAACTTTGCGCCCGCAAACCCCCATACATATTGCTCCGCCTATTGTTCCGGTGGAGATTTAATGGAGAAATTAAAAACCAAATAAGATTATGAAAAAAGGTATTCACCCAGAGGACTATCGTCCTGTTGTGTTCAAGGACATGTCAAACGGAGACTGCTTCCTGTCACGTTCAACCTGCGCTTCAAAGGAAACCATTGAATTTGAAGGACAGACCTATCCGGTAATCAAGCTTGAAATTTCAAACACTTCTCACCCGTTCTTCACCGGCAAGTCAAAGCTGGTCGATACCGCAGGACGTGTGGACAAGTTCATGTCACGTTACGCAAAGACCCGCAAGTAAGCGGTTGCGCAGCGATATCACAGAAAATAAAAGGAAGCTTTCGGGCTTCCTTTTTTCATTTCTTCCCGGACTGCAGCTTGAAACGGCGGCCGTTCCAGACGTAGCGCAGCGGGGCCTTCTTCATGAAATGGCGGTAGGGTTCGGCATCGGGACCAAGATTGCCGAATGAGGTGTAGGCAAACTCCAGACCGCAGCTGCCGCCGGCCGTCGGCGCAATTGAAACAAAGCGCAGAAGCGACATGGCACGCAAGGCACCGACTGAATCGTTCTTCAGGGCCGACGGTTCCAGAAAGTCATCGAACCCGGGCAGCACGATGAAGCGCTCTGTCTGCAAAGGCTCCCACCGTGGCGAATAGAACGAGATGCGCGAATCACGGAACTCGCCCATCTGCACGCTTTTGATTACGCACACCAGCTTGCCGCCTTTCTTCAACGGAAGCAGTATGATATCAAGCGAACTCTCACCTGACGGCATGACCGTAACCCTGTCACTGTCAAAATACAACGTGCGGCCGGTTCCGCCAAGACGGTTAGTCGTCCAACCCAGGACGCCGCTCTCGTAAAAGTCAATCAGATCCTGACGGCCGCTCTGTGAAATCAGAGGCATAAGCGAATCGGGCATCGTGGCCAGCACATCCTTCACTTCAATGCCGGTGGCACCGGCGGCAAGGCTTGCCAGCATTACAAACAGGGCAGCAATCTTTTTCATACATTCATTCTGCAAAAATATCTTCGGGGTACTCGACGCCGGTCAGGAACAGGCCGCAGGCCGGAGCCGAATCGCCGGCGCTGCACCGGTCCAGACTGTCAATGACCTGACGGAACCCGTCAACGGTCAGCTGATGGCGGCCCACTTTCATGAGAGTGCCAACTATTGCACGCACCATATTTCTGAGAAAACGGTCCGCACTTATTTCAAACACCCATCGGCCGTCGGGCAATTCGTACCAGAGAGCCTTGCTGACACGGCAGTTGTTTGTCTTTGTCTGCGTGTGCAGCTTGCTAAAACTGGTAAAGTCGACCGTTTCCAGAAGAACAGCCGCAGCACGGTTCATAAGCTCGAAGTCCGGCCGGTTTGCAAGCAGCCAGCTGTAACTGCGTCCGAAGGCGCCCTTTTCCAGGCTCACAAAGTATTTGTACGTACGCTTTACAGCATCGAAACGCGCATGGGCGCCGGCCTTCACCGGAACGATGCGGTGAATGGCGATATCGGCAGGAAGCAGACCGTTGAGCTTTGATTTCAGCCACCCGCAGTCACGCTCTTCAGACAGGTCAAAATGGGCTGCCATTTCAGTGGCATGGACACCGGCGTCGGTACGTCCCGCACCCGTCACAGTCACATTTTCGCGCAGGAACGTGAACAGGGCATCTTCCAGACACTGCTGCACCGAAGGGCTGCCCGGCTGTATCTGCCAGCCACAGTAGGCCGTCCCGTCAAATTCCAGAAACATGAAGTACCTCATGGATTCCTGTGCCTTGCATTAAGGTTCATCATCATGACCGATGCCAACGCCGCCGTCTCGGTTCTCAGACGGGAGTCACCCAGCGATACCGGACGGAATCCGGCATCGAGCGCCATACGTATCTCGGCAGGGCTGAAATCGCCCTCCGGGCCTATCAGGACCATTGCATTGCGGCCGGGAACAAGGGCATCCATCAGGTGGGTGCGTGCGCCGTTCTCATCGCAGTGCGCAATGAAACGGTCACCGTCAAACGGCCTCGATATCAGTTCGCCGAACTTCACCATGCCCTCGATATGCGGAAGCAGGGCTTTCTTTGACTGCTTCATGGCCGATACGGCTATCCTGTCAACGCGCTCCAGCTTGATTGCCGTGCGCTCGCTGTGCTCGGTATCGATGAATGTGATTTCATTCACACCTATTTCCACAGCCTTTTCAACGAACCATTCATTACGGTCCATAAGCTTTGCCGGGGCGACGGCAATATGTACATACCCGTTCCACAGAGGCGCCTGCCTCTGCGACTTTTCAATATGCACAAAGCAGCGCTTTCCGGTAACCGACGTTATGCAGGCATCGTGGAAACTGCCTTTCCCGTCGGCCAGAAGAATTCTGTCGCCTTCCTTGAGGCGCAGCACACGTATGCAGTGTCCCGCCTCCTCCTGAGGCAGTTCCATATCGGTCTCTATGTCAGGGCAATAGAATATCCACATAAGTCAGTCCGTAGCTTTTTCATTCTTCATAAGCAGCAGTACAAGCAGGAACAGCGCAAACGCAAAAGCCGCGAAAATCAGCCATACCGTCTGCCAGTCCCCAAAAGTATAAAAACGCTGGCCAAACTGCTGCGGCCAGGTGTAAATATTGACCACTTTCTGTACGCCGAGCATCCCTATCGAAGCGCCGAGACCGTTTGTCATGACCACCAGCAGACCTTGTGCGAACGCCCTCTGGCAAGGATGTACCGACTTGTCGATATGGATTGAAGCCGATATGTTGAACATGTCGAAAGCTATGCCGTACATCACCATGGCAAGAACAATCATCCACGCCCCGCCGGCCGGATTGCCGAACGAAAGCAGCAGATACCGTGCACACCATGCAAGAGCCGATATCATAAGGACAGGCTTCACCCCGATACGCCTCAGCACGAAAGGCATGACGAGCATGCACAGCGCCTCACAGACCTGCGACACCGACATCACCATCATGGAATTGCCCACAATGGCCGAGCCCTCGTACTGCGGCATCGTTTCAAAACAGTCCAGGAACGGACCGGTAAAGCCGTTTGACATGTGAAGGCAGACGCCGAACAGCATGGTCAGCATAAAGAAGGCCGTAAGCCCCCTGCCATGCATAGACCTGACGCTGTCAATCCACGACGACTCATACCTGGACGTTTCCTCCGGACCATGGACGTCGCACCCCGGCAGCATGAAAGCGTACGCTCCCAGAACAATGCCGATTGCAGCCCTCAGCAGGAACTGGGCCGGACTGGACTCGATATTCATGAAATTGACGGCCAGCATCGAGACTATGAATCCTGCCGTGCCCCAGATTCTGATCATGGGAAATGCCCTTCCGACGTCGGCTCCGTTCTTTACAAGCTGGATGAAACAGATTGAATTGCTCAGCGATATGGTCGGGACAAATAACAGGATGCCGGCAACGTACGGAACGAAGACAGACATGAGCGACGGCCTTGCCGCAGTTCCGGCCAGCGCCATGAAACCGAAGAAGACGGCCGACAGCACATGACATGCGCCGAACAGCTTCTGGGCAGGGACATAACGGTCGGCAATGCGTCCGACAAGAGCCGGCATGAAAAGTGCAGCTATTCCCTGGGCAGTGAAAAACCATGCTATGCGGCTGCCGTAGCCCACGCTTGCAAGGTATATCCCGATGGAAATCTGATAAGCGCCCATTGCCGCAAACTGCAGGAACATCATGAGCGACAATCTGAATCTCAAGCCCCTTTCATTCATGATATACAAAGGTATGCATAAAAAAGCGAAGATGAGTAGTCTCCCGACTACTCATCTTCTAATTAAATCTAATACCATGAAAAACACAATGCAAATATAACACTGTTTTTTATATTGCGCACACTTTTAGTATATTTTTTTGCAAAAATCATTCCACAGACAGTACAAGCCCCTTCAGATACTCGCCTTCGGGGTGGAAAATGTTGATGGGATGATCGGCCGGCTGATGCAGCTGGTGCAGTATTTTCACGCTGCGGTGCGCCTGTGCCGCGGCGGTGAATACAGCCATGCGGAACTGGTCCTTCGTAACGACCTGCGAACACGAAAAAGTGAACAGTATTCCGCCCGGCCTGATTTTCTCCATGGCCTTCTGGTTCAGACGGCGGTAGCCTATCAGCGCATGCTTCAGTGCATCCTTGTGCTTTGCAAATGCAGGCGGGTCCAATATTATAAGGTCATATATGGGGTCCATTTCATCAAGGTACCTGAAAGCGTCCTGGACGAATGCCTTATGCCGTGTGTCGCCGGGGAAATTGTTCTCGACACCGCCCTGCGTCAGTTCAATGGCACGGGCCGACGCATCGACCGAGTGTACCAGGCTGGCGCCACCCCTGAGGGCAGCCAGCGAAAAGCCTCCGGTATAGCAGAACATGTTGAGCACGTTACATCCGCGGGCACAGCGTTCCAGCAGCGCACGGTTCTCGCGCTGGTCGATGAACAGGCCCGTCTTCTGGCCGCTTATCCAGTCGACCGGCATCTTCATGCCGTATTCCAGCGGCACATCGTCCAGCGGGCCTCCCTTTATATATCCGTTTCCGCGGTCAATGTCGGCCTTGAACGGGAGAGTGGTCTCTGACTTGTAGTATATGCTGTCAATGCTGCCTGCAAGCACCTTCTCCAAAGCGGCGGCAATTTCCATACGCTGGCAGTGCATGCCTACCGAATGGGCCTGCATGACAGCGGTGCGTCCATAGACATCGACAATCAGACCGGGCAGGTTGTCGCCCTCGCCATGTACCAGACGGTAAATATTATGGTCACTGCGGCCGGTAAGACCCAGACTGGTCCTGAGATTGAAAGCCACCTGCAGTTTCTCCTCCCAGAAAGCCTGATCGACGGGACGCTGCACGAACGACAGCACACGCACGGCAATGCTGCCGACCTGAATGTGTCCCACTGCAATCCACTGGCCTGCACTTGTATACACATCGACCACATCGCCCTCGGCGGGACAGCCTTCGATATCAGCTATGGCTCCCGAAAAAATCCACGGATGGAAGCGCAGAAGCGACTCTTCCTTACCTTTCTTGAGTATTACCTTCTTCAACATCTTTCCTTATAATGGTGTATTCGCCTGTCCTTTTCAGTTCACTCAGATAATTGTAAATGCGCAGGCAGGCCCACGCGTCAATCGATGCGTACTGGCGCTGCCCTTCGGTAAGCGACGCTATCTCCCAGTTGCTCAGCTGCTGGTTCTTCGATATGCGCTGGCCGAACAGGATGCCGTACATTTTCTGCAGGCCCTTCTCCTCGATTCCCATTTCGGCGCACATGTCCTGAAGCTCGACAAAACCGGCCGGCTTAAGGTCACGCCGTCCGCCAAGCTGTGCCTTGTCATCCTTGACCGACACTCCAATCTTCAGAATGTCGGGGTTTTCCAGAAGTCCTGCAACGCAATCGGGCATCCCTATCTGATTCAGACGGAACAGCCACGCATGGTCGTCGGTTGCCAGTTGCAGCAAAGCCACCTTATGCTGGACTCCGCGGGTGAACGACGGGCGCGTTTCAGTATCGAAGCCTATCAGTCTGTGGGCCGATATGTCCCTGACGGCAGCCTCGGCCCTTTCAAGCGTATTTATTTCATCTATCACGCCTTCAAACACCACTCTGGGCTTGTCGGCAAGTTCCGATTTGTCAATTTTATTCCAAAGCTCAACCATATATGGGATCCTCCCTGTCAAATGAACCGTCATCGCCGTATTCAACCGGATTGTACTTGGCACTGTGTACTGCGCGCAGTGTATTGGCCAGTGTCTGACCCCAATAGGTCCTGAAACCGTCGGTTACAACGGCAACGGCCTCTTCCATGACCTCGGACAGTCCGCTGCGGTATGAATGTACAAAATTCTTCAAAGCCTGCCATATATCGGCAAGATCCTCGGAAATGCAGCGGCGCACGGGAGTGTCGCTGTATTTCATTTCCTCGACGAACACCTCCAGATAATCGTCATTCTCACGGAGAACCGCCTGCAGACGGCAGCGCAGGTCATCGTATTCGGGTTCACTCACGCTTTCTTCAAGGTAAAGACCCTGAACCGTCACTTCGTCAAGCATCGACGCCTTCAGATAGAGCAGCGGCAGAAGCTTTGAAAGCACGTCAAGCATACGTTCCCGGTCACATTCCCCAGCTTTTTCAACGAACGAGCAGTACTCGGCCGCAACCGTCACGAACTCGACCGTATTCCTGTCAAATACCGGTGATTTTTCCATTTGCAAGTCTGTATTTACGGGATGCAAAATTACTTTGATTTTTCCTATAACCGGCATCCTTTTATTTTTTTATTTACGCACACTTTTTCCTACCTTTGCAAATGACACTTTGCACATATGGACAAGAAAAAGGAAAAGGCATCACGCACCGGGATTCAGAAGCCGGAATTCCATTTTGACATAAAGGAAATGATACAGTCGCTGCGCAGCGAAACATTCCGTTTCGGATCGGGCGCATTCCTTGCGTTTGCAGCGGTTTACATAATACTGGCATACCTGTCGTTCATTTTCAACGGCGGCATTGACCAGAGCGCAATAACATCGGCCAGCAGCGACATCGCCAACAATGCGGGAAGCCTGGGCGCACGCACGGCACAGCTTCTTGTCAACGAATGGTTCGGCATTCCGTCGGTCATGATACCCATACTGATTCTCATCATAGGGCTGAGGCTCATGGGAATCATCAGGGTGAAAATGACAAGCTGGATAATATCGTGCATTTTCCTCATGGTCTGGATATCGGTTTTCCTGCAGCTCACCCTGTCGGGGCTGATGTCGGAATCGTTCATCGTTCCGGGCGGCGTTCACGGCAAGATTGCATGCAGCTTCCTCACACGCCAGGTAGGCGTTCCCGGGCTGCTGCTCATCCTGGCCTTCACCATGCTTGTGTTCTGCATCTGGGCTACAGGCAGCACCATCTCATGGGTGCGCAACCGGGCCGAGGACATCAAAGGAGGCATAAGGACCATTGAGAAATCGTTCACAAAACAGGGTACCGAACAGGCATTGCAGCATCCTGACCTGCAGGAAGACCCGTATATGACCATGCATGATGCGGAGGAACAGTCCGAGCCCGAGCCGGAACCAGAGCCGGAACCCGAACCCGAACCTGCGCCCGAACCCGAACCCGTGCAGCCCGAACCCGGCGTATCGGCCACGACAGTCGATGTCGACAAGGTTGACGGAGGCACCGAAGTGCCCGACGGAGGTCCCGAAGCCGGAGTGCTTGACCTGCAGCCGTACGACCCCCGTCTGGACCTGTCACACTACAAGTTCCCCACCCTTGACCTGCTCAAGCACTACGACAACATCGGACCGGCAATCGACGAACAGGAACAGCGGGGCAACAAGGAGCGCATCATTACGGTGCTCAGAAATTTCGGAATAGAAATCTCGACCATACAGGCAACCGTGGGCCCCACCATAACGCTTTACGAAATAACGCCAGCAGCAGGTGTCAGAATCAGCAAGATCAAGAATCTTGAGGCCGACATAGCACTGAGTCTGGCGGCACTGGGAATACGTATCATCGCACCTATCCCCGGAAAAGGCACCATAGGCATCGAAGTGCCGAACAAGAAAGCCATGATGGTGTCGATGGAGTCGATTCTGAACACGAAAAAATTCGCCGATGCCGACCAGAAGATGGAACTGCCCATGGCACTTGGACGCACCATAACCAACGAAGTCTATATCCAGGACCTTGCCGCCATGCCACATCTGCTTGTCGCAGGCGCTACCGGACAGGGAAAGTCGGTAGGCCTGAACTGCATTATAACATCGCTGCTCTACAAGAAGCACCCTGCCGAACTGAAGCTGGTCATGGTCGACCCCAAGATGGTCGAGTTCAGCGTCTATGCCCCGATAATAAGGCACTTCCTGGCCAAGCTGCCCGACGAGGAGGACGCCATAATCACCGACACCACCAAAGTTGTCCACACCCTCAAGTCACTGTGCATCGAGATGGACAACCGCTACGAACTGCTCAAGCAGGCCAACGTACGTTCCGTCAAGGAATACAACGAACTGTTCAAGTCCAGAAGGCTCAACCCCGAAAAGGGACACCGTTTCCTGCCGTATATCGTTGTCATAATCGATGAATACGGCGACCTTATCATGACAGCCGGCAAGGACATTGAAATGCCCATTGCCCGCATTGCCCAGAAAGCCCGTGCGGTGGGCATGCACATGATCATTGCCACGCAGCGTCCTACCGCAAACATCATAACAGGAACCATCAAGGCCAACTTCCCCGCCCGCATGGCATTCCGTGTAAGTTCCATGATTGACTCCAGAACCATTCTGGACCGTCCGGGCGCCAACCAGCTGGTAGGCCGCGGCGACATGCTGTTCATAGGAAAAAGCGGAGAACCCGAACGCGTGCAGTGTGCCTTTGTCGATACCCCCGAGGTCAATGACATTGTCCGCTACATAAGCAGCCAGCAGGGTTACACCGAGGCTTATCCGCTGCCCGAGTACGTCGATGAGAACGAGGCCGACATGGACAGCAGCGGTGTGGAAATGGGCAAGTTCGACCCGATTTTCGCCGATGCCGCCCGCCTGGTGGTCGTCAACCAGCTTGGCTCGACATCGCTCATACAGCGCAAGTTCGCCATAGGCTACAACCGCGCCGGCCGCATTATGGACCAGCTAGAAAAGACCGGCATTGTGGGACGGCAGGACGGCAGCAAGCCGCGTCAGGTCCTGATAGCCGACGAGGTCCAGCTTGACCGTGTTCTTGAAACATTTAACATACAATAATGACACAGACTGTAGCAAATGCGCCGGACAGGTTGTCAAATGACTGCAGACTACAGAAAACAACGACAAGAAAATAATGGAATCCACGAAATGCCTTATCATCGGTTCCGGCCCTGCCGGTTTTACCGCAGCCATCTATGCTTCACGCGCCAACCTTAATCCGGTTCTTTATGAAGGACAGCAGTCCGGCGGCCAGCTCATAACCACCACGGTAGTGGAAAACTTCCCCGGCTACCCGCAGGGCGTAGGCGGCTATGACATGATGGAGGACATGCGCGCACAGGCCAGCCGTTTCGGTGCCGACATACGCATGGGCAGCATAACATCGGTGGATTTCAGCAAGCGTCCCTACACCGTCACCGTCGATGACGGCAGTACCATTCAGGCCGACACCGTAATCATAGCCACCGGAGCAAGCGCAAAGTATCTCGGTCTTGAAGACGAGAAGAAATATGCCGGCCGCGGCGTCAGCGCCTGCGCCACATGTGACGGATTCTTTTTCCGCAAGAAGACCGTTGCCGTTGTCGGAGGCGGTGACACGGCTTGCGAGGAGGCCGGCTATCTGGCATCGCTCTGCGAGAAGGTTTATCTGATAGTACGCAAGGACTACCTGCGTGCCAGCGAGATAATGCAGAAGCGTGTCCTTGACAACCCCAAGATAGAAGTTCTGTTCAAGCACAACACCGAAGGGCTTTTCGGCGAGCCCAAGCTGCAGGGCGCACATCTTGTAAAGAATCTGGGAGAAGCCGGCGAGCAGCGCTATGACCTTGCCATTGACGGATTCTTCCTTGCCATAGGCCACAAGCCCAACAGCGACCTTTTCAAGCCCTTGGTGGAGACCGATGCCGAAGGCTACATCAGGACCGACGGCGCCACCCCCTGCACCAACGTACCGGGCGTCTTTGCCGCAGGCGACGTTGCCGACCCGCGTTACCGCCAGGCCATCTGCGCGGCAGCCAGCGGCTGCAAGGCAGCCATGGAAGCGGAGCGTTTCCTGAACCGTTGAACAACCGACAAAACACAACACGACACAACAATAAGAATAACCTGATTATGAAACGAAAAAACACAGTTATCAGCATGCTGATTCCGGCAATGGCGGTTCTGCTGGCCATTCAGCCGGTCCATGCCCAGACTCTGGACACCGACCCTCTGGTGGGTGCAATGCGTGAAGAACTCAGCTACAACATGGAACAGCTCAAGGCCAAGCCTGTGCCGGCCTATTTCATGTCACTGCGCATGAATGACACCTACAATGCAATCGTGAGCAGCAATTTCGGCATTTCAAGAACCGACGAGTCACGCAGCCGCTCCATCACCCCGCAAATCCGCGTGGGGTCACCTGAACTTGACAATTTCAAATTCGAATGCCAGACAGGTACCGCGAACCAGTACGGAGGCACCAGCAGCGGACAGGCAGTGAATGTCCCATATACCGACAATGCCATCATGGCGGTCCGTCAGGGAATATGGTCGGAAACCATGAAGCGCTACACGGCATCGGTCAACGCCCTCAGTGCGGCTGCATCGAAGATGATGACCAACGCCGACAACGAAGACAAGTCGCCCTGTTTCTCGGATGCTCCTGCAGAACTGTACTATGAAGAACCGCTGCCGGCATCGGCCTACACGTTCGATCTCAAGACATGGGAGGAACGCCTTGACAGGATTTCAGCCATCTTCAAGGACTGTCCGGGAATAGAAGCCGGTGTTGCGTCCATTGACTACACCGTTGAGAGAATATACATTGTGAACACCGACGGTTCGGCCGTTGTCCAGAACAGGCCGGCAATACGCCTTATGCTTCAGGGTGTCGTACGTGCCGTTGACGGCATGACCTGCCCTCTGTATGAAGACTGGTTCGCATACCAGCTTGACGGACTGCCTTCGGACGATGTCCTGACAGCAGCCGCAAAAGACCTTGTGGAACGTCTTACAGCACTGCGCGACGCTCCGATAGCAGACCCGTATGCAGGCCCGGCCATCATGTCAGGTTCGGCCAGCGGCGTGTTCTTCCACGAGATATTCGGTCACCGTCTTGAGGCACACCGCATGAAGAGCGGCGGCCAGACATTCAAGAAGCTTGTAGGCGAGCTTGTACTGCCTGCCGGTTTCCAGGTTTACGATGACCCCACCATTGACAGTTACGCCGGAACCCAGCTGTACGGCCACTACCTGTACGATGACGAAGCAGTGAAGGCACAGCGCGTGAACTGCGTTCAGGACGGCGTGCTCAAGGAATTTCTGGTTGACCGCACCCCGATTGACGGATTCCCTACCAGCAACGGCCACGGCCGTGCCAGCGATGGATACGACCCCGTATCGCGCCAGTCCAACCTTGTAATTGAAACGACCACCCCGTATACCGACGAGCAGTTGCGCGACATGCTCATCAAGGAAATCAAGCGTCTCGGCAAGGAATACGGATACTTTTTCCGCACTGCCACAAGCGGCCTGACATACCTTGGTGACGGCGGTTCCATAAACTCATTCGGCGTTGACCCCGTTGAAGTGTATCAGGTTTATGCCGATGGCCGTCCGGACCGTCTGGTACGCGGCGTGACCCTCATCGGCACACCTCTGGCCATGTTCTCAAGCATTGCCGCCGGCGGCTATGACCCCAAGGTGTTTACCGGACAGTGCGGTGCCGAATCGGGCTGGGTACCGGTTACAGCCATATCGCCGATGATCTACATCACCAAGATTGAGACCCAGCGTTCCGAAACCGGATACGAACTGCCACAGACACTGCCGCAGCCCGAATCCAAGACTGTAAGCGGAACCGAAGAGCACATAATCTTCAGCGCAATGAAGGACGAACTGGACCGTTCCGTGGAACAGCTCAAGCTTGACGGCCAGCCGGCACCTTTCCAGATAGACTACCGCGTAAACAACTCGAAGAACCTCAGCATAGGTGCCGCACTTGGAGGACTCTACTCTTCAAGCTACAAGGAAAGGGAACTGACAGGCTGCATCAACATACATCTTGGTGACACGACGCTTACCAACACTCCTCCGGGCGTTGCCGCCAGCATGGGTGAGAAAGCCGACTACGGCATGATACGCCGTCTGCTCTGGCAGCTGGGCGACATGGTGTTCAAGAACTCCATAAACAGCTACAGCCAGAGGGCAAGCCAGCTTAAGGTGAAGCCCAAACCCGAAGACGAGGCCGCCCTGCCCGACTTCCTCCTTATGCCGGAGCGCGAGTACATTGGCGAAAGCGTGGTCGATACCGAACTGGACCGCAAGGCTCTTGAAGACCTTGCACTCAAGCTCTCAGCCATATATCTTGAGTTCCCCGAACAGTACAACACCTATCTGACAATCGATGTCGAGTATTCGGACATATACCGCATGAGTTCCGAAGGTCTGAAGCTGCGCATGCCGTTCAACCGATGCTCCATAGGCACGGGCACATCGGTCAGGAATGCAGGCGGTGCCGAGCTTACCGAAACCTACTCGATTCCGTTTGACCCCACTTCATACAACGCCGACGAACTTGCCGGCCTGGTACGTGAATTCGCCCAGGCAATGAAGGACAAGAGCCAGGCTGCCACAGGCAGTGACTTCTACATCGGCCCGATAATGCTCATTGACGACTGCGTCACGGAATCGTTCAACACCATATTCAACGAAGTCGGCAAGGCCGCTCTTACATGGTCACCATATTCATATTCGCAGAACACCGAACTGACAGGCAGCAAGGTGCTGGGCAAGAAGTTCCTTGATTCAAAAATCAGCCTGCACCTTTACTCCGACATGGAGACATACAAGGGCCAGGCTCTTGCCGGATACCACACCATTGACTTTGACGGTCTTACGCCTCCATCAGACTTCACCGTCATTGAAGACGGCATGCTCAAGAACATGATATGCGCACGTGTTCCCGCACCGGGCGCAACTCAGGCCACCGGACATGGCAGAATACCTTATTACTACCAGATACAGACATCGCCTGAATTCTCAATAATGCACATCAGTTCCAGCAAGACCGTACCGTATTCAAAGATGAAGGCCAAGCTCATTGCCGAAGCCAGGAAGAACGGTCTTGACCACGCATACATACAGAGAAACATAACCTACAACTGCTACAAGCTTATCAGGGTCGATGTCAAGACCGGCAACGAGGAGCTTATATTGCCAGGCGGCGATCCGGCATTCGGCCGTCAGGACTTCAAGCACATTCTCGCCGCATCGCACGAGGAGAAGGTGACCAACGCCGACTTCAACCGCACCACCGGCCAGCTGTCGACTGTCATCGCTCCGAAGGCCATGATTCTGGAAAGCATTGAAATGCAGTACTCCAAGCCCAATCCGGCCGAGCCGTTCCAGCTGACCAATCCTGCTTTGAGATAAAATAACCCAACAACAAAATATTCAGAATGAAAAAATCAGTTATCATCCGCAACTGCCTTGCAGCCACACTTATCGCCGCAAGCTTTTGGTCATGCGCACAGCAGGACAGCTATCTGAGTGCTGTACCGGCCAACACCCAGTGTGCCATGAAAATCAATCCGGGAGTAATCTTTGACAAGACAGCGCTTGCCGAAAACGCTCAGTTCAAGTCACTCATGATGACCGCAAACGGCCTCATCGGAATGGCTATCGAGGACAAGGACGTACAGGAAATGGTACGTGCCGTCATGGAAAAGCCATCGGCCGCCACAGGAATAGATTTCAGCAAGCCCATTGTACTGACAGCATCCGATTTCGGCAATGTCCAGAACGCATCGGACAGCGCGAAGGTTTTCATAATAGTACCGCTGGACAATGCGGAAAGACTTGGCAATGCACTTGCAGCCGCCCACGCCGAAGTCTATCCGGCAAAGGACGGCAATACACTTGGATGCTACCGCAGCAACGGAATGTCATTCTCATTCGGTTTCAACAACAAGGCTCTGGTAATCAACCCTATTCCATTCCTCAAGCCGTCAAAAGAGACAGAAAACGATGCCGTCCTGACCGGACTGCTGTCACAGAAGAATGTCTCGGTCGACAACAGGTTCTTTGACGAATTCGCGAAATGCAGCAGCGATTTTGCCATGTGGATGGACTACGGAATATATTTCGATTTCCTGGCATCGGTTCCTGATATCGACGACAATGCCGCCGATGCAGTCATGAAAGCAGTGGCCGACAGGCTGAATGGTGCAGCAGTCATGATTTCGACCAATGCCGGACAGGGCAACATTACATTGCGTACCGATGTATTTGTCAACGAGCCCTACCCGTCAGGAGCCGAAAGCCCGGAACCGCTTTTCAAGTACCTTCCTTCCAACAGTTCGTTTGCCATGGCATTCAAGTTCAACAAGGACATCATGCTTGAGCAGTACAACACCATGTTCGGTGATGAAAGCCGTGAAGAGTATGAGAAACTTGTCGGCACTATGGGAATTACGGCCGAACAGTTCTTTGACCTGATGGCCGCCGGATTTGCAGGTTCCGTCTCCATGTCGGAAAGCGGCAAGCCCGAATTCACCATGGTTGCAGCCGGTCTTACCGACTCGCTTTGCAGCAAGTTCGCTTCAAGCCTGAACATTTCATGTGACAACATCGATGTCACCACCGACGGAGTCTATGGAATAATCAGTTCCAAGGGTATGGCCAACGACGGCAACTTTGGCAGCACTCGCCTTGCCGGCATGATAAAGGACGGCGGCTTTGCTGTCGATTTCAAGACACTTGACCTGTCAGAACTTGAAAAATCAGGTTCAAAGGGCCTGAACATTGCCGGCCAGCTGCTCTCCATTCTTGACTACGCCAAGACCTATGGAGAAAACAACGGCAACAGCATCATTTTTGAAATTGCATTTGACGACAAGCAGGCAAATGCCCTTGAGACCATTGCCAATTTTGTGCTGAACATCAAGTAATGGACCGCATAACCCTGGCAGGAGTCATCCCTGCCGCACTTTCAGAAACCGTTCCCGGCTGTCAGTCCGACATCTGGGGACGGGTTCTTTCCTTTGACAAAGGCAGGAGCGTTCTGATACGTGCTGCATCGGGTCACGGCAAGACAACGCTTTGCTGTTTCCTTTCAGGACTGCGCAGCGATTACAGCGGCACAATATCGTTTGACGGCAGGAACATAAGACTGCTTGATGACTACGGATGGTCAGACGTCAGATGCCGTCAGCTTGCCGTCATGTACCAGGATCTGAAACTCATGGACGAACTGTCGGCCGTTGACAACATTCTGCTTAAAACCGCACTGTTCCCGGGCTGCCGTCTGCAGGACATTACAGACATGCTGAAACGCCTGGGCATTGACGACGCCACAATGAAACGGCCGGTCAATACGCTGTCGCTGGGACAGCAGCAGAGGGTAGCCTTTGTGCGCATGCTTGTCCAACCGGCACAGATACGCGTGCTTGACGAACCGGTAAGCCACCTTGATCCCGAAAATGCGTCCATCATGGCCGCCATGCTTGAAGAGACCTGCAGCAAGGACGGTTCGGCCGTGATTGTAACATCGACCGGCTATGACCTGCCGTATAGGTACGACCGGACAATACAGATGTAACACCCCATGAGACTGCGCTTCAAACTTCTGCTCAAAAGCATAAACTCCGGACAGCTGGCATCATTCTCCATTGCCAGCCTCATCGGTGCGGTGATAGTTCTGCTTGGCATCTGGTCATACCGTGAAACAGGACAGGTGACCGAAAGCCAAAGCAACATATTCAAAGGACAGTATCTGGTCATAACGAAGCCTGTGTCATCGGTCGGCACCATTGCATCGCTGATTGCCGACGTCAACCCTGCGGCCTTTTCGGAAAATGAAATCCGGGACTTTGAGAGCATTGAAGGCGTGAATGACATTGCGCCGTTCAGTTCGTCAGGGTTCGATGTCCACGGCTATGCCGAATTCATTGGCATAAGCCTCTCCACCAGAATGTTCCTTGAATCGGTCCCCGACCGTTTCCTTGACATTCCGCTGCAGGACTGGACTGCCGGCATCGGCGACAAGGAGATTCCGGTCATTGTACCACGCACCTACCTGGACTTCTACAACTACGGCTTTGCCGCCTCAAACGCCGTACCGCAGCTCAGCGAAGGGCTTGTATCGGCCGTATCGCTGCGCATCAGGCTTGACGGCAACGGTCTGTCAAGCGTATACAACTGCCGCATTGCAGGCTTCTCGGACCGTTTGAATTCCATTCTCGTGCCGGAAAGCTTCCTGTCGCAGGCCAACAGGATGTTCGGACCGGGGCAGCCGTCAGAACCCGTAAGGCTTATAGCCGAAACGGCATCGAACGGATTCTCAAGAGTTTCAGAATACATTTCAGACAACGGTTACACCATTGAGGGCGGAGGCGAGACGGCACGTCTGGCCACAGTCCTGAAACGTGTACTTGTATCGGTAATAATTGTCGGAGCCGTCTTCTCCATTCTGGCATTCGTCCTGCTTCTGGTTACGGTCATGCTCATGATTGAGCGCAACCGCAGCAAGAATGCCATACTCCGTTCGCTTGGATACACCCGCAAGGCCATTGCGGCCCCCTACCAGCTGCTTGCAGTATGCATGGACCTTGTCACCTGCATTCTGGCCACAGCATGCGCCCTGCTGCTCAAGCCGCTCATTTCCGGCATTCTGACGCAGCTTTCGCCCGATTACACACCAGGCGGCAACGGACTGATTGTCATCACAGCCATACTGCTGTTCACGCTGACAGCCACCCTGCACACACTGACCATCTACAGGAAATAGGCCGGTGCGGAAACAGAACGGATTGTTATTCCAGTTTGCCTCCCATGGCAAGAACCATCTTCTGAATGGCGGCCTTTACCGCTACCTTGTCCTGGTCTGCAAATTCGTCGGAGTTGTCCTCATAGACGGTCTTGTCGTCCTGACGGTACTTTTTTGCTTCGTCCCTGTCAAGGCCGTCAATCTGGTCGCGGTAGAATTCGGTGGCCAGTTCGGGAGTCGGGAAAATATAGGCAATGACCGATTCGGTACACTTGTCACCGCGGAACCTGGCGGTCCAGTTCATGGTGAACTGAATGTACTGCCAGTTCATGACAACTTCGTTGCCCTTGTCTTCATAGGTGGGAGTGCCGGCACCCATCAGGGTCATGTACGAACCCATGAGACCTGCAAGTCCTGCACCGTTTGTCTGTATTCCGGCAGCTTCGTTGGCCTTGCGCAGCGAATCAGTGGCGGCATTGAGTTCGGCGGCCGATGCGTTCAGCGCTGCGGCCGACTCCACCATTGCGTCAGTATAAGCCTGAGTGGCATTGACAGCGGCCTCCTCGATTGACTTTGCAGCCTTGTCAACCTGCTGGTCAAGAGCCTTCTCTGCACCGCCAAGCATCTTTTCGGCGGCTTTCTGGGCAGCCTGTTCAGTTTTCTTGTCTATAGCTTTAGTTACGCCCCGTTCAGCGGCCTGAACAGCTCTGTCAGCGAGACGGTTAAGCAACTGGGCGTCAGCCGGAACGGTCACGAGACCTGCAACAGCAATCAGAATGAATATCTTTCTCATAATGGTTATTTGATTATAAACTGCGCAAATATACATCAAATCCTGAACTTCGAAGCCAATGGAAACAATTTTGTATCACACATCGGCATCGGTCCATAATGAAGAAAAAAGAGGGCGACAAGTTTGTCATATGGAAAAGTTTTTCTACTTTTGCGCCCGATTAGTGCCGTAGCAGGTTGAAGAAGTGCAGGTCACGTTGGCCGGGCCACCTGTCGGACGTAATGAATAAAAGCAAAATAAATGTACGTTATTGCTGAAATTCAGGGACAGCAGTTCAAGATTGAACAGGGTATGAAGCTGTTCGTGCACCACATTCAGGACGTTGAAGCAGGTGCAACCGTAGAGTTTGAAAAAATCCTTCTTGCCGACAAGGACGGAAAGGTTACCATCGGTACTCCGACCGTCAAGGGCGCAAAGGTAGTATGTGAAGTCAAGACCGCTCTTGTCAAGGGTGAAAAGGTTCTTGTTTTCCACAAGAGAAGAAGAAAAGGTTACCGTAAGCTGAACGGTCACCGCCAGCAGTTCACAGAGCTCCTGGTTAAGGAAGTAGTAGCATAACCCTGAAAAAAACAAGAAAGATATGGCACATAAAAAAGGTGTAGGTAGTTCTAAGAACGGCCGTGAGTCTGCCAGCAAGCGCCTTGGCGTTAAGATTTGGGGTGGACAGTTTGCAAAAGCAGGTAACATCATAGTACGTCAGCGCGGTACCCAGCATCATCCGGGTGAAAACATCGGAATGGGCAAGGACCACACACTGTACGCTCTGGTTGACGGAACGGTACAGTTCAAGAAAGGCCGCAAGGACAGAAGCTTCGTTTCAGTCATTC